>NZ_JBHVPH010000015.1:180469-199685 GCF_042887425.1 Kitasatospora sp. NPDC057940
CCTGGCCACCGCCAGCCACGACCACACCGTCCGCATCTGGCACACCCACACCGGCCACCCCGTCCACACCCTGACCGGCCACGACGCCGAAGCCGTCGCCTGTGCCTTCTCCCCCGACGGCACCCTGCTCGCCACCGCCGGCCGCGACCGCACGGCCCGCATCTGGCACGTCCCCACCGGCACCCAGCGCACCCTGTTCGCCGACCACTGCGAGACCGTCACCTCCTGCTCGTTCAGCCCCGACGGCGCCCTGCTCGCCACGGCCGGCCACGATCACCGGATCCGGCTGTGGGAGACCTCCCTCGACACGCCTCGCCCCCAGCCCTCACCGAGGTGGGAGTACACCGCCGCGTTCTCCCCGGACGGCGCGACCGTGGCGACCGCGGGACGCGAACAGACGGTACGCATCTGGAACGTGGCCGCCAGCCGGGTGGAACAGCGGCTGGAAGGCCACACCGACACCGTCAGCGGCTGCGCGTTCTCCCCGGACGGGACGCTCCTGGCCTCCGCCAGCCACGATCTGACCGTCCGGCTGTGGGACGCCCGCACGGGCACCGTCCGCAACGTCCTGGCCGGACACGAGGATGCGGTCACCGCCTGCGGGTTCTCCCCGGACGGCAGGCTCCTGATCACCGGTGGCCGCGACGACACGGTGCGGCTCTGGGACACCGCCACCGGGCAGCCCGGGCACGTCCTGGCCGGCCACACCGGAGCCGTCTCGGCCTGCGAGTTCTCCCCGGACGGCACCACCATCGTCTCCGCCGGCCACGACCACACCGTCCGGCTGTGGGAGACCGCCACCGGCCGGCTCCGGACCGTCCTCGACGGTCACACCGACCTGGTCAGCGACTGCGCCTTCTCCCCCGACGGACGCTTCATCGCCTCCGCCAGCCACGACCGGACCGCCGTCCTCTGGGACGCCGACTCCGGCGCACCACGGCAGACCCTGGCGCGCCACAGCAGCGGAGTGGCCGCCTGCACCTTCGCCCCCGACGGCTCCCTGATCACGACGGACATCGTCGAACGACGGCTCCGGATGTGGCGGCCGGGCAGCGACGAACCCTGGTGCGGGATCCGCGTGGTCACCCCGCTGCTCGGTCTCGCCTGGCACCCGAGCCGCCCCCTGCTGTGCGCCGTGGGCGAGTCCGGCGTGTACCTGTTCCACTACCTGCCCCACGGCGTCCGCGACGCCACGACGTGAGGAACCGGAGCCATGTACTACGCAGGCCCGCACGTGAGCTGCTACCGAGCCGTCTCGCTCCCGGACGGCGCGTTCGCCGGCGTCCGGTGCGTCAAGTTCGCCAACCTCGTCCACTGCCCGGACCAGGAAGGAGTGGCCTTCGTCTGGTACGGGGAGGCGGCGGAACCGGCAGGCCCCTCCCGGCAGTTCGGCGAGGCCTTCGTCACCGGCGCGACCCGGTCCGGTTCGGCCACGCTGACCGCGCACGCGGCCGCCCTGGTCGGCAACGGCGAGCGTGACGAGCCGTTCATGCGGCTACGGTTCCAGCTGTCCTCGCCGCCGCCGCAGGTACCGACCCGTCTCACCGTGACCGGAGACCGCCACGAGGAGTGGACGCTCGTCCCCGACGGCGTCCTGCCCGACCACCAGCCGCTACGCCGCCACATCGAACGCGGCGGCCCCCGGCTGAACGAGTACGGCGTGCGCAAGGACGACGGAACGCCCGGCGTCGGCGTCCGGTGCATGCTGAGCAGCGGCAGCTGGCTGGGCGCAGGGCGCTGGCTCGAACTCACCTACCTGCACCTCGGCACCTACATCGGCGACCCGCGCGGTCCGGTGCGCTTCAGCGCCTCCGACATCGCCGCCGGGAACGGTTTCTGCCTCTTCGTTCCCTGGGGCGAACTCTCGGTACGGACGGACGCAGAGCATGGCCCGTCCGTACTGCGGGCCTCGGGAGCCTGGTCGGAGAGCTGGCAACTGCGCCGCGCCGCCCGGGGCTGGGAGCCGGACCCCGAGGTGGCCCACCTCCGCGCGTTCAGCTGACCGCGACCGGATCCGCCCGGATCAACCAGCCTCGGGTGGAGGGGAGTTGAACACGTTGCTCTGCTTGCCGTGATCTCCGATCTGCACGCCCTGGGCACCCCGGGCATCGACCTGGTAGCGCCCGGCCTCGGTCCCGGCCGCGTCGAGCAGCGCCAACAGCTCCTGCGCCGCAACCACCAACCGCTGATCGTCACCCGCCCCGATCCGCTCCAACTCCGCCCGGAGGGGCGCCTGCCAGGCCTCCGGATTCCCGTCCAACTGCTCCAGGGCCACCTCGGCGGCGGGCTGCCCGCGGAACCGCCGCCGCACGAGGTTCTTGAGACCCGTGTAGGCGTCCGCCGCCATGCTCGTCATCACGCCCTTGGAACCGGCCACCGAGCCCGCCGCAAGAGCAGTCGCAATCAGTGCTTCAGGATCCACCGTCCCAGCGTCGCAGCCGGACACCGCCCCCGGCAAGTGCGTCCTCGGTCCGCCACCGCGCACCGCATGGCCGAGACGGTTCGTACTCACCTGCGACCGCGCATGCCGCACCCGGCATCCGGGGATACCCGTGCCGTCGGTCGGCAGCACGCCGGCGGGACGGAACACTCGGAGGACGCATCGTGCCCAACTCCCCGCACGTAGACCGCCGTTCGATCCTCAGGGCCGCCGCGGGCCTCGCCGTGGGCGCGGGCACCGGCGCCCTCACCACCACACCCGCCACCGCGGAGCCCCGTCTGCTCCAGCAGGGCACGCAGCTGTGTCAACTCCCCGGCGACTCGGCAAGCCAGGTGGGCCTCGGCTGCGGCGACCTGGGCATCCCGTACTACCGGGCGCACGACCGCACCTGGGGCTACGTGTTCGGGGACTCGTGGCGCGGTCTGCATCTGGGAACGCCGGCGGACGGCATGTCGCCGGCGATGCTGGCCCAGGGCAGCTTCGACGCCTCCGGCAGGACACCGATCTCCTTCACCTGGGCGGCGCCCAACGGCCAGGCCGGGCAGCTGTTCAACTACACGCGCGGGGCGGGCACGTGGCCCGACTGCGAGATCACCAGGATCCCGAACGACTGCATCGAGTTCGGCGGCCGCACCTTCATCCAGTACACATCCGTGGCCAGCTGGGGCCGGGAGGGGGATCCTCCGCTGGCCTTCGGCCACGACGGCTCCCGGCTGTCCGGCGTCGCCTACTCGGACGACTACGGAATGACCTGGCAGGACTTCTCCTACCACTGGAACGGCGACTCCCTGAACATCAACCAATCCCTCTACGGCATGTGGTCGTTCGCCGGCATCGACCCCGACGGCTGGCTCTACGTCTTCTCGAAGCCGTGGAACGGCCGTCACCTGAAGAGCGAGGAAGGCGGCAAGGGATGGATCCAACTGTTCCGCTACCAGCCGGGTGACTTCTACGGCGGCAACTTCGGCGCCCAGCAGAACTGGGCCTTCCTCGACAACACCTGGCAGTGGACGACCTCCGCCCCGCCGACGATCATCCTGGACGACGGGCACGGCATCGGCGAGTTCTCCGTCAAGCGGATCGGCGACACCTACTGCATGAGCTACTTCGACCGCGACGCCATGTCGATCAGCACCCGCACCGCGCCCCGCCCGGACCAGAGGTGGTCCGCTCCCGTCCAGCAGATCGTCGGCGGACAGGACGGCTCCGGCAAACCGGTCGTCCCCAACCTGTACGGCGGATACATCCACCCCGGCAGCGCGAGCGCGACCTCACTCACCCTGATCGTCTCGCGGTGGGACGGAACGGCGACCGGCCCCTACCACCTGCTCCAGTTCGACGGCATCAACCCGTAGCGGGACCCCGGCCGGCGCGCCACGCAGGCGGCGGCCCGAGGGTGCGGTCGCGCGATCTCCACCGTCGTGGGATCGTCTGAGGTAGCAGTCGTGGATCCGAAGTACCGCAACACCTGCAGTCGGAGGACCAGGGCGATCACCTCAACCCCAGGGGTGCGCACCAGCGCGTATCTCGTTCCCCGACCAGGGAGCAGCACATGGCCACCGGCACCGTGAAGTGGTTCAACGCCGAGAAGGGCTTCGGTTTCATCGAGCAGGACGGCGGCGGCCCCGACGTCTTCGCCCACTACTCGAACATCGACTCACAGGGCTTCCGGGAGCTCCAGGAGGGCCAGAAGGTGAGCTTCGACATCACCCAGGGCCCGAAGGGCCCCCAGGCCGAGCACATCCGCTCCGCCTGACCTTCGCAGCACGACGCCCCGTACCGGTCCGGTACGGGGCGTTCGTCATGCTCAGATGCCCGCAATCCCGACAACACCGGTGGCGACCGCACGCAACGGGTCATAGGGAATCCTGGGCTGAGCGGTAAACGCCAAGGCCCGTGCCCACCACCAACTGGTAGCCGCCAAGGTGCCGCTCTCAACGCGCGGCTCCATATCGTCGCCACCGCCAGCACCCACGGTGCCGCTCATCAGGCCGGGCGGGAAATGGCCGTCGGCAGAGGCCGCTGGCTGATGGTTCTGCCCGTGCTCGGCTGCGTGCTCACAGTGGGCTTCCCCGTCGGCCGGCTCTGGGCGCTGGCTGTGGCTGTGGCTGGGGGTGCTGTGGCCGTCGCCCTGGTGGGCTGGGCGCGGGATGCCTGGCACTCCCGATGGCGTGGTGCCCGGCGGCTGGGGCGCCATCGATTGCGCTGAAGGTCGGTGGGGCTGCCCCGGGCCGTTAGCGGCGAGGCAGCCCCACCGACGGTATTGGGGGCAGAACGTCGACGGTGGCGTGGCCTGGCAGACGACGAGCAGGGCGCCGCGGTGGCGCGCGAGGAGCTCACGGGCGCGGACGGGGCAGCCCCAATGTCCGTCTGCCAGGAGCGCTTCGGCGAGGTGCCGGTTCAGATCCTGCACGAGTGGAACACCGTCACCCACGTCAGCGAGTATGAGGGCGACCCGCGCCGTCGGCCGCTGACCTACGACGAGATCCAGGACCTGTTCGACGCCGCCGACGGACGGGTCGAGGAGATCCGAAAGCGCGGCCGCAAGGGCGTGTTGACCGCGATGCGCGATTCCGCCCTACTCAAGGCCTACTACGCCTACGGCATGCGGCGCCGGGAGAACGTCGGCCTGGACCTCGCCGACCTGCGGCGCAGCCCGAAGGCCCCGCAGTACAAGCGCCACGGGGCGGTGTTCGTGCGCTGGGGCAAGTCCTCCAAGGGCAGCCAGCCCAAGCGCCGCACCATCTTCACCGTCCCCGAGATGGACTGGATCGTCGACGACCTCGACCACTACCTGACCGAGGTCCGGCCCCGCGTCTTGGACGAACGCAACGAGGACATCGAACGCATCCCCGGCTGGCTGGAGCACGCACTCGCGGACAAGCCGGCGGCTCACGCCAACCTCGCCCGCCCGTTCCTGCACTGATTCCTGCTGCGACGGGCACGCCAGCGGGCCGCTGTCCGCCGCCATCCCGCCTCGGCCGACCGCGACCTGCGTCGCCGCGTCAGCGTCGCCCTGGACTGATCGGGGCGTCCGCCGGCAGCAGGGCCTCGACAACCGCGCGGGCCAGCCGCAGACCCAGCCGGTCGGGATTCCACGACGCCTGCGAGAAGAAGGCATGCACCCTGCGGTGCGGCCACAGCCGCGACAGGCCCGCACCCGTCAGCATCCCGGTCACCGTGCGCCGCCCGGTCCGCGCGACCGTCCCGGTCACCAGATGGCAGAACGTCTCGAACGAGTGCTTCGTGAAGCACGGACGGGTGACCTGCAGGACCAGCAGCAACGACGCCGGTAGCGTCATCCCCGGAACCATCAGCGGCAACTCCTCGGACACGAGGCGGTTGGATCATCACCGCTGATGGTTCTTCACATCCAGCCCGTCCGGCCGCGCATCAGGCCCAGCTCACCCGGACGGGAAGCAACCACCCTCTTCAAGATCGCGATCCGCTGCAAAGTCGAGAACTCACCGATCCAACAATTCTGGAGTTACTGGCGGACGTCCTGGTGCAATTCCAGAACCAGATCCGGGCCCGTCGGCACAGCACCGAGGCCCTGGCTGCGGTGACGACCGCGCAGGCGGCCGGACCGCAGGACATACTTGAAGAGAAAGCAAGGCACGAAATCCACAGAATCGAGGATGACCATGAGCGAACCCCGAATGGCGTGGGACGAACTGGTGATGTTCTCCCGGGAGCACGAACTGCTGGCGAAGCAGCTATACGTGATCGTCTCCGAGCCCACCGCAGGTCTCGGTCCCGTTCTCGCCAACCTCGAAGAGCACCTCGCCTACCAGGCCAAGCTGGAACGCGACGGCGTCATGTTCGGCGCCGGCCCGCTCGCGAACGAGGCCGAGAACGAGTGGCTGGGCGAGGGGATATTCATGTACCGCGCGGGATCCCGCGCAGAGGCCGTAGCCTTCGCCGAAGCCGATCCCATGCACGCCTCAGGCGCCCGGCGCTACACCGTGCGACTCTGGATGCTGAACGAGGGTGCGTTCAGCGTTCAGCTCTTCTATTCAGGCGGCAAACCTCAGATCAGCTGAACTGCGAAGTGGCCGTCGTAGACAGCGTGCTGAAGTTCCCCCCTGATCTTGGACAGCGGGTTTCTACGCTGCGGAGATGAAGTCGTACCGCAGTCTGGCTCGGATTTCGAGCGGGGTGAGGTACCCGAGCTCGGTCCCGGGTTCGACGGGGTTCTGGAGGCGGCGAGGTGAAGCCGCTGGTCGCGACGGTCTCGGCTGGAGTCGCACCCGAAAATGCCTAGAGACGCGATTTCTCTGATTCGTCTATGCTGGCCCGGCCATATCCCGTATGGTCTGCCAGTCGTACGACCTCGACCTTCTCGACGTGGAATGCCAACGCCACGGCCTACCCACACTCGCCGCACGTCTGGGAACCCGGAGAGTCGAGGCCGTCGACCCCATGCGCATCCACCAGTGCCTGCCATCCTCTCGCCACAGCCGCAGCACACTCGAAGCACTCGCCGAGCTCCACTCACCCGGACGCATCGGCGCTCATGCAGCGCTGGGCGATTGCCTCGCCACCTGGGACGTGCTGGACGCCCTGTGCATTCAACACGCGCAGGCAATTCTCGGGACTGCCACCCGAAACAGCGGCGGCGAACAGGACACAACACTGGAACTTCGACACCTGCTGAAACCCAGCCGGAGCTGAACCACCTGAAGCCGGAACCGACAATCGAGCATCCACTGCTCCACTGACCGATCCCAGGGAACACACAACTCCACCCCAGACGGACACGCCACCACCCGGATCCGCCACCGCGGTGATCACGGCCGTCCGGAAACCCGGGCCGCGCGGTGCGCAGCTCGTTCAGGGGAGCCGGCCTGGCCAGGCTTGTCCCGCGCGAGGGTGGTAGCGGCGCCAAGGTGACACCACCTCTCGGGAAGGCCGCCGCGGCGTGGCTCCCACATCGCGGAATCCAGATCACGCACTGACGGGGCGTCTGGGCGGGAAACCTGCCGCCCGTCCGGTCAGAGCTGCAGGAAGTAGCCGGCCTTCTTGGCCGCTGCGATAGCGGCGGCCGGTGGACGACCTCGATCCCCGGGCGGCGGCGCGTCTCGGGCACGCATGCGACCAGGGCATCCGTCTGCTCACTCTCCCCCTTTGGATCGCCCTGCGGACGGCCAGCACCGGCGACCTCGTGTCCCCTTACCGTTGTCCGCGGCCAAACCGGATTGTCCGCTGCCCACCTGGCCCGTGACCGATTTCTTGTTGATGGACAATCAATAAGGCCTCACTGTGGAGTCTCCACCGGCTCTTCGCGGAGGGTCCCGCGACTCGGCCGTCTCCGTATACGAACACGGCCGGCGACCGTGCCGGAGATGTCCCCTCGAAGAGCGCGGTACCGGGGTGGCGAACACGCCGGGACGTGTCCATTGCGAGGGTTCGGACAGAGGTCTACGCAAGTCGACTGGGGCTCCTCGTGAGTTTTCTGGAATGTTGCGCGCGAAAAGCATTGCAGCCCGCAAGATCGACAAGAAAGAGGAAGCTATGCGCAAAGGGAAAATGATCTTGGTCGCCGCCACACTCGGGGCTTTCTGCTCTCTCGGCGTGGTGGTGTCCCCCACTGCCCAGGCATCCACGCCCGGGGTGCTCACCTGTGATGTTATCGAAACGGGCGGTCCGGATGCCCACGCCGAGGGGTACGCAGATGGCCGGATATGCGACGGGAACATCACGGGCACGGTGCACGACACCAAGGCCGACGGCCGGTGCCCCTATGTCCGCCTCCACTTCAACGACGGCAGCTCGTGGGACTCGCCGTGGGCCGGAGGAAACGGCACGAAAGCGAACTTCAGTGGTTATCACCCTGGCGCTTATGCCTGGGCGGAGCTGAGGTCTATCTCCTGCTGAGAGATCGACCTCGCATCGACCATCCTGGCAGTTTTCTGTCCCCTACTGGAGACATCTACCTCCCGTGCGGCGGACACGACGCATAGCACGTTCAGTGACCAGGACGTCATCGAACACGATCAGGTCGTGAACCTCTAGATCGTTCTCCGTAACGTGATCACATCAGGCACTCGACCGGCGTCTCGATGCCCCCATCGGCTCGCGACCGGGCGGGGATGCCTTTGGCTCACCGGACGATGAGGGCGACGGCACCAGCAACCGATCGCCGACACGCCGACGGCCGGGCCCCTCGCCTGAGGTGTCTGGCCACCCGCTCCGGCACAACGGTGCCGGGCCGGCGGGTGGGCGGGCCGGGGCGGGGGCTCAGGGGATGAGGGCGGCGACCCCTTCGGCGAGCAGCATCCAGGTGGGCTGCCCGCCCGTGCCGAAGGCGGAGGCGAGGACGTAGCCGATCGCGGCGTCGGCGGGGCGGGCGGGGGCGCCGTCCCGCCACTCCACGATGACGATCTGGTCGCCGTCGCAGGAGAAGTCGCCGAGGCGCTTGCCGTCGCGTATGAGGCGGCTGCTGGGGATGGAGTCCGGGACGAGGACGTAGACGGCGCCGTCGTACGTGGTCTCGACCCGGTAGGACTTCCGGCGGAGCTTGCCCCGGCCCGGCCGCAGCGGCACCGGCGAGCCGTCGACGGTCAGCGTCAGGTGGGCGGTGTCGCGGGTGCCGATGGCGATCTGCGGGTCCGGCTCGCTGCCCGGGTCGCGCTCCAGGACGGCGGTGGGGATCCGCTCCCCGGAGACCGTCACCCGGTCCTGGCCGTCGATGCGGACGGTGATCCCGCCGAACAGGGTGTCCTCGGTGGTGAAGGGGGCGGGCGCCGGTCGGTCGGTCATCTGCGATTCCTTTGGTGGGTCGTAACTCCGGCCGTCAGGAACGCAATTCGCGGGCCGGAATTCGCGGGCCGGGGTGATCCTCTCATTCGAGGGAGAGGGATTCACCGGGCGGTGGGCGTCAGTTGATCTCCCGTCGGCAACTGATGGAACCTCCAACTCTCCTGCACCACTTAATGGTTACTCCATCTCACGGCAATGGAATCACCTAGGCTTCGATCCACCCGGTGCCCGGCTCGGCGCACCGGCCGACAAGGGGAGGACATGATGAGGAGCCCGGCAAGCGCGTTACGGCGCGGATCCCGCTGGACCGTCTCGGCGGCGACGGCGGCGGCCCTGCTGCTCGGTGGGGCGGGTGTCTCGGGGGCGTCGGGGGCGGCCGCCTCCGGCGAGCCCCACGGCCCCGTCTCCGGCGTACCGGGGGCCGTCCGGCTCGCGGAGTTCACCTGGGAGAAGGTCACCGAGGCGGTCAGTCCGGACGGCCGGAAGGTCTACCTCGTGCTGACGGACGTGGTCGGCGGGCGCCAGGGCGTGTACCTGTCCACCGTCGACACGCAGACCGGCACGGTGACGGCCCGCCTCCCGCTCGGCGACCCGGCGCCCTACGGGCGGCCGGCCCTCAGCCCGGACGGCCACCGGCTGTACGTCGGAGTCGGCTCCGCCGTCTACGTCATCGACACCGGGACCAACACGGTCAAGGCCCGCATCGCCGCGCCGGAGCAGCAGCTCCCGGCGGGCTGGACCCCGGGCGCGGCGACCAGTCTGGCCGCCGACCCGGACGGCGAGACCCTCTACGTCGGCCAGTCCGGGCCCTCGGGCCCCGCCGGGCAGGAGCAGCCGGGCCGGATCCTGGAACTCTCCACCGGCGACCAGGAGTTCATCGACCAGACGGCGGTCACCGGCCACACGGTCAACGATCTCGCCGTCCTGCCCGACGGCAGCTCCCTCTACGCGGGCACGAACCTCGACCTGCTGCGCCTCGACATCGGGACCGGGCTCGGCACCGCCAAGGTCGTCGACCTCGGCGCCAAGGACGAGCTGGCGCTCTCCCCGGACGGCTCCTTCCTGCTGGCGCTCGGGTCGGTCCGCACCTACTCCGAGGGCATCGGGCTCGACACGGGCACGGGCAAGGTGCGCTTCGTCATGAAGTACGGCTCCGGCTACTTCGAGTACCACCACCCGGCGATGAACGCCGACGGCAGCCGCGTCTACCTGCTCGGCGGCCCCTCCTACACCATCCCCGTCCCGCTGTACACGTTCGTGCCGGGCGAGAACCGGTTCGACCAGAGCGTGCGCCTCTCCATTCCCGAGCCGTACATCCACGCCCTCGCCGTCGGGCCGGACGGCCACTCGCTGTACGTCACCGGCTGCGTGTACTTCGACTCGGCGAAGGGCTGCTTCCTGCGGACCCTGCACATCTGACGCCGCGCGCCGGGGCGCCGGTCGCCGGATGTTCGGCGGCCGGATGTTCGGCGGCCGGATGTTCGGCGGCCCGGTGTTCCGGCGGCCCGGTGTTCGGCGGCCGGCATTGACAGCCCCGCGCGCGACGCGCTGGGATGAGGCGAGGGTTCGTCACGGGGGGTCCGGTCGACGGGACCGGCTGCTGCGCGGTGACCCACCGGGGGTGTCGTGGAGGCCTTACGAGCCACTGACCCGACGACGGTCGGCGGCCGGTACCGGCTGCTCGGGCGCCTCGGCAGCGGCGGGATGGGCGTGGTGTACCTCGGCCGTTCGCCGGGCGGCCGGCTGGTCGCCGTCAAGTGCGTGCACCGGGAGCTCGCCGCCGACCCGGAGTTCCGGCGGCGCTTCGCCCACGAGCTGGAGGCCGTACGGCGGGTCGGCGGGTTCCACACCGCCCAGGTCGTCGACGCCGACCCGGACGGCGACCCGCCGTGGCTGGTCACCGCCTACGTTCCGGGGCCGTCCCTGGCCCAGGCGGTCGCCGCCCACGGCCCGCTGCCGGAGGCGTCGTTGCGCGTCCTCGGGGCGGGGCTGGCCGAGGCGCTGGACGCCATCCACGCCGTCGGCCTGATCCACCGGGACCTCAAGCCGTCGAACGTGCTGCTCGCCGACGACGGGCCGCGCGTCATCGACTTCGGGATCGCCCGCGCGCTGGACGGGACCGCGATCACCCGGACCCAGGTCGTCGTCGGCACGCCCGGCTACATGGCGCCGGAGCAGATCGCGGGTGGCGCGATCGGGCCGGCCTGTGACGTGTTCAGCCTCGGCCACGTGCTCTGCCACGCTGCCGGGTGCGCGCCGTTCGGCCACGGTGGAGCGCAGGTGATGCTCTACCGGATCGTGCACGCCGAGCCGGACCTCGGCGGCGTCCCGCAGGCCCTGCGCCCGGCGATCGCCGCCTGTCTGGCGCGCGATCCCGCCGACCGGCCCACCCCCGCCGAGTTGCTGGACCTGTTCGGGCCGGCCGCGCACGACGCGCCCGCCGGGGCGTGGCTCCCGGCGCAGCGGCGGGCGGCTCCGGTCGCGGCCGGGGGCCCGGGGGACCCTCCACCGGTCGGGCCCCCGCCGCTCGGACCACCAAGCGAGCCGAACGGGCCGAACGGGCCGAGCGACCCGAACGACCGCACCCGTACGGCGATCACCGAGGTCCAGCAGCCTCCCGACCCGCCGCCGCCCGGTGGTGGGAAGCGCCGGCTCCGCTGGCTGCCGGTGCCGCTCGCCCTCGCGCTCGTCGCCGCCGCCGTCTGCTTCCGGCTGTTCGTGATGACCGGCGGCTCCGGGCCGCCGGACTGCTTCCCGTCCGGCGGCGCCCCGGGCGACTCCTCGGCCCCGACCGGGGTGACCAGTGTGCCCGCGGGGACCCCGCACCCGCCCGAGCCCACCGGGCCCGCCGACCGGACGGTCATCGAGCTCGGCCGGTCGGTCACGCTCAGCTGGGACCACGCCGCCGCGGTGTCGCGCGTCTTCACCGGGCTGGGCGACGACTCCCCCCGCTACACCGCCTGGCTGAGCACCGCCGCCTGCACGTTCACACCCACCGCCACCGGGCTGTACCGGTGGGAGGCGAGCACCGCGAACGCCACCGAGGGACAGGTCGGCAGCGCGTGGTCCGAGGACCGGTTCCTGTTCGTCAGGGCGAAGGGCTCCTCGACGCCCGACCCCGGGCACGACGCCCCGGCCGTCCCCCGCCTGCTGGCCCCGGCGGACCAGGCCGTGGCCAAGGCCGGCCAGCCGGTCTCACTGAGCTGGACGGCGAGCGGCTTCGCCTCCCACGCCTCGGTGCTGTCCCCCGGCGGGACCTGGCAGAACCTGCCCTGGCAGGACGCGTCGACCTACCTGTACACGCCGCCCTCGCCCGGGATCTACGTCTGGAGCGCGTTCACCGAGGCCAAGGGCGGCTGCGACGGCGGGGCCTGCGTCAGCGGGGCGAGCGCGCAGCGGTACCTGATCGTCGAGTGACTCTCCCGCCTGGGCACCGATCACCTCGACCTCTACTACCTCGCCCGGGTCGACCCGAACGGTCCGTCGCGGCCGCCCAGGGCGTGTCCCAACCCCCGCCTCCGGTGGGCCGTTCCATAGAACGAACTTGTTCGTTACGAACATGTTCGTTACCGTGGAGGAGCGGGCGACGAACCCGCGCCGACCGGCACGGGCCGGCACCGACCGAAGGAGTGGCCATGACCGTCCAGCACGTTCCCGTCGCCGTCATCGGAGCCGGGCTCGGGGGCCTCGTGCTCGCCCGGGTCCTGCACGTCCACGGCATCCGGGCCGCCGTCTTCGATCTGGAGCCCTCGCCCGAGGCCCGCACCCAGGGCGGCCTGCTCGACATCCACGACGACTCCGGCCAGCAGGCCCTGCGCGACGCCGGGCTGCACGACCGGTTCCTGGCCCTGGTCCACGCGGGCGGCGAGGCCCTGCGGGTGGTGGGGCCGGACGGCGCCGTCCGGCTGGAGCAGGAGGACGACGGCACCGGCGGCCGCCCCGAGGTCGACCGGGGCCGTCTGCGCGACCTGCTGCTGGACTCCCTGCCCGCCGACACCGTGCGCTGGGGCCACAAGGTGGTCCGCGCCCACGCGCTGGGCGACGGCCGCCACCAGGTCGCCTTCGCCGACGGCACGGCCGTCACCACGGACCTGCTGGTCGGGGCGGACGGCGCGTGGTCCCGGATCCGGCCGCTGCTGTCCGACGCCCGGCCCGCCTACACCGGGATCTCCTTCGTCGAGGCCGACCTGCACGACGCGGACACCCGGCACCCCGGGGCGGCCGCCCTGGTCGGCGGCGGGTTCTTCCTCTCCGTGGCCGAGGACCGCGGCTTCCTCGCCCACCGTGAGGGCGACGGCAGCATCCACGTCTACACCGCCGTCCGGGCCGACGAGGACTGGCTGGACGGCATCGACACCACCGCCCCCGACACCGCCAAGGCGGCCGTGCTGGCCGGCTTCGACGGCTGGGCCGACGGCCTGCGGGCCCTGCTCGCCGACGCCGACGGCGGCCTGGTCCCGCGCCGGATCCACGCCCTGCCCGTCGGCCACCGCTGGAACCGCACCCCCGGCATCACCCTGCTCGGCGACGCCGCCCACCTGATGTCCCCGTTCGCCGGCGAGGGCGCCAACCTCGCCATGCTCGACGGCGCCGAACTCGGCAAGGCCCTCGCCCACCACCCCGGCGACCCCGAGGCCGCCCTGACCGCCTACGAGCGCGCCCTCTTCCCCCGCAGCGAGGCCTCGGCCGCCGCCTCCGCCGCCAGCCTGGACCTGATGTTCGGCCCCGACGGCCTCCAGCGCCTGCTCGACCAGTTCACCACCCCGGACCAGCCCGCCCCGGACCAGCCCACCCCCGACCAGTCCGCCCCGGCGGCCGGCCGGTAGCGGCGGCGGCGGTTTCGGCGAACTAGTTCGTGACGAACACGGTCGCTAGGCTGGCCGGTATGACGAGCTCCCCCTCCCGACCCCGCAGCCGCCGCGAGCGGCCGGCGAAGCCCGCGCTGAGCCACGAGGCGATCGTCGCCGCCGCCGTGCGGGTGCTGGAGGCGGAGGGCCTGCCGCGGGTGACCATGCGGCGGCTGGCCCAGGAGCTGGACACCGGGCCGGCCTCGCTGTACGTGTACGTGGCCAACGCCGCGGAGCTGCACGCCGCGATCCTGGAGGAGTACCTCGGGGAGGTGGACCTGAGCCCGGTGACGGCGGCCGGGGACTGGCGCGAGCGGTTGGCCGCCGTCCTCGACTCCTGCACCGGGGTGCTGTTCCGGCACCCGGCGCTCGCCCACGCCGCACTGGTGGCGAGGCCGTCCGGGCCGCACTACCTGGCCCTGGTGGAAGCGGTCCTGGCACTGCTGCACGAGGGCGGGGTGCCGGACGGGCAGGCGGCCTGGGGCGTGGACGTGCTGCTCCAGGTGGCCACCGCCACCGCCGCCGAGCAGTCCGCCCGCCAGGGCGAGCAGGCGGAGCGGGAACAGGCCGCGCTCACCGACGCGCTCCGCACGGCGCCCGCCGCCACCTACCCGAGGATCGCCGCGCTCGGGGACGACCTGGTGTCCGGGGCGCCGGAGGAGCGGCTGTCCTGGATGTTCCGGGCGGTCGTCAACGGCACGCGCACGACGCCCCGACCCGCCTGACCCCGGACCCGCCCAGCCTCGGCCCTCAGGCGCCCGCCGCGGCCGCCTCGGCGAGGGCGTCCAGCACCGGGCGGATCAGCGGGTGCCCGTCGGCGCCGGCCCGGACGGCGGCGAAGACCCGGCGGGTGGCGAGCTCGCTGTCCACCGGCCGGACGGCGATCCGGCCGAGGTCGACGCCGCGCAGCGCCGAGCGCGGCACGAGGGCGACGCCGGCGCCCGCCGAGGCGAGGGCGACGACGGCCCGGAAGTCGTCGGAGGAGTGCACCAGGCGCGGCTGGAAGCCGGCGTGCTCGCAGGCCAGCAGGACGACGTCGTGGCAGGGGTTGCCCGGGTAGGGGCCGATCCACCGTTCGTCGGCCAGGGCCGCGACGGCGAGCGGACCGCCGTCGGCGGCCAGCGGGTGGCCGAGCGGCAGCACCGCCTCGAACGGCTCGGCGTACAGCGGGACGCGGGTGAGCCGGGCGTCGTCGGCGCGCGGGGCGCCCCGGTACTCGACGGCCACCGCGAGGTCGGCCCGGCCGTCGAGGACCATCGGCAGGCTGGCGTCGCCCTCCGCGTCCAGCACCTTGAGCCGCACCCCGGGCGCCTGCGCGGCCAGCAGTCCGATCGCCGGGGCGAGGACGAGCGCGATGCCGGTGGCGAAGGAGGCGACGGTGACCTCGCCGGAGACGCCCTCGCTGTAGGCGGCGAGGTCGGCCTCGGCGCGCTCCAGCTGGGCGAGCACGGCGTCGGCGTGGCCGAGCAGGATCTCCCCGGCGGCGGTCAGCCGCACCCCCCGGCCCTCGCGGGCGAGCAGGTGGTGGCCGGTCTCCTGCTCCAGGGCGGCCAGCTGCTGGGAGACGGCGGAAGGGGTCAGGTAGAGGGCGGCCGCCGCGGCGGTCACGGTGCGGTGGTCCGCCACGGCCCGCAGGGTCCGCAGCCGTCGGGCGTCGATCACGGGCCAATTCTGCCAGCGTGCCGGGGCCGGCCGGACCGGGACCGGAGCCGGGGCGGGGTCCGGTCCGGCCGGCCCCGGCTCCGGGCCCGGTTCCGCGTAAGGGGCGATACGACCGGTGGCGTATTTCCGGACGAGATCGCTTCGCCCGGTTGACCACCCGGCCCGGGCGGCGATTGGCTCTTCCCGAGCCGGGCCGCGGGGGTGACGAGGGCCCGGTGCCGTCATCAGGGGAGGATGTCCATGACCACTGCACGAACCCGCCGTCGACTGGCCCGCACCGCCGGCGTCCTGGTGGCCGCCGCCGTCGCCGCCGGCACCGCGATGCCCGCCGCCGAGGCCCGGCCGCTCAAGGGCGACACCTCCCGGGTGAGCGAAGGGCCCAAGGGCGAGCAGCTCGACGGCACCTCGTCCGCACTCGGGCTGAGCGCCGACGGCCGCTCCGCGCTGTTCACCTCGACCGCGACGAACCTGCTGCCCGGGGCCGGCACCCCGAACTCGGACGAGGTCTACGTGCGGGACCTGCGCAACGGGCACGTCGAGCGGGTCAGCGTCGCCGCCGACGGCTCCAAGCTGGACGCCGCCACCAACCAGGCCGCGATCAGCGGCGACGGCCGGTACGTGGCGTTCAGCACCGCCGCCACCAACGTGCTGCCCGGCCAGCCGAAGCACGGCAACGACGTCTTCGTCCGCGACCGCTGGACCGGCCGCACCGAGCTGATCACCGCCCCCGGCTCGGCGAGCACCGACGACCAGAGCATCCGCACCGCCGACAGCCCCACCCTCAGCTGGGACGGCCGCTTCGTCGCCTACGCCTCCAGCCGCACCGACCTCGCCCCGGGCGTGAAGCGCGGCAAGAACAACATCTACGTCACCGACCGCTGGACCCACACCACCCGGCTGGTCACCTCCGGCACGGAGGGCGAGGGCGCCGACAACAACTCCTTCAGCCCGACGATCAGTGCGGACGGATCGACCGTCGGTTTCGGCTCCCGGGCCGGGAACCTGCTCCCGGGCACTCCGGCCCCGGCCACCGAGCCTGCCACCGGCGCCGAATCCGCCGGCGCCGGGACACCCCGGCTGGCCGGGCCCAAGTTCTACCCGTACTACGTCTGGAAGGCCGGCACCGGCAAGATCGCCGGCGCCAGCCTGGACGACACCGGGGCCCTGAGCGACGGCGGCCGCGACGGCCGGGTCAGCCCGGACGGCCGCTACGCGATCTACAGCCTCCCGGTCTTCATCGGCGGCGCGCCCGCCCCGGCCCACGGCATCCGGATGGACGTGTACGTCCACGAGCTGGCCACCGGCAAGATCACCAAGGTCAACACCGACCTGCCGGGCACCACCGCCAAGTGGTCCTCGTCCGGTGGCGTCATGACGCTCGACGACCGCTGGGTCTACTTCGACTCCGCCGCCGAGAACCTCGTCCCCGACGACACCAACTCCGCCAGCGACATCTTCCGCCGCGACCTGTGGACCGGGCGGATCGAGCGGGTCAGCCTCACCCGGAGCGGCGGGCAGAGCACCGCCTCCTCCTACGGCCCGTACGTGGACGCCACCGGCGACACGGTGATCTTCGACGCCTCGGACGGCGACCTGGTGCCGGGCGACACCAACACCTTCCTGGACGTCTTCCTGCGCCGCCTTTGATGTCCTGACTCCCTTGCCGCATACGTCCGTTGACGTATTTTCGGCCGAGATCACCCGTGGGCGTTGACCACCCGGCCCTCCCGACGATTGGCTCTCCCGAAAGCCCGTCGCCGGGAGGGAGCCCGGCCGGGCGACCCCCGGGGAGGCAGACGTCATGACACGCAGCACCCGCACCACCCGCAACCGGTGGCTGGCCGGCGGCGGCAGCATTCTCGCGGCCACCGCCGTACTCGCCGTGACCGCGGCACCCGCCCAGGCCGACCGGGCCGACCGGGCGCCGCGCGGCACCGTCCAGGTCAGCGTCGGGGTGAACGGCGCCGCGCCGGACAACCAGTCGTGGAGCCAGGCGATCAGCGCCGACGGCCGCTACGCCCTGTTCACCTCCTGGGCCACGAACCTGGTGTCCCAGCCCGCGAAGAGCGCCCGCGACGCCTACGTCCGCGACCTGAGGACCGGCCGCACCGAGCGGGTCAACCTGGCCGCCGACGGCAGCGCGCTGAACGGCTTCACCGACAACGTCGCGATCAACGCCGACGGCCGCTACGTCGCCTTCGACAGCGACGCCGAGAACGTGGTGCCCGGCATGCAGGTCCAGGGGCGCGACGAGGTGTACGTCCGCGACCGGAAGACCGGCCGCACCGAGCTGATCAGCGGCGGGCTCACCGGCACCGACACCGACAAGTTCCACTCCTCCTACGCGCCCTCGATCAGCGCGAACGGCCGCTACGTGGTCTTCGGCTCCAGCCGCAAGGACCTCGTCCCCGACCTCCAGGGCGACGCCCCCTCGCTGGCCAGGCCCTACACCTGGGACTACAACATCTACGTCACCGACCGCTGGACGGGGAAGACCAAGCTGGTGACCCGCGGCGTGGACGGCAAGCCGGGCGACGGCATGTCCCTCCACCCGACGATCAGCGCGGACGGCCGCACCATCGGCTTCACCTCGATGGCCGACAACCTGCTGCCCGCCGACCAGACCCCCGCCCCGGCCGGCGAGGGCGCAGCCGCCAACGGCGACGTGGAGCTGGCCCCGGGCATCGCCCCGGCCCTGCCCCGCAGCGCGCAGAAGGGCCTGGCCCAGCCGAACCTGGCCCGGCCGGTGACCGCCCCCTACTACACCTACGACGTGGAGTCCGGCCGGATCTCCGCCGCCAGCCTCGACCTCGACGGCAAGCTCGGCGCCCCGAGCTTCGGCGCGACGATCAGCCCCGACGGGCGGCGCGCGATCTACGCCCTGCCCGAGCCCGGCGGGTCGACCGGCGGCCACCGGTTCCACACCGTGCTGTACGTCCGGGACCTCAGGAAGGGCACCGTGACGAAGATCAGCGGCGGCCTGCCCGGCACCACCTCGGTCGGCTCCTCCGACCACGCCCGGATCACCGCCGACAACCGCTGGGTCTACTTCGCCTCCGCCGCCGACAACCTGGTGGCGGGCCCGCAGCACCCGGGCTGGGACGTCTACCGCCACGACCTGCGCACCGGCCGGACCGAGCGGGTCGCCACCGCCGCGGACGGCTCGCTCGGCAACGGCTCCTCGACCGACCCGGTCGTGGACGCCCGCGGCCGCACGGTGGTGTTCGGCTCGACCAGCGGCAACCTGCTCGCCGGCACCGGCGGCCCGGCGGGCACCGACTCCCAGGTCTTCGCCCGCGCCACCGCGCACCACGGCGACGACCAGGGCGAGGACCAGGACCAGGGCGACGACCAGGGCCAGGACAGCGACGACTGACCGTCGACCACCGCTCGCACCGTGAACCGCGTACGGGGGCGGGACGTCGGCCGGGCCGGCGTCCCGCCCCCGAAGCGGGAGGGTGGGGCAGATGGTTGGTGGGCCGTGCGGTGGGGGCGCATCGATGCG
>NZ_JBHVPH010000016.1:0-196309 GCF_042887425.1 Kitasatospora sp. NPDC057940
TACATTCCGAACCCGGAAGCTAAGCCTTACAGCGCCGATGGTACTGCAGGGGGGACCCTGTGGGAGAGTAGGACGCCGCCGAACAATCATTCACAAAGAACCCCCATCCGGGAAACCGGATGGGGGTTCTTTGCGTTTCCGGGGCTTTGGAACTTCAAGGTTTCAGAGCTGGAGCTTGAATCCGACGTGGGAGGGGACGAAGCCGAGCTTCTCGTAGAAGCGGTGGGCGTCGGTGCGGGTCGCGTCGGAGGTGAGCTGGACGAGGTCGGCACCGAGTTCGCGGGAATGCTCGATCGCCCACTGGATCAGTTCGGTGCCGAGGCCGCTGCCCCGCTCGTCGGCGTGGACGCGGACGGCCTCGATGATGGTCCGGGTGGAGCCCTTCCGGGAGATGCCGGGGATCACGGTCAGCTGCAGGGTGCCGACGGTTCGGCCGGCGCGCTCGGCGGCGACCAGGTGCTGGTGCGGGTCACCGTCGACGCGGGCGAAGGCGGCACGGTACGGCGTGAGGTCGTCGGGGCTCTCGCGGGTGGCGCCCAGGGCGTCGTCGGCGAGCAGGGCCACCAGCGCCGGCAGGTCCTCTGCGGTGGCCCGGCGGATCGTCAGGTCAGTCATGATCAGAGGATAGGCGCGCCCTGCTTCCCCGCACCTCCGCTGCCACTGCCCGTAGCACCCCCTCAGGCCCCTTCTCGGGGGTGATCGGGAGTGATGCGCTGTCACTCCCCGGGCTTGGCACTGGTGATGACGGCGAAGACGGCGCCGTGCGGGTCGTGGAACTGGGCGAGGCGGCCCACGCCGTGGACGTCCATGGCGGGGATCCGCACGGTGGCCCCGAGCTTGTCGGCGATGGCGAGGCTGGCGTCCACGTTGGGGACCTCGAAGTAGGGGAGCCAGTGCGAGGTGGTGCCGCGGGCGGTCTGCTCGGGGCCGAGCTGCATGATGCCGCCGTGGGCGTCGTCGCTGCCGGCGCCCGCGGGGGTGAGGACGGTGTAGGAGGTGCCTTCGAGTGGCACGTCCTGTTCCTGCCAGCTGAAGACGGTCCGGTAGAAGGTCTTGGCGCGTTCGGCGTCGACGCTGTAGCACTCGGTCCAGCAGAGGCTGCCCTCCTCGTTGACGACCTCCAGGCCGCGGGTGTCGTGCGGCTGCCAGACGGCGAACTCGGCGCCGGTCGGGTCGGTGTAGCCGGCCATCCGGCCCGCGGTGAAGACGTCGAAGGGGGTGAACCGGACGTGGCCGCCGGCCTGTTCGACGAGTTCGGTGGTGCGGTCGGCGTCGAGGGTGGCGAAGTACAGCGTCCAGGCGGGCAGGGAGCCCTCCTCCGCGAGCGGGCCGAGGGCGGCGACCGTCCGGCCGTCGAGCTGGAAGAAGCCGTACCCGCCGGCTTCGGGGCCGGCCGGGTCGAAGGTCCAGCCGAACAGGGCGGTGTAGAAGTCGACGGAGGCCCGGGTGTCGGGGCTGCCCAGGTCGAGCCAGTCGGGGGAGCCGGGGCGGTAGGCGGTGTTGAGCATGGACGCTGCTCCTCGGACGGGGCCCGTGCGGGCGCGATCGTGCCCCCCTGCCGGGTCCCAGCCTGGCACCTCGGCGGGGGCGCTGCACGGCGGGGCGCTGCTCGGCAGGGGCCAGGGGGCGGTCCTGCCGCGGGGGTGGTCCGGCGCGGGTGCGGGCTTGTCGTGGCCGGGCGGTACGGTGCGTAACGAAAGGTCCACCCGTACCGGTCGAAGGGGGTCCCGGTGGCCAGGCAGGCGCAGTCGGGGCAGGAGGCGCCGCGCCAGCTCGCGCAGGTCGAGGGCGTGCTGGAGCGGATCACGTACGCCAACGAGGACACCGGGTACACGGTGGCCCGGGTGGACACCGGCCGGGGCGGGAACGACCTGCTGACGGTGGTGGGCGCGCTGCTGGGAGCCCAGGTGGGGGAGTCGCTGCGGCTGCACGGGCGGTGGGGCTCGCATCCGCAGTACGGGCGGCAGTTCACGGTGGAGAACTACACGACGGTGCTGCCGGCGACGGTGCAGGGCATCCAGCGGTACCTGGGTTCGGGGCTGATCAAGGGGATCGGGCCGCGGTTCGCCGAGCGGATCGTGGAGCGCTTCGGGGTGGACACCCTGGAGGTGATCGAGAACGAGCCGGGCCGGTTGATCGAGGTGCCGGGGCTGGGGCCGAAGCGGACGAAGAAGATCGCGGCGGCCTGGGAGGAGCAGAAGGCCATCAAGGAGGTGATGGTCTTCCTCCAGGGGGTGGGGGTGTCGACCTCGCTCGCGGTGCGGATCTACAAGCAGTACGGGGACGCCTCGATCGGGGTGGTGAGGAACGAGCCGTACCGGCTGGCGTCGGACGTGTGGGGGATCGGCTTCCTGACGGCGGACCGGATCGCCCAGGCGGTGGGGATCCCGCACGACAGCCCGGAGCGGGTGAAGGCGGGGCTGCAGTACGCGCTGTCGCAGAGCAGCGACCAGGGGCACTGCTACCTGCCGGAGGAGCGGCTGATCGCGGACGGCGTGAAGCTGCTGCAGGTGGACGTGGGCCTGGTGATCGACTGCCTGGCGGAGTTGGTCGCGGCGGAGGGGGTGGTGCGGGAGTCGGTGCCGGGGGAGGCGGGCGAGGCGATCACCGCGGTGTACCTGGTGCCGTTCCACCGGGCGGAGATCTCGCTGGCCAACCAGCTGCTGCGGTTGCTGCGTTCGGATTCCGACCGGATGCCGTGGTTCGGCGGGGTGGACTGGCCGGTGGCGCTGGAGTGGCTGGCGAAGCGCACCGGGGCCGATCTCGCGCCGGAGCAGGAGCAGGCGGTGCGGCTGGCGCTGACCGAGCGGGTCGCGGTGCTGACGGGTGGTCCGGGCTGCGGCAAGTCGTTCACGGTGAAGTCGATCGTGACGCTGGCGCTGGCCAAGCGGGCGAAGGTGGTGCTGGCGGCGCCGACCGGGCGGGCGGCGAAGCGGTTGGCGGAGCTGACCGGGGCGGAGGCCTCGACGGTGCACCGGCTGCTGGAGCTGAAACCGGGCGGGGACGCCGCGTACGACCGGGACCGGCCGCTGGACGCCGATCTGGTGGTGGTGGACGAGGCCTCGATGCTGGATCTGATCCTGGCGAACAAGCTGGTCAAGGCGGTGCCGCCGGGGGCGCACCTGTTGTTCGTGGGGGACGTGGACCAGCTGCCGTCGGTGGGCGCCGGCGAGGTGCTGCGGGACCTGCTGGCGGAGGGCGGCCCGATCCCGTCGGTGCGGCTGACCAGGATCTTCCGGCAGGCGCAGCAGTCGGGGGTGGTGACGAACGCGCACCGGATCAACGAGGGGAGGCCGCCGCTGACGGACGGTCTGCCGGACTTCTTCCTGTTCGCGGAGGACGACGCGGAGCTGGCGGCCGGCCTGACGGTGGACGTGGTGGCGCGGCGGATCCCGCAGCGGTTCGGGTTCGACCCACGGCGGGACGTCCAGGTGCTGGCGCCGATGCACCGGGGGCCGGCCGGGGCGGGGAACCTGAACACGCTGCTCCAGGGGGCGGTGACGCCGGCCCGGGAGGGGTTGGCGGAGCGGCGGTTCGGCGGGCGCACGTTCCGGGTGGGGGACAAGGTCACGCAGGTGCGCAACAACTACGACAAGGGGCGCAACGGGGTCTTCAACGGCACAGTGGGAGTGGTGACCGCCCTCAGCGTGGACGACCAGCGGTTGACGGTGCTCACCGACGAGGACGAGGAGGTGCCGTACGACTTCGACGAACTGGACGAGTTGGCGCACGCGTACGCGGTCACGATCCACCGCTCGCAGGGGAGCGAGTACCCAGTGGTGGTGATTCCGGTCACCATGTCCGCTTGGACGATGCTCCAGCGAAACCTGCTCTACACCGCTGTGACCAGGGCAAGGAAACTGGTGGTACTGGTGGGGTCACGGAAGGCGATCGCGCAGGCCGTGCGGACCGTCAGTGCAGGTCGACGGCATGCGGCGCTAGATCATCGACTGGCAACTGGATGATTATCCAACAGGATGGTTGCCTCTAATGTTCTCTTGACGTGAAGAGATTTACGGCAGAGCCTAGGGTGGTGCCGATCTTGTCCGGTTCGTACCGGCTGCGGCAGCAGGTTTTGTAGGGGCGGGCCCTTTCGGGCCACCCCGGGTGCGCGGCTGTCCTCCAGATGGGGGATGGTAGAGACAGTCAGGGCACCTTGGAAGAGGATTCATTTCGTCGGTGAGGAAGACGTGAGCGACAACTCGGTAGTACTGCGGTACCAGGACGGCGAGTACGAGTACCCCGTCGTCGAGAGCACTGCGGGCAACGCCGGCTTCGACATCTCGAAGCTGCTCCCGCAGACCGGCCTGGTCACCCTGGACAACGGCTTCGGTAACACCGCCGCGTACAAGTCCGCGATCACCTTCGTGGACGGTGACAACGGCATCCTGCGGTACCGCGGCTACCCGATCGAGCAGCTCGCAGGGCAGGGCGGCTTCATCGAGACCGCGTACCTCCTGATCAACGGTGAGCTGCCCAACGCGGACCAGCTGGCCGAGTTCAACCGCGAGATCACCCAGCACACCCTGCTGCACGAGGACGTCAAGCGCTTCTTCCAGGGCTTCCCGCGGGACGCCCACCCGATGGCCATGCTGTCCTCGGTGGTCGGCGCCCTCTCCACGTTCTACCCGGAGAGCCACAACCCGTTCGACGCCGGCCAGCGCCACCTGTCGACCGTCCGCCTGCTCGCCAAGCTGCCGACGATCGCCGCCTACGCGTACAAGAAGGCGATGGGCCAGCCCTTCGTCTACCCGCGCAACGACCTGAGCTACGTCGAGAACCTCCTGCGGATGACCTTCGCCGTCCCCGCCGAGGACTACGAGCTCAACCCGGTGATCGTCAACGCCCTGGACAAGCTGCTCATCCTGCACGCGGACCACGAGCAGAACTGCTCGACCTCCACCGTGCGCCTGGTCGGCTCCAGCCACGCCAACCTGTTCGCCTCGATCTCGGCGGGCATCTCGGCGCTCTGGGGCCCGCTGCACGGCGGCGCCAACCAGGCCGTGCTGGAGATGCTGGAGAGCATCCAGAAGGACGGCGGCGACGTCGACGCGTTCATCACGAAGGTGAAGAACAAGGAAGCCGGCGTCAAGCTGATGGGCTTCGGCCACCGCGTCTACAAGGCCTTCGACCCGCGCGCCGCGCAGGTCAAGCTGCTCGCGCACGAGGTCCTCGGCCAGCTCGGCAAGAACGACGAGCTGCTGAACATCGCGCTCAAGCTGGAGGAGCACGCCCTCAAGGACGACTTCTTCATCTCGCGCAAGCTCTACCCGAACGTGGACTTCTACACCGGCCTGATCTACCGCGCCATGGGCTTCCCGACCAGCATGTTCACCGTGCTGTTCGCCCTCGGCCGGCTGCCGGGCTGGATCGCCCACTGGCACGAGATGATCAACGACCCGACCAGCCGGATCGGCCGTCCGCGCCAGATCTACACCGGCGTCGAGATCCGCGACTACGTCGCCCTCGGCGACCGCTGACGCTGCACCCGGAAGGGCCCGGTCGCCATCTGGCGGCCGGGCCCTTCCGCGTCCCCGTGCGGTGGGCCCGGGTGGGCGCCCGCGCGGGGACGGAACCGTACGGCGCACGACTCCGGGGCCGGGCCGAAGCCGGGGACGGCCGCTCAAAGCGTCCCTGACCCGCCGCAACCCCGGCGTCGTGCGCGAAGGCCGTCAAGGTCGACGACCGTCCCGGGGCCCGCCGGAGCCCCGTCGGCGGCAGTCGGTGGAAGCACGGGGACGCATTGCCGTTCGTCGCGTCTCCGCCCCTCGGAAAACTGCCGCACTACCAACCTAAGACGTATCAGGGTGCGAGAAGTTACGCCCGGGGGGTGTGAGCTGCCTCTCGCCACGCTCCGTGTGCACGTCGTGCCGAGCCCATATCACACCTTCCCGCGCGCGCGACGTCACCCTCCCCGCAGTCACGGCAACCGAGCGTGATAGGAATCGTGGCATTCCGGTACGGACCGTCCCGCACCCTCGCAGCGTGGCGGCGGAACTGGGGAGGGAGTGCGCAGATGGCCAGGAACGTCGTTGTCACCGGCGGTGGCACGGGAATCGGGTACGAAGTCGCGCGGCGGTTCGCCGAGGCGGGCGAACGGGTCGTGATCGTGGGCCGCCGCCGCGCGGTCCTGGAGAAGGCCGCGGCGGACCTCGGGCCGAACGTCACCCCGCTGGTGTGCGATCTCGCCGACCCCGACGCCGTCGAGGCCGCGCTCGCCGAACTTCCCGAGCGGATCGACGTCCTGGTCAACAACGCCGGCAGCCGGGAGACCGTGATCGGTGCCGGGCCGCACGCCCTGCTGGCCCGCTGGCGCGGCGACTTCGAGCGCAACGTGCTGACCGTGGTGCTGCTCACCGAGTCGATCCGGGACCGGCTCACCCCCGGCGCCGGCCGGGTGGTCACCATCAGCTCGATCGCCGCCCTGCGCGGGGCCGGCTCGTTCGGCGCGGCGAAGGCCTCGCTGCACGCCTGGAACCACTTCCTGGCCGCCCAGTTGGGCACCTCCGGGATCACCGCCAACATCGTCGCGCCCGGGACGGTGGCCGGCACCGAGTTCTTCGGCCCCCGGCTGGACGAGGCCGAGGTCTCCCGCCGGGCGGCCCGCACCCTGCTGGGCCGGATCGGGGAGACCGGTGAGGTCGCGGCCGCGGTCCACTTCCTTGCCTCGCCCGAGGCCGGGTTCATCACCGGCGAGATCCTGCACTGCAACGGCGGCGAGCTGCTCGGGCGCTGACACGGTGACGCCGGCGCGCTGACGCCGGGAAGGGCCCGGACCGGGGCCGGTCCGGGCCCTTCCGTGTCGCGTGGGCGGGTCAGGCGGGCTGGAAGCGGCGCAGGCGCAGGCTGTTGGTGACCACGAAGACCGAGGAGAAGGCCATCGCGGCGCCGGCGATCATCGGGTTGAGCAGCCCGGCGGCGGCCAGCGGGATCGCCGCCACGTTGTAGCCGAAGGCCCAGCACAGGTTGCCCTTGATGGTGCCGAGCGTGCGGCGGGAGAGCCGGATGGCGTCGGCCGCCGAGCGCAGGTCGCCGCGGACCAGGGTGAGGTCGCCGGCCTCGATCGCGGCGTCGGTGCCGGTGCCCATGGCCAGGCCCAGGTCGGCCTGGGCGAGGGCGGCCGCGTCGTTGACGCCGTCGCCGACCATCGCCACGACCCTGCCCTCGGCCTGGAGCCGCTTGACGGTGGCGACCTTGTCCTGCGGCATGACCTCGGCGATGACGTGTTCCGGGGCGATGCCGACCTCGGCGGCGACGGCCTCGGCGACCGCCCGGTTGTCGCCGGTCAGCAGCACCGGGCGCAGGCCCAGCGCGCGCAGCCGGGCGATCGCCTCGGCGCTGGTCGGCTTGACCGCGTCCGCGACCTCCAGGACGGCCCGTGCCTCGCCGTCCCAGCCCACCGCGATCGAGGTCCGCCCGGCCGCCTCGGCCGCGGCCTTGGCGCGGGCCAGGACGGGCGGCAGGTGCTGGGCCCGGTCGGCGAGCAGGGCCTCGCGCCCGGCCACCACCTCCCGGCCCTCGACGACGCCCTGCACGCCCCTCCCGGGGAGGTTGCGGAAGTCCTCGACCGGCGGCAGCGCGCCGGTCCGCTCCGCGGCGGCGGTGGCGATCGCCCGGGCGATCGGGTGCTCGGAGGCGTGCTCCAGGGCTCCGGCCAGGCGCAGCGCCTCGGCCTCGTCGACGCCCTCGGCGGTGTGCACGGCGAGCAGGGTCATCCGGCCGGTGGTGACGGTGCCGGTCTTGTCCAGGACGACGGTGTCCACCCGGCGGGTGGTCTCCAGTACTTCGGGGCCCTTGATCAGGATGCCCAGCTGGGCGCCGCGGCCGGTGCCGACCATGAGCGCGGTCGGGGTGGCCAGGCCCAGGGCGCACGGGCAGGCGATGATCAGCACGGCCACGGCGGCGGTGAACGCCTCGGTGGGGCTGTCGGAGGCCAGGAGCCAGCCGACCAGGGTGGCGAGCGCGAGCAGGATGACGACCGGGACGAAGACGGCGGAGATCCGGTCGGCGAGGCGCTGGGCGGCGGCCTTGCCGTTCTGGGCCTCCTCGACCAGCCGGGCCATCCGGGACAGCTGGGTGTCCGCGCCGATCCGGGTGGCCTCGACGACCAGCCGGCCGCCGGCGTTGACGGTGGCACCGGTGACCTGGTCACCGACGCCGACCTCGACCGGTACGGACTCGCCGGTGAGCATCGAGGCGTCCACCGCCGATCCGCCCTCGACCACCGTGCCGTCGGTGGCGATCTTCTCGCCGGGCCGGACCACGAACCGGTCGCCCACGGCCAGGCCGCCGACCGGGATCCGGACCTCGGCCCCGCCGCGCAGCACGGTGACGTCCTTGGCGCCGAGGTCGAGCAGGGCGTGCAGGGCGGCCCCGGCCCGGCGCTTGGAGCGGGCCTCCAGGTGGCGGCCGAGCAGGATCAGCACGGTGACGGCGGCGGCCGTCTCCAGGTAGAGGGTGGACGAGGCGTCGGTGTCGCCGATCGCCAGTGAGAAGTCGTGGTGCATGCCGGGCAGGCCCGCGTGGCCCCAGAACAGTGCCCAGAAGGACCAGCCGAAGGCGGCCAGGGTGCCGAGCGAGACCAGGGTGTCCATGGTCGCGGCGCCGTGCTTGAGGTTGGTCCAGGCGGCGCGGTGGAACGGCAGGCCGCCGTAGACCACGACCGGGCCGGTGAGGGCGAAGGCGAGCCACTGCCAGTTGGCGAACTGGAGGGCCGGGATCATCGACAGCATGACCACCGGGACGCTGAGGACGGCGCTGATCAGCAGCCGGTCGTACAGCGGGTCGGCGGTGTCGGCACCGGCAGCGCTACTGGCGTCGGCGCCGGTCGGGAGGGCGGGGGCCGGGGGCGGCGGGAGCTCGGCGGTGTAGCCGGTGCGCTCGACGGTGGCGATCAGGTCCTCGACCGTCACCCCGGGGCCGTAGTCGACCCGGGCCTTCTCGGTGGCGAGGTTGACGGTGGCTTCGACGCCGTCCATCCGGTTGAGCTTCTTCTCGATCCGGGTCGCGCAGGAGGCGCAGGTCATGCCGCCGATCGACAGCTCGACCCGGTCCCGGACGACGGGGGTGCCCTGGACACCGGGGGCGGTGGTGACCAGTTCGCTTCGCTCGCTCATGCGGATCGGCTCCTCGGCAGCTCCTCGGTGGGGGAGTACGGCGGGGTCCGCTGCCCGGGCCCCGCCGTACGGGCGTACCGGGAGGCCTAGGCGCTGCGGCCGACCAGTTCGTAGCCGGCCTCGTCGACGGCGCTGCGGACCTGGTCGTCGTCCAGCGGGGCGAGGGAGGAGACCGTCACGGTGCCGGCCTTGGAGTCGGCGGCGACCTCGGTGACGCCGGTGAGGGCGGAGAGCTCCTCGCTGATCGCCTTCTCGCAGTGGCCGCAGCTCATGCCGGTCACGGTGTAGGTGGTGGTGCTGGACATCCGGGCCTCCGGGAGGTGTGGCGCCCCGGGCGTCGGCCCGGGCTCTACTCTGACAACACCATACCCCTCAGGGGTATTTCCGGGAGAGGTGGGTGAAGTGGCACGCGTCACGGACGCGTGCGCCGGTCGAGCGTATGCGCCGGACCGCCTCAGACCGGGGAGGCCGGGAGCTGGGCCGGGATCGGCGCGCGCTCGCGCCGGATCAGCAGCCGTAGCCAGAGCAGCCCGCCCAAGGAGACCACGAGCAGTCCGACCGTGTCGTAGAGGGTGTACAGGTGCACCTGCTCGCTGTTGGGGTGGGGCATGTGGCCGAGCTCGAACAGTGCGCGCTGCCAGGAGCTCGCGGTGGTCTTGGCGACCAGCCAGACGGCGATGCCGCTCGTGCTGTCCCAGAGCGCGTGCAGCACCGATACGCCCAGGTAGGTGACGACGACCGGGGTGGTGAAGCGGAACCGCCCGCCGCGGCGCTCGCTGAACAGCACCCCGCCGATGATCGCCGTCCACAGGATGTGGCCGACCGGTGCGAGGAGCCCGCGCAGGATCTCCGTCTCGACCAGGTCCTCGAGCGAGAGTCCCTGGTTGCTCAGCACGGCGTTGAACGCGTACCCGGCGCTCTCGAACGCGGCGAACCCCGCTCCGACGGTGGCGCCGAGCACCAGCCCGTGCCGCAGCCCGCTGACCCGCAGTCGGCGGCTCACCATGACCAGGGCGCCCAGCTTGGCCGCCTCCTCGATCAGGCCGACGGTGACGTACATCCAGGCCGAGGGCGAGACCAGGTAGCTCTCCAGCACCGAGGCGCCCAGGACGCCGATGATGCCGCCGACGCCGAAGCAGGCGAAGAGCCGGTCCGGGCCGAGGTCGCCGGCGTAGCGCTCGTAGGCCCAGATCACCAGGGTGGCCGGGACCAGGAAGCTGCCGAGCAGCACGATCGTCGGGACGAGGTTGCTGTTCCCGGTGAGGAACGTGACGACGACGGTGGCGCCCCAGAGCAGCAGGCCGACGGCGAAGACCTTCAGCCAGTGGTCGGACGTGGCCGTCGTCCGGCCCGGGGCGTCGGAGATGCGGGGGGTGTTGCGGTAGCCGGACACCGGACGGGGCCTCCTCGGGGTAGCCGCTTTGGTCGAACTGTATGACAAATAGGGCATTTGGGGGCGATCGGGACGCTCGTGCGGCGGGTCGGCGGACGCGGTGGACGGAAACGCGGTAGGCGGGCGGGTGGGCGCCGCGAACGTCCCTTATGTTCGGTATGTGTTCCCGACCCGCCGTGCCCAGTCCCCCTCGGCCCCCAGCGCCGCCGGGCTGCCGCCGGACCGGCGGCGCGGCGCCCTGCTGGCCGCCGACCTCCAGGACGTGCCGTTCTGGCGGCGGGCCAGCCCGGCGCTGCTCGCCGTGCTCCTGGTCGCACTCGCTGACCTCCTCTCCGGCAAGGACCGCTACCTGGCACCGCTGATGACCGTCGTCCCGGCCGCCGCCGCGCTCACCCTCAGACCGGGCGAACTGCTCGCCGTCTGCGCGCTCGGCCTGCTCGCCGTCTTCGGGCTCAGCCACTACGACCAGGTCGACAACATCAACGACGCACGCTTCCTCTACGGTGCGATGGTCAGCTACGCCGTGCTGACGGTCTTCTCCGCTTGGGTCGCCAAGATCCGGATGCGGCGCGCGGCGGCCTTCGCGGCCGTCAGTTCCGTCGCCGAGGCCGCCCAGCGGGCCCTGCTGCGGCTGCCCGGGCCGGCCGTCGGGCCGCTGCGGCTGGCCGTCCGGTACGTGTCGGCGGCCGACGCCTCACGGATCGGCGGGGACCTGTACTCGGTGCTGGAGACGCCGCACGGCACCCGGGTCGCGGTCGGGGACGTCCGGGGCAAGGGGCTCTCCGCCGTGCAGACCGCGGCCGTGGTGCTGGGCGCGTTCCGGGAGGCCGCGTACGACGAGGCCGGGCTGCGGGGCGTCGCGGCGCGGATCGAGGCCAGCGTCGAGCGGCACGTCCCGGACGGGGAGTTCACCACCGCGCTGTTCGCGGAGTTCCGCACGCCCGGGGTGATGGAACTGCTGCAGTACGGGCACGTCCCGCCGATCCGGGTCGACGGCGACGGGCGGGCGCACGTGCTGGACGCCCCCGACCCCTGGGTGCCGCTCGGCCTCGGACGGTTGGCGACGGGCGAACCGGCCAGCTGGGACCAGCCGTTCGGGGCGGAGGACGTCCTGGTGCTCTGCACGGACGGGGTGATCGAGGCACGGCACCGTAAGAGCGGGGAGTTCTACCCGCTGGCGGAGCGGGTCGGGCCGCTGGTGCGGGGCGCCGCGCGGTCGGAGGGGGATCTGGAGGCGGCGGTGGGGCGGGTGTACGCGGACCTGCTCGCGCACACGGGCGGGGAACTGCGGGACGACGCCCTGCTGCTGCTGATCGCGAGGACGGACGGCTGACGGCCGGACGGCTGGGGGCCGGACGGCTGGGGGCCGGATGACCCTCTCCTCGCGCGGGCGCCCGCGCGAGGAGAGGGGGTGCCTCAGGACGCGGTGACGTCGGCGAGGGCGCGGAAGAGCAGGGCGGTGGAGGTGGCGCCCGGATCCTGGTGGCCGATGCTGCGCTCGCCGAGGTAGGAGGCGCGGCCCTTGCGGGCCTGGAGGGGGACGGTGTCGCGGGCGCCCTGGTCGGCGGCGTCGGCGGCCGCCGCGGCCGCCTCGGGGAGGGTGGCCCCGGCGCCGGCCGCGGCGCGGAAGGCGGCGACGGCCGGGGTGTAGGCGTCGACGATGGTCTTGTCCCCGGGCACGGCCTTGCCGAGGGCGCGGACGGCGTCCAGGCCGGCGGCCAGTGCCTCGGCGAGGGTGGCCGGGCCGACGGGGGCGGCGGAGCCGGGCAGAGCGGAGCCGGGCAGAGCGGAACCGGGCAGAGCGGGATCGGACAGGGCCGGATCGGGCAGGGCGGCGCCGATGGCGCGGAAGGCCTTGCCGTAGAGCGGGCCGGAGGCGCCGCCGACCTTGGAGATCAGCGTGCTGCCCACCTTGGTGAGCACGGCGCCCGGGCCGGCCGGCTGGAGGCCGTCGAGGGCGGCCAGGGCGGCGGAGAAGCCGCGCCGGAGGTTGCTGCCGTGGTCGCCGTCGCCGATCGCCGAGTCCAGCTCGGTGAGCCGGTCCTGCTCCTTCTCGACGGCCGCGGCGATCGCGCGGATCCAGGCCTCGGCGAGGGGGGTGTCGAAGTCCATGACGTCTCCCGGCTCAGGCCCGCTTGAGGGCGGGGGTGTCGACGGGCGCGTCCCACAGCTCCAGCAGCTGCGGGTCGGCCTTGGTGAGGGTGAGCGAGAAGCCCGCCATGTCCAGGCTGGTGACGTAGTTGCCGACCAGGCTGCGGGCCACCGTGATGCCGCGCTCGGCGAGCCGGGCGGCGACCTCGCCGTAGGCGATGTACAGCTCCAGCAGCGGGGTCGCGCCGAGGCCGTTGAGCAGGGCGATCACCTCGTCACCCGGGGCCAGGTGGTGGTCGGCGAGGACGGTGTCGACCACCTCGGCGGCCAGCGCGCGGGCCGGGCGCAGCTTCTCGCGGCGGCGGCCGGGCTCGCCGTGGATGCCGACGCCGACCTCGATCTCGTCCTCGGGCAGGTCGAAGCCGGGCTTGCCGGCGGCCGGGGTGGTGGCCGCGGTGAGCGCGATGGCGAAGGAGCGGGAGGCGGCGTTGACCCGCTCGCCCAGGGCGGCCACCTCGTCGAGCGGGGCGCCGCGTTCGGCCAGCGCTCCGGTGGCCTTCTCGACCATGACGGTCGCCCCGGTGCCGCGGCGGCCGGCCGTCCAGGTGGAGTCCTCGACCGCCACGTCGTCATCGACCAGGACGGTGCGGACCGCCAGGCCCTCCTCGGCGGCGAGTTCGGCGGCGAGCTCGAAGTTCATCACGTCGCCGGTGTAGTTCTTCACGATGAAGACGACGCCGGCGCCGCTCTCCACGGCCTTGGCGGCGGCCAGCATCTGGTCCGGCACCGGGGAGGTGAAGACCTCGCCGGGGCAGGCGGCGTCCAGCATGCCGGGGCCGACGAAGCCGCCGTGCAGCGGCTCGTGGCCGGAGCCGCCGCCGGAGATCACCGCGACTTTGGGCCCGGCCGGGCGGGCGGCCCGGGTGATCACCCGGTTGGGGATGTCCACCGTCAGCTCGGGGTGGGCGGCGGCGACTCCGGCCAACGCGTCCTCCAGGACGCTCTCCGGGGTGTTGATCAGCTTCTTCAACGCTCTTCGCTCCCTTGTGCGGGTCGTCGGCCGTGGACGCTGCTGCCCCGACGCTACGCCAGACGGGGGTGGTGGGCACGGGGTGCGACACGCGGGATTCGGGTCACTCTCCCGGAGTAGCGGCGTCGGCCGCGGGGTCGGTCGTAGGGTCGGTCGCATGAGCGAACACGTGGGTATCGTCCTGGTCTCGCACAGCGCCCGACTGGCCGCCGGGCTGCGCGAGCTGCTCGCCGAACTCGTCTCGGGCGGCGTGCGGGTGGTGTGCGCGGCGGGGACGGAGGACGGCGGGCTCGGCACCAGCTACGACCTGATCGCGCGGGCCGTCGCCGAGGCGGACGGCGGGGCGGGCGTGGTCGTGCTGCCGGATCTCGGCAGCTCGGTGCTCACCGCCGTCACGGTGCTGGAGGACGAGCCGCGCCCGGGCGTGCGGCTGGTGGACGCGCCGTTCGTGGAGGGCGCGGTGGCGGCCGCCGTCACCGCCTCGACCGGGGCGGCGCTGGCGGAGGTGGTCGCGGCGGCCGAGGAGGCCCGCTCGTTCCGGAAGCTGTGAGGCCCCGGCCGTGATGCCGGGGCGGCTACTTGGCGTCGGCGTAGCAGTCGACCACCGCCGTGGTGAGCGGGAAGCGGACCGGGGTGTCGCCGAACACCAGGCGGCGGGCCTCGTCGGCCGCCTCGGCGACCGCGGCGGCCACCTCGTCGGCGAGGTTGGCCGGGGTGTGCACGATCACCTCGTCGTGCTGGAAGAACACCAGGTGCGGGCGCTCCGCCGGGCCGGCCACCGGCAGCCCGCCCAGCCGGCGGCGCAGGGCGGCGAGCAGGGCGAGCGCCCAGTCGGCGGCGCTGGCCTGGATGACGAAGTTGCGGGTGAAGCGGCCGCGGGCGCGGGCCTGCCGGCCGCCGGCCTCGCCGGCCGTGTCGGGGGACTCGGTGAGGTCGAGGAACTCGGCCGAGGCGGGCGGGCAGACCCGGCCCAGCCGGGAGGCGACCACCCCGCCGTCCTCGCCGGTGCGGGCGGCGGCCTCGACGTAGCCCATCGCGGCGGGGTAGCGGTGGCGCAGGGTGTTCAGCAGCGGGCCGATGTCGCCGCTGGTCTGCCCGTACATGGCGCCGAGCAGGCCGAGCTTGGCCTTGTCGCGGTCGCCCTGGAAGGCGTGGGCGGCCAGCGCCTCGTACAGGTCGCCGCCGGCGGCGGTGCGGGCCAGCCCGGCGTCCTGGGAGAGGGCGGCGAGCACCCGGGGCTCCAGTTGGGCGGCGTCGGCGACGACCAGCAGCCAGCCCGGGTCGGCGACGACGGCGCGGCGCAGGATGCGCGGGATCTGCAGCGCGCCGCCGCCGCGGCTGGCCCAGCGCCCGGAGACCACGCCGCCGACCACGTACTCGGGCCGGAACCGGCCGCCGCGGGCCCAGGCGTCCTGCCAGGCCCAGCCGTGCGCGGCGTGGATGCGGGACAGCTCCTTGTAGCGGATCAGCAGCGCGGCGGCCGGGTGGTCGACGCCCTTGAGCTCCCAGGAGCGGGTGGAGCCGAGCTGGATGCCGTTCTCGGCGAAGGCGCGCAGCACCTGGGTGTGCGAGTCGGGGTTGAACGGGCGCCCGCCGAGGGCCCGTTGGAGTTCGGCGGCGAGGTCGGCGAGCAGTCTCGGCTGGGCGCCGGGGACGGTCGGGCGGGGGCCGAGGAGTTCGGTGAGCAGCTGGTCGTGGACGTCGGCGCGCCAGGGCAGCCCGTCGTGCGCCATCTCGGCGGCGACCAGCGCGCCGGCGGACTCGGCGGCGACCAGCAGCCGGAACCGGTGCCGGGCGGCCGGGTCGGCGATCGCGGCGATCCGGCGCTGCTGCTCGGCGTGGACGGCGACGACGGCGGTCAGCGGGTCGGCGCCGGGCGGCAGTTGCAGCCGGTCGGGCGCGAACAGGGTGTCCTGCCCGTCGTCGGCCTCGGCGGAGCCGGGCTCGGGCAGGTCGTCCGGGACGGGCAGGCCGCGCAGCCGGGACCAGGCGGCGCCGAGCGAGCGGGGCGCGCCGAACCGGCCCTCGTGCGCCAGCAGCAGGGCCTCGACCAGGCGCAGGTCGTGGCAGCGGGCGAGCCGGTCGGGCAGCCGGGGCAGCAGCGGCGCGTAGGCGCTGTCGGTGGCGGCCCACACCCAGCGGGGCCCCGGCACGTCGCTTCCTGCGGCCTCCCGGGCGGCGACGGCGGCGGCGAGGTCGGGGACCTTCTCGGGCGGGCCGAGCGGGGCGCCGGCGTCGTCGAGCGGCTGGAGCCGGCCGCCGGGGCCGTGCGGGTCGGGGGCGAGGGCCGTCCTGGGTGCCACGGGGGCGTCTCCTCTCCGGCGCGCTGTTCTGGCGTGCGGGTACGGGCACGGGTGTGCGGTCGTTCGGGTGTCCGGGCTCGACGTTAACGGGTGGGTACGACAACGGGGGCGGGGGCGCATAGGCAGGGTGGGTGACACCGCGTATGGTCGGCGAAATGACCGAGAACCCGTTCTTCAAGCCCAGCCCCCTGGTCTACGAACTGCCGCCCTTCGCCGAGATCCGGCCGGAGCACTTCCTGCCCGCGTACGAGCGCGGGATGGCGGAGCAACTGGCCGAGATCGCGGCGATCACCGCGGATCCGCGACCGCCGACGCCGGACAACACCCTGGTCGCCCTGGAGCGTTCCGGGGAACTGCTGCGCCGGGTGGACGCGGTGTTCCGCAACCAGTCGGCCTCGGACACCAGCGAGCCGGTCGACGAGGTGGAGACCGCGGTGAGCCCGCTGCTGGCCGCGCACCACGACGCGATCCACCTGGACCGCGCCCTGTTCGCGCGGATCGAGGAGCTGTACGGGCGCCGCACCGAGCTGGGTCTGGACCCGGAGTCCCTGCGGCTGCTGGAGACCCGGCACACCCGTTTCGTCCGCTCCGGTGCCCGGCTGGGCGAGGCCGAGCAGGCCCGGCTGCGCGAGCTGAACGCCGAACTCGCCGCGCTCGGCACGACGTTCCAGCAGAACGTGAACGCCGCCACCAAGGCCGCCGCGCTGGTCGTGGACGCGGCCGAGGAGCTGGACGGGCTGTCCGCGGACGAGGTCGCCGCGGCTGCGGAGAACGCCCGGGTGCTCGGGTACGAGGGCCGGTTCGTGCTGTCCCTGAAGAGCACCTCCGGCCAGCCCGAACTGGCCCGGCTGACCGACCGGTCGGTGCGCGAGCGGCTGCTGGCGGCCTCGCTCGACCGGGGCCTGGCGGACAACGGCCCGCTGGCGATCCGGATGGCCGGGCTGCGCGCCGAGCGGGCCGCGCTGCTGGGGCACCCGAGCCACGCCGCGTACGTGGTGGAGGACGAGACCGCGGGCACGGTGGAGGCGGTGTCCGGGCTGCTGGCCCGGCTGGTGGGTCCGGCGGTGGCCAACGCCCGCCGGGAGGCCGCCGAGCTGGCCAAGCTGGCGGCGGCGGACGGGATCGACGAGATCGCCGCGCACGACTGGGCGTACTACTCGGAGAAGGTCCGGCAGAGTTCCTACCAGGTGGACGCGGCGGTGCTGCGCCCGTACTTCGAGCTGGAGCGGGTGCTCCGGGACGGCGTGTTCTTCGCCGCGGGGCTGGCGTACGGGCTGACCTTCACCGAGCGGACGGACCTGACGGCCCACCACCCGGACGCGCGGGTCTTCGAGGTGTTCGAGGAGGACGGCGCTTCGCTGGGCCTGTTCGTCGGCGACTTCCACGCCCGGGCGTCCAAGCGCGGCGGTGCCTGGATGGACGAGCTGGTGAGCCAGTCGGGGCTGACCGGCCGGCGGCCGGTGGTGATCAACAACCTGAACATCGCCCGTCCGGCGCCGGGCGAGCCGGTGCTGCTGGCCTGGGACGAGGTGCGCACGCTCTTCCACGAGTTCGGGCACGCGCTGCACGGGCTGTTCTCGGACGTGCGGTACCCGCTGTTCGCGGGCACCTCGGTGCCCCGGGACTTCGTCGAGTTCCCCTCGCAGGTCAACGAGATGTGGATGGTCCGGCCGGAGGTGCTGGCCAACTACGCGCGCCACCACGTGAGCGGGGAGCCGCTGCCGGCCGAGCTGGTCGAGCGGATGGTGGCGGCCGAGGGCTTCGGGGAGGGCTTCCGGACGGTGGAGTACCTCGCGGCGACGCTGCTGGACTGGGCCTGGCACACCGTGCCGCAGGGCCGGGAGATCGCGGACGCCGAGGAGTTCGAGGCACGGGCGCTGGCGGAGGCCGGGATCGCGGTGCCGGCGATCCCGCCGCGCTACCGGACGGCGTACTTCCAGCACGTCTTCGCCAGCGGCTACAGCGCCGGGTACTACGCGTACATCTGGTCGGAGGTGCTGGACGCCGACACCGTGCAGTGGTTCGAGGGCAACGGGCGTGCGGTGCGGGAGAGCGGCGAGCTGTTCCGGCGCGAGCTGCTGGCGCGCGGCTACGGCCGGGACCCGCTGGAGTCCTTCCGCGCGGTGGTCGGCCGGGCGCCGGAGACCGGTCCGCTGCTGGCGCGGCGGGGCCTGCTCTAGCCCCCTCCAGGGCGGCCCCGGTGGCGGTCAGCGCGGTGTGACCGTGACCGTGACCGGGGTGCCCGGGCGGGCGTGCGGGAGGCGGATCCGGACGGTGCCGGCCCGCCCGCCGGCCGGCTGTTCGACGTCGACGCGGGCGGCGGCGGGGGCGACGGTGACGCTGGCGCCGTGCGGGAACGCCGCCGGGGGCAGGACGAGTTCGCTGGCGTGCCGGGTGCCGTCGGCGCTCCAACGGACGGTGGTGGCGTCGGTGCGCACGTCCGTCCCGGCGACGGCCGCCGGGTACGGGCCGAAGGCGGGCTCGTCGCCGGGGGCGGGGTGCCCGGCCGGGTCGAGTGCGCAGTAGCCGCCGGTGCCGCGGCACCAGTACCACATGGTCCAGCCCTCGGCGAAGCCGTCCATCGCGGCGACCTGCCGGCGGACCAGCAGGGTGTTGCCCGGCCTGCGGGAGTCGGGCGGGCCCCATTCGCCGACCAGGACGGGCAGCCGGTGGGCGGCGGGGTAGGCGGTGATGGCGGCGGTGTAGTGCTCGACGAAGCCGCCGGCCGGGTCCCAGTCGGCGCCGTTCTCGACCGCGGTGTCGTAGAAGTGCGGTGCGTAGCCGAGCCGGGGCGGGCCGGGGCGCGGGTCGTCGAAGCCGGGCAGCCGGGTGGGCACGCCCTGGCCGACCAGGACGGTGGGTTCGACGAACAGCCAGGCGCGATGGTCGACCCGGCGCACGGCGGCGATCAGGCGGCGGTACATGTCGGCGAGCCGGCCCTGTTCGAGGGCGGCGGAGGCGGCGGCGAGCACGGCCGGGTCGCTCGGGTCGCCGTCCACCGGGCCGAACGGCTCGTTGAACAGGTCGTAGCCCAGCAGCGAGCGGTGGCCGCGCAGTTCGAGGGCGAGCCGGGTGTAGAAGTCGGCCTGCCAGGCGCGCAGGTCGGGGTCGTCGTAGAGGTGGCGGAAGGCGGCCTGGACGGCGGGCTGGAAGTAGCCGGCGAACCAGTCGTTCGGGTCGGGGGTGAACGGCAGGCCGTCGTCCCGGGTGGCCCAGGGCGGGATGCCGCGGTCGCCGCCGCCGAACGCGGGCCCGTAGACGTCCTGGTGCAGGTCGACCAGGGCGAGCAGGCCGTACCGGTCGGCCGAGTCGAGGAGTTGGCGCAGCCGGTGCAGTTCGGCCGGGTCGAGGCGGCCGCGGACGGGCTCCAGCCTGTTCCAGGAGACCGCCACCCGGATCAGGGTGAAGCCCTGCGCGGCCAGGGACTTGAGGTCGGCCTCGGTGGTCTCGGCGTACTTGTCGAGGTTGAAGCCGCGCAGTTGGAGGCGGCGGCCCCGGGCGTCGGTGAAGGCGGTGCGGCCGTCGGGGCCGGTGGCCGTCGCGGCGGGGAACCGCGCGGGCGGGCCGGTGCGGGCGCCGTCGTGCGCGGCGGCGGGGGTGGCGGGGGCCGCGGTGAGGGCCGTGGTGGCGGCGAGCAGCAGGGCGGCGGCGGTGCGGCGCAGGCGCATCGGGACCTCGTACGGCGCGGGGGTGGGGGCCCGATGATGCCCGCGGTGCCGGGTGTCGCACAAGGGCCTTGCGTGGAGGGGGAGTTCAGTCGGCGTCCGGGGTCGGGGCCGGGGTGGCGGGGGTGGGCAGGTCCGCGGCGGCGGCCAGGCGGCCCCAGAGCAGGTCGGCGAGCGCCTGCACCATGCGGGTGCGTGAGCAGGGTCTGGTCTCCAGCCACCAGTCGCCGGCCGCCAGCACCATGCCGGTGATGCCCCGGCCCCAGGCCTCGGCGAGCAGTTCGCGGTCGGCGCCGAGGTCGACCTGGTTCTGTACGGCCCGGGTGATCTCCGCGGCGATCTGCCGCAGTGCGGGGGCGAGCGCGGTGCCGGCGCCGCTCGGGTCGCCCGGTTCGGGGTGGGTGAGCAGCCGGTAGACCTGCGGGCGGGCCTCGATCCCGGCCAGGTAGGTGTCGAGGACGTGTTCGACCCGGTCGCGGCGCTCCAGCGGTGCGGCGAGGGCGGCCCGGACGGCGGCCAGCAGGCCGCTGGTGTGGCGCTCGGTGAGGGCGGTGATCAGGCCGTTCCGGTCGCCGAAGTGGCGGTAGAGGATCGGCTTGGTGATACCGGCCTCGGCGGCGATGGAGTTCATGCTGGCGGTCGGGCCGTCCCGCTGGATGACCCGGTCGGCGGCGTTGAGCAGCTGCTCGCGGCGGGGCTCTCGGGACATGTGCTGCTCCTCGGGGTCGGGGTCTGACCGGGCGTTGACACCAGTTACCAATCAGTAGCAGACTCCGACGATGTTACCCGAGGTAACCCCCCTGGTCGGCCGTACCCCTTCTTCGGAGGCAAGCACCATGAGCAGCACGTTCTCGCTGGACCCGGGCGCGGACCAGCTCGCCGTACGCGACTGGCTGCACGGCTTCGCCGCCGACGTCGTCCGCCCCGCCGCGGCCGAGTGGGACGAGCGCGAGGAGACCCCCTGGCCGATCATCCAGGAGGCCGCCAAGCTGGGCATCTACTCGCTGGACTTCTACGCCCAGCAGTACTTCGACCCCTCCGGCGTCGGCATCCCGATCGCCATGGAGGAGCTGTTCTGGGGCGACGCGGGCATCGGGCTGTCCATCGTCGGCACCACGCTGGCCGCCGTCGCGGTGCTCGCCAACGGCACCGACGAGCAGATCGGCACCTGGACCCCGCAGATGTTCGGCACCCCGGACGACCTCAAGGTGGCCGCGTTCTGCTCCTCCGAGCCCGACGCCGGCTCCGACGTCTCCGCGCTGCGCACCCGGGCGGTGTACGACGGGGCCAAGGACGAGTGGGTGCTCAACGGCACCAAGACCTGGGCCACCAACGGCGGGATCGCCGCCGTCCACGTCGTCGTCGCCACCGTCGACCCGGAGCTGGGGGCCAAGGGCCAGGCCTCCTTCGTCGTCCCGCCGGGCACCCCCGGACTGAGCCAGGGCCAGAAGTTCAAGAAGCACGGCATCCGCGCCTCGCACACCGCCGAGGTGGTGCTGGACGACGTCCGGGTGCCCGGCAGCTGCCTGCTCGGCGGCAAGGAGAAGCTGGACGAGCGGCTGGCCCGGGCCCGCGAGGGGGTCAAGCGCCCGGGGGGCAGGGGCAACGCGGCGATGGCCACCTTCGAGGCCTCCCGGCCGGCCGTCGGCGCGCAGGCGATCGGCATCGCCCGGGCCGCGTACGAGGTGGCGCTGGACTACGCGAGGACCCGCGAGCAGTTCGGCCGCCCGATCATCGACAACCAGGGCGTGGCCTTCCAGCTCGCCGACATGAAGACCCGGATCGACGCCTCCCGCCTGCTGGTGTGGCGGGCCTCCTGGATGGCGGCCAACAACCAGCCGTTCACCGCGGCCGAGGGCTCGATGTCCAAGCTGTACGCGGGCGAGACGGCCAAGTGGGTCACCGCGCAGGCGATGCAGATCCTCGGCGGCAACGGCTTCACCCGGGAGTACCCGGTGGAGCGGATGCACCGGGACAGCGCGATCTACTCGATCTTCGAGGGGACCAGCGAGATCCAGCGGCTGGTGATCGCGCGGGCGATCTCGGGGATGCCGATCCGCTGAGCCGGCCGAACCTGTCGAGCCCGCTGAACCTGCTGAGCCGGCCGAGCCCGCCGAACCTGCTGAGCCCGCCGAACCTGCTGAGCCCGCTGGGCTACCGGGCCGCCCAGAAGGCGAGTCCGGCGGTGAGCGCCCCCACCACCGCGCCGACGATGGTCTGCGCGGTGGTGTGGTCCCGCAGCACCACCCGGGACCAGCCGATCGCCGCGACCAGCGGCGCGAGCAGCAGCCACAGCGGGCCGAGCGCGATCCCGAGGCAGACCACCGCGCCGGCGGCGACGGCGGTGTGCACGGAGACCTTCCACCAGACGGTGATCACCAGGATCGGGACCAGCGAGGCGAACATCGCCAGCACCATCGCGGTCAGGTCGGCCGGGGCGTCCAGCCAGAGCATCACGGCGAAGCTGGTCGCGACCGAGCCCATGATGAACGGGATGACGGTCAGCCGGCGCTGCCGGTGGCCGACGTGGCGGTCCTCCAGGGTGCCCTTGCGGATGCCGCGCTGGATGAACATGGTCGGGATGACGGCCGCGAACAGGGCCGCGAAGGCCGCCCAGCCGAGGCCCGTCCAGCCGTAGCGGATGACGCCCATCAGCGGGAGCATCGCGATGATGACGTTCTTCGGCTCGACGCCGTCGGTGACCCGGCGGGCCCAGATCGTCCGGCTGGTGGGGGCGGTCGTGGCCTCGGTCGTCATCGGGGTGTGTGCTCCGGGTGCGCAAAGGGGTCGGCGTGAAGGGGCGGTGCGACGGGTCGGCGTGACGGGGACGTCAGGGCGGGGGCATCGGGGCGGGGCGTCGGGACGGCCCGGCACCGATCGGATGATCGTACGCGAGCCCGTCCGCGCGGCCGGTGCCTGGACCTGGGGCCCGGACCTGGGGCCCGGATCTGGTGCCCGGCCCCGGTCAGAACCGCGCCGGGCGGCCCTCCAGGAACGCGGCCAGCCCCTCGGGCACGTCCGAGGTCTCCCGGGAGCGGCGCTCCCAGGGCGCCAGCGCCTGCGCCGCCCGCTCCGCCGGGACGGCCAGCGCGGCCTTCACCGCGCCGATGGTCTGGGCCGAGCGCCGGGTCAGCAGTCGGGCGAACTCCAGCGCGGCGGCGTCCAGTTCGGCGCCCGGCAGGACGCGCTCCGCCAGGCCCAGCGGCAGCGCGTCGCGGCCCGTCACCAACTCGCCGGAGAACAGCAGGTACTTGGCGCGGGCCGGGCCGACCAGCCGGGCCAGCCGTAGGGTCGGCACCGCCGGGTAGACCACGCCGAGCTTGGCCGGGGTGATCCCCAGCCGGGCGTCCTCGGCGACGAACCGCAGGTCGCACGCGACGGCCAGCTGGCAGCCGCCGCCCACGCAGGCGCCCTGCACCACGGCGACGGTCGGGTGCGGGAAGGCCGCCAGCGCCTCCTCGGCGGCGACGTTGACCGCGTGGTAGGCGTCCGCGCGCTCCGGATCGCCGTACACCTCGGCGAGTTCGGCGATGTCCGCGCCCGCGCTGAAGGTGCCGCCGGCGCCGGTGACCAGCAGGGCGCGCACCCCCGGCTGCTCGGCGAGGCGCAGCAGGACCTTCGGCAGCGCCTGCCAGATCTCCAGGGTCACCGCGTTGCGCCGGTGCGGTCGGGCGAACTCCAGGACGGCGACGCCGTCCTCGCCGACGTACGCGTGCAGGCCCTCGGCGTGGGCGGGCAGGGCGGAGCGGTCCCGCGTGAGCAGCGGCTGGTCCATGCGCACCTCCGGGCGGTCGTGGTGCGCCCACTCTCTCAGGAGGCGAGGGCGCAGTAGTCGCCGAGGCCGCCCTCGACCAGGGCGAAGGCCCGCGCGGCCCGGTCGAGGGCGGCGGGCAGGGCGGCCGCGGCGCGTTCGCCGGTCAGCATCCGGCGCTGGTTCTCGGTGGTCAGGGCCAGCCGGGCGGCGAGCAGTTGGGCGGCGGCGATCTGCGCGGTGAGCTCGTCGTGGGCCGGGTCCTGGGCGAGGAGTTCGGTGGTCAGCAGGCCCTGCGCGTGCCGGCCGAAGCCGGCGGTGGCGCGCATCGCCAGGGCCGGGGTGCGGTGGATCAGCCGGACCACGTCGAGCACGAGCGGTTCGTCGCTCAGCCCGGTGGCCGGGTCGTGCTGCTCCAGCGCGGCGAGGTACTGCTCGCGCAGCGCCGTCACCGCCGAGGTGCCGGGGGCGCGTTCGCGGACCACCCGGGCCGGCTCGTCGAGGTGTCGCTCCATGGGGGCCATGACCAGGTCTTCCTTGGTGGGGAAGTAGTTGAAGACGGTCATCTTGGACACCTCGGCGGCGGCCGCGATCTCGGCCACCGAGACCTGGTCGAAGTCCCGCTCGGCGAACAGTCCGATGGCGGTGCGCCAGATCCGGATGCCGGTCTGGATCTTCTTGCGCTCGCGCAGCGGGAGGGCGTCGAGGTCGCGGTCGTCGTCAGGGCCGAAGCCGGGGTGCGTCGCCATGGTTCGACTGTACCAGGATCAAAGATCGACCGGGATGAAGACTGAGCCGAGCTTAAGAATTGACCAAGTATAAAAAAGCTGCCATGGTGAGGACGTGCCGCCGGCCGCACCGGCCCGGCCCGAACTCCACCGACCCTGGGGGGACTTACCGATGGCACCCGCCGCCCCTGTCTTGATGACACCGACCCGGCGCAACCTGGGCATGCTGCTCTGCCTGGTCACGATCGTGCTGGCCGTGCTCGACATGAACATCGTGTCCGCGGCCACCGTGCCGATCGTCCGGGAACTCGACCCCGTCCACGGCGTCGACCGACTGCCCTGGCTGATCAGCTCGTTCGCCCTCGCCGCGACCGCGCTGCTGCCGCTCTACGGCAAGCTCTGCGACCTGTACGGCGCCAAGCGCGTGCTGCTCGGCGCGGTCGGCACCTTCCTGGCCGGCTCGGCGCTCTGCGGGTTCGCGCAGTCGATGGGCCAGCTGATCGCCTTCCGGGCCGTCCAGGGCATCGGCGGCGGCGGGCTGATGAGCGTCACCATGGTGGTCATCGCCCACCTCAAGGACCCGGCCGAGCGCGGCAGCGGCAAGGGCGGCGCGATGGGCGGGGTCGTCGCGGGCATCGGCATGGCGGTCGGCCCGCTGATCGGGGCGCTGTTCACCGACCACCTCGGCTGGCGCTGGATCTTCTACGTCAACCTGCCGCTCGGCCTGCTCGTCCTGGTCGGCACCGCCCTGGTGATCAAGCTGCCGCCGGCGGTCGGCCGCCGCAGCCTGGACTTCCTCGGTGCGGCCCTCGCCGCCGCCTTCGCGACCGGGCTGCTGCTGGTCACCGAGTGGGGCGGCAAGGACTACGCCTGGACCTCCCCGGTGGTCCTCGGGCTCGTCGCCGCCACCCTGGCCGCGCTCGGCCTCTTCGTGTGGCGCCAGGCCACCGCCGCCGAGCCGGTGCTGCCGCTGTCGCTGTTCCGGATCGGCGTGGTGCGCCTCGGCTTCGCGATCCAGGGCCTGGTCGGGATGGGCATGACCGGCTCGATCGTCTACGTGATGCTCTACCTGCAGATCGCCCGCGGCATCGACCCCACCTCGGCCAGCCTCTACCTGATCCCGATGGCGGGCGGGATGACGGCGGTGGGCCTGCTGGCCGGCCGGCTCACCGCCCGCGGCCACGCGGAGCGCACCTTCCTGGTGGCCGGCGCGGGCTGTGCGGCGATCGCCCTGCTCCTGCTCGGCCTCAGCGGCCCGACCACCGGGCTGTGGGCGGTCTGCGGCGAACTCGTCCTGCTGGGCTTCGGGATGGGCCAGCTGATCGGCCAGCTGGTCACGGTGGTGCAGGAGTCCGTCCCCCGCCACCAGCTCGGCGTCGCGACCACCGGGATCCGCTTCTTCCAGACCCTCGGCAGCGCGCTCGGCGCGGCGCTCTTCGGCACCGTGCTGGCCCGGGTCTTCGCGGACGGCGAGCCCGGCCTGCCGCTCGGCGCCGTCCGGACGCTCGGCGGCGCGGCCCGCGAGCACGCGCTGCGCAGCTTCACGGACGCGGTCGACGTGGTGTTCCTGTCGGCCGGCGGCCTGCTGGTGCTGGTCCTGCTGCTCGCGCTGCGGGTGCCCAGGACGGTGGCGGCGGCGGAGCCGCCGGTGCTGGCGGCCTGAGGGCCTGAGGGCCTGAGGGGCCTGAGAGGCCTGACGGACCTGAGCGGTCTGAGGGGTCGGGGCCCGGGGGGCGACGGCCCGGGGAGCGGCGGGGGCCGCGCGGGGTCCGGTGGGACACGGGGGTGTCCACCGGGCCCCGCCGCGTCCGGTCAGGCCCCGGGCGTCCACTCCGGGGCCAGGATCGACCAGATCTGCTTGTCGTGGCGGACCCCGTTGTGCGGGTACCACTCGCGCAGGGTGCCGTCCAGGGTCATGCCGACCCGCTCGGCGACGGCCCGGCTGCGGGCGTTGCCGGCGGAGCACCACCACTCGGCGCGGTGCAGGCCGCGGGTGGTGAGGGCGTAGTCGAGCAGCACCCGGACGGCGGCGGTGATCAGCCCGCCGCCCTCGCCGGCGGGCTCGGTCCAGGCGCCGATCTCGCAGACGCCGCTCTGGGCGTTGAAGCTCACGAACATCACGCCGCCGACCAGCGTGCCGTCCCGCCAGATGCCGTAGATCCGGCCGCTGTCGGCGGCCTGCTGGTCGGCGTAGCGCTGGAGGGTGGCGCGGGCGGAGTCGAGGTCGGTGGAGCGGGTGGCCCAGGGGATCCACGGGTCGGTGTGGGCGCGGGCGCGGTCGATGTGGGCCAGGAACTCGGCCGCCTGCCACGGCTCCAGCGGGCGCAGTTCGGCGTTCTCGGCGAGCGGTACGGCAAACATGGGCTGGCCTTTCACGGGATGCACGGGATGCACGGGATGCGCGTGGTGCACGGTTCACGGGATGCGCGGTGCGCTGGGAACCATACATAACAAACGTTTGGTATGTACGATGATCCCCATGACACCGGCCCGTGGAGACCATGACGCCCGCCGCCTGGAAGTGTCCGAGGGCGTGTGGCGGGTGCTCTCCACCCGCGGCTTCGAGGGGCTGACCCTGCGTGCCGTGGCCACCGAACTGGGCGCCTCCACCGGCCTGTTGACGCACTACTTCCCCAGCAAGCGGGCCCTGCTGAGCCACGCGCTGGACGAACTCGACCGGCGCTCCGGCTCCCGGCCCCGGCGCACCGCCCCCGCCGACGGCACCCCGCCGCCACCCCCCGGACTGGCCCGACTGCGGGCCGCGCTGCTCGACGTCCTGCCGCTGGACGGGGCGGCGGTGGCCGGCAACCGGATCTGGGTCGGCTCCTGGGACGTCGCCCTGTCGGACCCCGCGCTCGCGGCCGCGCACGCGGGTCGTTACGCCCGCTCGCGCGAGGCCCTCGCGGTGCACGTCGCGGATGCCCAGCGGCTCGGGGAGCTCCCGGCCGGGGCCGATGCCGCCGCGCTCGCGACCGGCGCGCAGGCCTTCGTGCTCGGCCTGGTGGTGCAGGTGCTGTTCGCCCCGGCGGAGTTCCCGCCCGAGCGGCAGACCGCCCTGCTGGACGCCTACCTGGCCGGGCTCGCCGCCACCGGCTGACCCGCACCGCCGGCAGACTCGCCACCGCCGGCTGAGCGGCCGGCCGGGTTCGCGATCACGGGTCGAGCGGCCGGTTGGGCCCCGGCCGGGTTCCCGGACCGGGCGGCTCCGGGCCGGGTCGGCGGGGCGGATTGTCCCCGGGGCGTGATTCGCCCGGAATTTCGGTTGTTCGGGTCTTCTTCCGCATCCGGTCCGCAGTGGCGGTCATCCGGATCAGCCGGTTATCGCAGTGCCCATGACACGGATAGTCACGGCTTAGATGCGGTGGGTGCGGGCAATCGGGCGGCGTGCGGGCGGGATTTCCGGGAGCCCGTGACGGCCGGGCAATGCGGCCGCCGGCCTGGCGGCCTGCGGGAATGCCGAGATGGTGCCCCCAGCAGGATTCGAACCTGCGACCTACCGCTTAGAAGGCGGGTGCTCTATCCGCTGAGCTATGGGGGCGGGACGGGCTGCGCCCGGGCGGGCGTGACCGTGGCCGGGTCGGGCGACGAGCGCTGGGGGCGCGCGTGTCCGGCCCCGTACCGTGAGGGTGGGGGTGGGGGTCGGTGGGCCCTCGGCCTGTCGGGGACAGGATAAGGGTGCCCAGTTCCTCGGCCGAGTGTGACGACACCGCCGTTGGTGTGTCGGTTCGGTGGAGCGGTCCGATAATCGCAGGTGAACGCCGTGAGTGCAGCGGTCTGGGAGTGTTCCGAGCCGGACGTTGTGCAGTCGTTACGGGGCTGCCGCCCCACCCGTTATGGATTCGGCACGGAGAATGTGTCGTCACCGGTGCGGGTGGGGGGCCGCATTCGGCTTCCTCCGGTCGGATGACGTGCGCGGACGGTCGGCCGGCGCTGTTCCGGGGCGTGTCGGTTGGGGGCGACGAGCAGCCGGTTTGTTGTCATGGCCGCGATGAGATGGGCGTGAAGGGGTGCCGAAAGGCCGAAATTCACCCCTGCGAGTGACGTCGGTTTTCCGAGGCGTCGAGTTGTCCACAGGATTTCGGAACTCCCTGGCGTGGATTTCCCACGAAGCACACTCTCAACGCGCACCGGTCGATTCCGTACGGTGCATCGGCGAGAACGGAGAGTGTGTCGTGAACGAGATGCAGGTGACGATCGTCGGCATTGTCGCGACGGAGGTGACGTACGGCGAAACGGGCAGCGGGGTGCCGATGGCCAGGTTCCGGCTCGGCTGCACCGAGCGCCGGTACGACCGGCAGCGCGAGTGCTGGGCGGACGGCGAGACGCAGTGGCTGACGGTGACGGCCTGGCGGGGGCTCGCGGTCAACCTGATCGGTTCGCTCGCCAAGGGGGATCCGGTGCTGGTGTGCGGTCGGCTGCGGCTGCGGGAGTGGGCCGACGGCGAGGTGAAGCGGACCGGGGCCGAGATCGACGCCCGATCGGTCGGACACGACCTCACCCGTGGTACCTCGGCGTTCCGTTGGGCGGCGGGGGTGCGCGGGCAGCCGGCGGGCGCCGCCGGGCCGGCCGGGGTGCAGGCCGGCGCAGCGGTGGTGCCGGGGTGGATCGCCGACGCGCTGGAGGCGCGGAAGGCCTCGGCGGCGGCCTCGGCGCCGCGCCCGCCGGAGCCCCCGCCGCCGGTGCGGCCGGTGCCGGGTGGGGCGTCGGAGGCGGAGGTGGGGGAGTGGGGCCGGGTGGCCGAGGGGGATCGGGGAGGTGGCGAGCAGGCTGCGCTGATCTGACGGGTCGATGACCTTAACTGTCGACAAATATGTTGATCGAGACTGTTGTTGCCCCCTCGCGCGCAATCTCGCCCGGATAACGGAAAGTCGCGAGGAGATTCTGGCTGCTCGTCAGCTTGTGTCGAAACTGAGGGGGTTGATAACGATCCAGATACGGAATCGTCCTGATTTCGCATGGGGGTTTCGGGGCCTGCGGGGCTCAATAGGATTCGTCTGGTTCATACCCGCAGCAGCGCCACAGGGGGCGCGCGCGGCACGGCAAGTCGGCGGGCTGTCCATCGGTGCGGCCCGGCCCGGAGGGATCCCAGATGTTCCAGAGGCAGGCGCGGAGTCTCCCCCGCATAACCACTGTCATGCTCACGACCAGCCTGGTGTTGGGCGGGGGCCTGTTCGCGGCCGGTGCGGCGGCTGCGGCGGACACCCCGGGTGCGGGCGTCAAGGCCGTCCTCCAGAACACGATGTTGGGCGAGAAGATCGACGTCGAGGGCAAGGGGACCGTCGACGGCGGTCTGTTCACCCTCAAGACGTCCAACGGCGAGATCCAGACCTACTGCATCGACTTCGACAACCCGGTCTACCTGGACAGCGCCGCGAAGTACCAGGAGTCGGACTGGAAGTCGAGCTCCCTCGGCGGCAAGAACAAGGTCGAGGCGGCCTCCAAGATCCGCTGGATCCTGGAGAACTCCTACCCGCAGGTCAAGGACCTGACGGCGCTCGGCAAGACCGTCGGCGTCGACGGCCTGACCGCCGAGGACGCGGCCGCGGGCACCCAGGCCGCGATCTGGAAGTTCTCGGACAACAAGAACGCCACCCCGCGCAACGCCAAGGCCAAGAAGCTGCGCGACTACCTGCTCAGCGACGCCAACAAGGGCATCGCCGCCGAGCCCAACCCCTCGTTGACCCTCAACCCGGACTCCGTCTCCGGGAAGTCCGGCAACAAGCTCGGCCCCTTCACCCTCAAGTCCAGCGCGGCCGAGGTGAAGCTCACCGTCACCGGTGACGCCGCCGACAAGGTCAAGGTGGTGGACAAGGACGGCAAGCCGGTCGGCGCCACCCTGACCGGTCCGATCAAGGACACCCAGCTGTTCCTGGACGTGCCGGCCGGCACCCCGGACGGCTCGGTCGCCCTCGCCGCCGCCGCCGACACCGTCGTGCCCAGCGGCCGGGTCTTCCTCAGCGAGGGCTACGACCCGAAGCGGCACAGCCAGAGCATGATCCTGGCCGGCTCCAGCAAGCTCAGCGTCTCCGCCGGCGCCAAGGCCACCTGGAAGCAGGGCGCGGGCGCGCTGGTCGACAGCACCGCCCAGGTCGAGTGCGAGAACAACGGCGTGCGCGTCACCGTCACCAACGGCGGTGACGAGGCCGCCACCGTCACGGTCAAGCCGGGCAAGCAGCTGACCGTCCAGCCGGGCAAGACCGAGAACGTGCTCGTCCCGGTCGCCGAGAAGGCCGCCTACGACATCAACGTCACCGGCCCGAACGGCTTCGCCAAGGAGTTCAAGGGCGTCCTGGACTGCAAGACCGGTGTGACCCCGCCGACCTCCGGCCCGTCGACCCCGGCCGCGAGCGGCACCCCGAGCACCGCCCCGAGCACCGCGCCGACCGGCACCCCGAGCGGCACCCCGAGCCAGGCCGGCACCCCGTCGGCCGGTGCCAGCACCGCCGCCGGTGCGCACCCGAGCCCGGCCGCGACCAGCTCCGCCCCGGGCACCGGTGGCCTGGCCCAGACCGGTGCCAGTGACTCGACCCCGATCCTCGCCGCCGTCGCCGGTGGCCTGGTCCTGGCCGGTGGCGCCGCGGTCTTCGTCCTGCGTCGCCGTGGCCGCCACGGTCGCACCGCCGCCTGAACCGCCCCGCAGGCCCGGAGGCGCTGACCTCCTGAGGCCCTGACGGCACCCGGCCCGGCCCCTGCACCCGCTGCGGGGGCCGGGCCTCCGTCGTTCAACCCCGCGCTGCGGATACCCCCGTGGGGCACACCGGGCGGTCGGGGCTCCCGGCCGGGTGCGGCACAATGGAAGGCTGCAAGCCGAATACTCCCGACGACGCCGGAGCGATCTCACGTGGCGGAATACATCTACACGATGCGCAAGGTGCGCAAGGCGCACGGAGACAAGGTCATCCTTGACGACGTGACGCTCAGCTTCCTCCCCGGGGCGAAGATCGGCGTCGTGGGCCCCAACGGCGCGGGCAAGTCCACCGTGCTGAAGATGATGGCCGGCCTGGAGCACCCCTCCAACGGCGACGCCTTCCTCTCGCCCGGTTTCACCGTCGGCATGCTGCTCCAGGAGCCGCCGCTCGACGAGACCAAGACCGTCCTGGAGAACGTCGAGGACGGCGTCAAGGAGATCAAGGGGAAGCTCAACCGCTTCAACGAGATCGCCGAGCTGATGGCGACCGACTACTCGGACGCCCTGCTGGACGAGATGGGCAAGCTCCAGGAGGACCTGGACCACGCCAACGCGTGGGACCTGGAGGCCCAGCTGGAGCAGGCCATGGACGCCCTGGGCTGCCCGCCCGGCGACTGGCCGGTCACCAAGCTCTCCGGTGGCGAGAAGCGCCGCGTGGCGCTCTGCAAGCTGCTGCTGGAGTCCCCCGACCTGCTGCTGCTCGACGAGCCCACCAACCACCTGGACGCCGAGTCGGTGAACTGGCTGGAGCAGCACCTGGCCAAGTACCCCGGCACCGTCGTCGCCGTCACCCACGACCGGTACTTCCTGGACAACGTGGCCGGCTGGATCCTGGAGCTCGACCGCGGCCGCGCCATCGGCTACGAGGGCAACTACTCCACCTACCTGGAGTCCAAGCAGTCCCGCCTCAAGGTCGAGGGCCAGAAGGACGCCAAGCGCGCCAAGCGGCTCCGCGAGGAGCTGGAGTGGGTCCGCTCCAACGCCAAGGGCCGCCAGGCGAAGTCCAAGGCCCGTCTGGCCCGCTACGAGGAGATGGCGGCCGAGGCGGACAAGATGCGGAAGCTGGACTTCGAGGAGATCCAGATCCCGCCGGGCCCGCGTCTGGGCAGCATCGTCATCGAGGTGGAGAACCTCTCCAAGGCCTTCGGCGAGAAGATCCTGATCGACGACCTCAGCTTCACCCTGCCGCGCAACGGCATCGTCGGCATCATCGGCCCCAACGGCGCCGGCAAGACCACGCTGTTCAAGATGCTCCAGGACATGGAGACCCCCGACTCCGGCGTGGTCAAGGTCGGCGAGACCGTCAAGATCAGCTACGTCGACCAGAGCCGCGCCAACATCGACCCGAAGAAGACGCTCTGGGAGGTCGTCTCCGACGGTCTGGACTGGATCAACGTCGGCCAGGTCGAGATGCCGTCCCGCGCCTACGTGTCGGCCTTCGGCTTCAAGGGCCCGGACCAGCAGAAGCCGGCCGGCGTGCTCTCCGGCGGTGAGCGCAACCGCCTGAACCTGGCGCTCACCCTCAAGCAGGGCGGCAACCTGCTGCTCCTCGACGAGCCCACCAACGACCTCGACGTCGAGACGCTCTCCTCGCTGGAGAACGCCCTGCTGGAGTTCCCCGGCTGCGCCGTGGTCATCTCCCACGACCGCTGGTTCCTGGACCGGGTGGCCACCCACATCCTCGCCTACGAGGGCGAGAGCAAGTGGTTCTGGTTCGAGGGCAACTTCGAGTCGTACGAGAAGAACAAGATCGAGCGGCTCGGCGCCGACGCGGCCCGCCCGCACCGGGCCACGTACAAGAAGCTGACCCGCGGCTGACACCCAGCCGTCACGGCGGCCCGGCAGACTGCCCCTCGGGGCGGCCTGCCGGCCGCCGGCCCGCCGCCACCGCACGGCGGCGGGCGACCGGACGTCGAGGAGAACACCTGTGGCCCGCCACATCTACGCCTGCCCGCTGCGCTGGTCCGACATGGACGCGTTCGGCCACGTCAACAACGTGGTCTTCCTGCGCTACCTGGAGGAGGCCCGGATCGACTTCATGTTCACCCAGGCCGCCGAGGCCGGGGCGGGGGAGTTCGCGGGCGGCTCGGTGGTGGCCCGCCACGAGATCGACTACAAGCGCCCGCTGGTGCACCGGCCGGAGCCGGTCACCGTCGAGACCAGGGTGACCCGCATCGGCGGCGCCTCGCTGACCGTGTCCTACGAGATCAAGGACGTCGCCGAGGACGGCACCGAGACGGTGTACGTCCAGGCCTCCACCGTGGTCGTGCCCTACGACCTGGCGGAGGGCCGGCCGCGCCGGATCTCGCCCGTGGAGCGGGAGTTCCTGTCCCGGTTCATGGACGAGGAGCCCGCCGTAGTCGCCGCCTGAGCACCCACCTCCGACGATTCGAGCTGACCCGCGTTGACCATCACCGCCCGCCTCGCCCTCACCGACGCCGGGGAGGCCGCCGACCTCTCCGCGTTCCTGCTGCGCCTGCTGCGCTTCGACAAGGCGGCGGCCGTCCGCTTGCAGGCGGTGGCCCCGGCCGGGGACGACGGCGTGCTGGCGGTCTTCGGCCGGCTGCCGCTGGGCGGTTCGGGCGCGCTGGCGATCCGCACCGCCCGGCTGACCGGTCCGGCCGAGCCGACCGACCTGACGGTCTCGGCGGGCCAGCTGCTGGAAGGCGTGGACGCCGGGACGGGTGCCGTCGAGCTGCCCGCCCCGGTGACCGGGCCGGCCTGGGCCGGGCTGCTGCCGCCGCGCACCGGCTGGCGGCCGGTCGGGGCGCCGCCGGCGGCCGAGGTGTACCCGGAACTGATGGCCGGGGTGCGGGAGTTCCGTGAGCGCAGCGAGGCCGTCCCGGCGCACCACCGCGGCCGCGCGGTGCTGGACGCGCTGGCCGACGAGATCTGGTCCCGCCCGGTCTCCGTGCTGCCGGAGCTGCCGCTGCGGGCGGTGCACGCGGCGTACGTGATCGGCTTCCTGAAGCCCGGGGCCCCGCTCACCGTGCACCGGGCGGGCGGCTGGCTGCGGCTGAGCGCCCCGGCCGGTTCGGTGGCGGTCCGGACGGCGGCCGCGCCCGGCGCGGGGCTGGGGCTCAGCCCGCTCCGGTAACCGGAGCCAACCGGGCCAGGCCCGGCCGCGGCGGCTCAGCCCGGGGTGTTGATCATCGAGGCGGCGGCGTAGGTGAGGTAGTCCCAGAGCTGCCGCTCGGCCTCGGCGGGCAGGGCCAGGTCGTCCACGGCCACCCGCATGTTCCTGAGCCAGGCGTCGTGCGCGGCGCGGTCGACCTTGAACGGCACGTGCCGCATCCGCAGCCGCGGGTGGCCGCGCTGCTCGCTGTAGGTGCGCGGGCCGCCCCAGTACTGCATCAGGAAGAGGGTCATCCGCTCCTCGGCCGGGCCGAGGTCCTCCTCGGGGTACATCGGCCGGAGCAACTCGTCCTCGGCGATGCCCTGGTAGAACCGGTGGACCAGTCGCCGGAAGGTCGGTTCGCCGCCGACCTGGTCGAAGAAGGTCTCCTCGCTGAACGTTCCTCGCCGGATCTCTTTCACCCGACCATGGTCGCAGACGCCGACGGGGTCGTACACCGGGACCAAAGGCGTACGACCCCGCGGGGCGTGTGTCGGGGCTCAGGCGACCGGGGCGGCGGTCACACGTCCTCCCACTTGAACAGCTTCCAGGCGACGCCGGTCAGCACGGCCGCGAAGAGCAGCAGCCCGCCCATGGTGGGCAGGGCGTCCATGACGCCGCCGCCGCGGGTCAGCACCGACTGGGCGGCCGTCACCAGGTAGCGCAGCGGCATGACCTTGGAGACGGTCTCCAGCCAGCCGGGCGCGCTGTCCAGCGGGATGAACGCGCCGGACAGGAAGGACATCGGCAGCACGATGATCTGCGAGATGCCGTTGGCCGCCTCCTCGGTCTTGGCGACCGAACCGGCCAGCAGGCCGATCGACATGAAGGCGAGCGTCGCGCAGGCCACCAGCGGGATGACCAGCCACCAGTTGCCGGTGAGCTTGAGCCCGAAGAAGTTGGTGGCGACCGTCAGGAAGACGGCGGTCTGGAGGAGCGAGGTCAGCAGCGAGACCAGGATCCTGGAGCTGATGACCGTGCCCGCGCTCACCGGGGCCAGCCGCAGCCGGCGCAGCACCTTGCTCTTGCGCCACCCGACCAGGGTCAGCGCGGCACCGAACACCGCGCCGGTGGCGACGGCCCAGCCGAGCAGGCCGGGGGTGAGGAACTGGATCGGCTTGAGCGACTGGTCCTCGACCTGCTGGGCCTCCAGCACGTAGGCCGGCTTCTGGCCGGTGGCGGCCTGGTTGGCGCTCTGGACCACCGAGTTGACGATGCCCTGCAGCGCGCCGGCGCGGACGGTGTCGGCGGCGCTGAAGCGCAGCTCGACCTTGCCGTCCGGGCCCTGCTCGATCATCGCGTCGAAGTCGCCCTTGCGGACCTTCTCCAGCGTGGCGGCCGCGTCGTCGGTCCTGGTGATGGTGAGGACCTTGTCCAGGTCGACCCGGCCCTCGCCCTGGATCGAGTCGAACAGCTTCACCGCGCCGACCTGCGCCACCTTGGCGTGCGGGCTGCCGGAGCCCTTGCCCACGGTGCCGAAGAACACCAGGAACACCAGCGGGAAGAGCAGGATGAAGAAGGTCGCGGTGCGGTCGCGCTTCATGCCGAGCAGCATCGCGCGGGACAGGCTCCAGAACGCGCTGACCCGCTCCCGCTCGGCGCTCGCGCCGCCGCCCGACCCGTCGCGCCGGGCGGGGGTCTTCGGCTCGGTGGACGTGCTGGCGGTCATGCGCGGTACTCCCGTCCGGTCAGCTGGAGGAAGACGTCCTCCAGGGTGGCGCCGCGCACTTCGAGGCCGCGCAGCGCGTTCTGCTCGGCCAGGACGCTCAGGACCGGGGCCGGGAGGCGGGTGGAGACGGAGAGCGAGACGCTGTCGTCCTCCAGGGCGGCGATGTCGGCGCCGGCCGCGGTGAGCAGGTCACGGGCGCGCTCGACGGACAGCTGGCCGGACGCGACGCTGATCCGGACGGTGTCGTCGATCTCGCGGATCAGCGTCGCCGGGGCGCCGGTGTGCAGGATCTTCCCGTGGTCCATGATCGAGACCCGGTCGCAGAGCACCTCGGCCTCGTCCAGGTAGTGGGTGGTCAGGACGACCGTGCGGCCCTCGCCGTTGATGTCCCGCAGGAGGTCCCAGAGGTTGCGCCGGGCCTGCGGGTCGAGGCCGGTGGTGGGCTCGTCCAGGAAGACGATCTCCGGGTCGTGGGCCAGCGCGCAGGCGATCGACAGGCGCTGCGCCTGGCCGCCCGACATCTGGTCGGTCATGACGTCGGCCTTGTCGGTCAGGCCGACCCGCTCCAGCATCGCGTCGGCCCGCTTGGGGCCGACCCCGTAGAACGACGCGAAGGTGCGGATGGTCTCCCGGGCCGTCAGTTTCCGGAAGAAGGCGGAGGCCTGGAACTGCACGCCGATGCGCGGCAGCAGTTTCGGATTGCGCGGCCAGGGCGCCAGCCCCAGCAGTTCGACCCGGCCCTCGTCCGGCTTGCGGACGCCTTCCAGGATCTCCATCGTGGTGGTCTTCCCGGCGCCGTTGGGGCCCAGGATTCCGTAAAATTCGCCGGCCTCGACGGTGAGGGACACCCCGTCGACGGCCTGCACGTCCCCGTACCGCTGACGGATGCCGTCGGCGGATATAGCTGCAGTCATGTGGCCTGAGCCTAGGGCTTGCGGAGGTCCCTGTGTACGCCGGGGCCGACGAATTTGTGGATCGTTTGAGGAATCGGGAACAAATCGGGCCGGACGGAAGTTGAATTCCGCCCGGCCCGGCCGGAGTTGTCGCCGACGGTCTTTCAGGCGCGGTGCACCGTGATCGTCGTCCAGGCTCCGATGTGGATCCGGTCGCCGTCGTTCAGCGGCACGGCGGTGTGCGGGGCGATCGGCTCCGCGCCGCCGTTCACGGTGGTGCCGTTGGTCGAGTCCTGGTCCACCAGGACCCAGCTGCCGTCCGCCTGTTCGGCGAGCATCGCGTGCTGGTGCGAGGCGCCCGGGTCCTCCGGCGGCACCGACAGGTCGATCTCCGGCACGGTGCCGCGGTGCTGGCTGCGCCGCCCGATCCGCAGCTGGCCGCGGCCGGTCAGCGGGATGCGCCGCTCGGGGCAGTACGGCGGGAAGAACAGGCCGGCCGCCTCGGGGCCGCTGCGGGCCATCATCTCGGTGAAGTACTCGCGGTCGGCCGAGACCACCGCGATCCAGTTGGCCCGGAGCGGCTCCGCCGGGGCGGCCGCCGGCTGCGGCTGCTGCGGCTGGGGTTGCTGCTGCGGCGGCTGCTGCTGATGCGGCGGGGCGAGGTGGAACGAGGTGCCGAAGTCGCCGCCGCGGTTGTTCGGGCCGGGCGGGTCGGCGTACACCGGGCCGGAGTCCTCGCGGACGGGGGACTCGGGGAACGCGGCCTCCGGCGCGGGCCCCTCCTGCCCGTTGGCGGGCAGGGAGGGAGGGTAGCCGTAGGTGTGCGCGGGCGCGGCGGCCTGCTGCGGGTGCTGCGGGTGCTGGGTGTGCTGCGGCTGGGGCTGCTGCGGGAGGGGCGGTTGGCCGTACGGCGGCTGGCCGTATGGCGGCTGGGCGGCCAGCGCGCCGCCGTACGACGCCGGGATGTTCAGCGGCGGCTGGCGGCGCGAGGGGGTGGAGAGCTCGTAGTCGTACCCGCACTCCTCGCAGAACCGTCCGGTCTGCGGGCTGCGGCAGATCGGGCAGACCGTCAGGCCCTCGGTCAGGTTGGGGTAGCCCTGGGCCGGTGGCGGCGGCATCGCGCCGGGCTGCGGCGGGACGCTCCCCGGCGGCATCGGCGGAGGCGACAGCGGCGCGCCGTAGGGCGTGCTGCGGCGGTCCGGGTGCTTGGACTGCTCGAACGAGTCGGGAGCCTCGGGCGAGGCGGGTCCCCCGGGCACCGGGTGGGAGCCGTACGCCCCCGGGTGGGTCCCGTGGGCCCCGTGGGCTCCCGGGTGGGCTCCGGGCGGCGTCGGGGCCGGCGGAGTCATCGGGAAGCCACAGAAGTCGCACCAGTCCTCGGCCTGCGACTCGTGGCCCCTCGGGCAGATCGGCATCAGTTCCCCCTCACATCGAGCCGGCTTGGGGCGGCGTCGCACCGGGTCGTCGGCCCGGTCACGTCTTCAGCGGTCACTTCTTCACACGCACCGTCTTGGTCGACCGGGTCTCAAGGGTCATCGAGTCGGCCTCGCTCACGTTCTTACGGAACCGAACCGTACCCTCCTTCGGGTCCACCACGTCCACCACCTTCTGCAGCAGTTTGTAGGTGCCCTCGTTGCCGGTCGCGTGCGCGATCCGGACGGCGGCGCCCAGTTTGGAGGTGGCGGTGTCGACGTCCCCGGCCCGGTGGGCCTCCAGGCCCTCCTGGATGGAGGAGGCCAGCTCGGCCTGCCCGGTGTAGTGGGCGACCTGCGGGCTGATCCGGGTGGAGGAGGCCAGGTCGTCGGTCCACACCGCCTTGACCAGGCCCTGGGAGAGCACCTCGGGGGTGCCGCTGCCGACCTGCGGGGGCAGCACCAGGCTGATCCGGGCGGCGAGCATCTCGTTGCCGATGGAGGCGGCCGGGACCTCGACGCAGACGTGGTAGTCGCGGCTCTCGTCGCCCCAGGAGCCGGTGGGGTAGTCGCCGGCCCGGGGGCCGGCCTCGGCGCGCCGGGCGGTGAGGTCCTCGACCGCGGGGGCGACCTGCTTGACGAACTTGACCGCGGCGTTGGCCGGGGTCCAGATCCGCAGCGCGACGTCGGCGACCTGCTTGCCCATGGCGCCGGCCATCATCGAGCGGAAGTCCTCGGCCAGGCCGGAGGGTTCGGCGACGATGTCGACGGTGCCGAGCAGTGCCGAGGAGATCTTGCGCAGCTCGTCGATCCGCCAGTCGGTGCCGACACCGCGGCAGTCGGCGGTGAAGTGTCCGCTGACCCGCTCGACGGCGCGTTCCAGGTCGACCGCCGACTCGTGCTCGTTGTTGCCGTCGGTGAGCAGGACGGCGTGCCGGATGGCGATGTCGCGGCGGGTCAGGAAGAGCTTGTCGGCCTTGGCCAGCCAGGTGCCCATCGCGGTGCCGCCGGCGGCGGTGAGGCGGCGCAGGGACTCCTTGGCGTGGCCGCGGGTGGTGGCGGAGGCGGTGGCGAGGGTGCCGTCGCCGGGGTAGATGTCGCGGGCCTCGTGGGTGCCGGCGACCACGGCGAAGGCGGTGCCGTCGCGCAGCGCGTCGATGGCGGCGGCGGTGGCCTCGCGGGCGCCGTTGATCTTGGTCTTGGGGTAGTCCATCGAGCCCGAGCAGTCCACCAGGATCACCACGGCCGCGGCGGTGTCGGCGCTCTGCGGGCCGCCCGCGTCGGCGATGCCGAGCGGGCGGCCGCCGGAGGTGCCGCCGCCGGTCGCGGTGACCGTGACGATGGCGTTGACCTCGCGGGCGCCGTCGGCAAGGTACTCGTTCTGGAAGATCTCCACGTCGAACCTGGGCAGGTTCGGCTTCGCCAGTGTTGCCATGGGCCGGTGGCTCCCGTCGGAAGGGTCGTCGGTACGGATCGGTCGGTGGGGGCCGGCCGCGTCGGGGGCGGGCCGGCGGACCGGGTGACCGCCGGGGTCGGCCCCGGGCGGGCGGCGTCCGGTCAGGCCGTCGGCGGGTGCGGCGGCTGCGGGGGGACGGTGGGTGCGGCGGGAGCGGTCGGCGGTGCGGGGGGAGCCGGCGGGGCGGCGGGGGGCATCGGGGCGGCGGGGGAGCCGATCACCGGGAGGTCCGGCAGGGTCGGCTCGTAGTCCTCGTCCTCCTCGGCGGCGCGCCTGGCACCCGCCGCGGTGATCAGCGGCAGGTCGAGCGCGGTGGCGGTCCGGGGGTCGTCCTCGTCCTCGTCCTCGCCCTCGCTCCGGCCCTCGGCACCGGCGCCCGCGGCCGGCGGGTCGATCGGCAGGACGGCGACGGTGATGTTGTCGTGGCCGCCGGCGGCGATCGCGAACTTCACCAGGGTCTGCGCCGCCGCGAGCGGTTCGGCGCGGGCGTCCGGCCGGACGAAGTACGCCAGGTCGGTGGCGGCCTCGGCGTAGTTCCACAGCCCGTCGGTGCAGATCAGCAGCACCCCGGGGACGTGCGGCGTGAAGTCGAGGGTGTGCGGGACGACCTCCTCGGCGTCGGCGCCGAGCCACCCGGTGATCGCGTGGGCGCGCGGGTCGGCGTACGCCTCGGCCTCGCTCATCAGCCCGGCCTCGACCATCCGGGCCGCCCAGGAGTCGTCCTGGGTGAGCCGGAAGGGCTCGGCGCCGGCGCGGTCGTCCGGGATCCAGTAGGCGCGGGTGTCGCCGACCCAGCCGATGGTGATCCGGCCGCCGGAGGCTATGGCGCTGACGTAGGTGCAGGCGGGCGCGTTGAGGTCGGGCCGGGCGGGCCCGGGGCCGTCCTGGGCGAGGTCGGCGACGGCCCCGGCGGCGTCGGCGATGGCCTGGCGCATGGCGGCGGTGGGTTCGCGGCCCGCCTCCAGGGCGCTCAGCAGCGACTCGGAGGCGGCGTCGACGGCGGTCTCGGAGGCCTCGTCCGGCCGGTCGGAGGAGGAGACGCCGTCGCAGACCACGGCGATCACGACCGGCTCGCCGCCGGGCAGCGAGGTGGCGGCGATGGTGAAGGAGTCCTCGTTGCGGTGGTGGCGCACGCCGCGGTCGCTGACCCCGGCGACGCCCGCGAGGGACTTCTCCATGTGGTCGCGCGGGCGCGGCTGGGCGCCGCCGCACGCCTCGCAGTAGCCGTCCGCGGTGACCTGCGGCAGCCCGCAGTGCGCGCAGACCGGCCCGTGCTGGGGCGGGGCGCCCTCGGCCCGGGCGGCGGCCCAGTTCGCGGGCATGGCGCCCGGGGCGGTCCGGCCGTCCCGGCTGGCGCCGCAGGCGCCGCAGTAGGCGTCCTCCGGCTCCAGCGGTTCGGAACAGCTCGGGCACACGGTCTGCTGCGGCATCGGCTACACCCACGTCCTGGGGCGGGCGCGGTTGGCCCGCTCCACCATCTCGATCCTGGTCTCGGCCCGGTCGGCCAACCGGGCGAGTACCCGGTAGGACTGTTCCAGGGCGAAGCGCAGTTCCCGCTCCACCGCAGGTCGTCCGAGCACCGTGGTGCCGCCGCCCTGCTGGGCGCCGGTCGAGCCCGCGGTGACCCAGCCGAGGGCGGCGCCGAGCAGTTCGACGGCGAGTTCCTCGCGGCGGCGGTCGTCCAGGCGCAGTGCGGTCAGCTGGTCGGAGCTGGCGCCGAGGTCGGCGGCGAGCGGGTCGGTGGCGGGTCGTTCGCGCAGCCGGGCGCGGACGGCCGCGATCCGGGCGGCGGTGTACTGGTTGGAGGTGGCCGGGACGGACTCCAGGACGCGGATGGCACCGGGCCGGTCGTCCTCGGCCAGCCGGACCCGGGCGAGCCCGAAGGCGGCGCTGAGGTAGGCCGGGTCGGTGGTCCAGACCAGTCGGTAGAACTCGGCGGCGTCGCCGCCGTCGCCGAGGAGCTCGGCGCAGATGGCGAGGGCCAGCTTGGGGGCGGCCTCGCCGGGGAAGGCGTCGTAGACCGCGTCGAAGGCTTCGGCGGCGGCGCGCAGCCCGGCCTCGTCGGGCGAAGCCGGGCCGTCAGGGCCGTCCGGGCCGTGCGCGGCGCCGACGAGGGCGACCGAACTGCCGGGGCCGTCCGGGCCGTCCGGGTTGTGCGCGGCGCCGACCAGGGCGACCAGGCCGCGGTACCAGACGACCCGCCAGTCGTCCGGGTACTCCCGCTCCAGGGCGTCGAGGGCTTCCTCGGCGGCGGCGCGGCGGCCGAGTTCGAGCTGGGCGCGCAGTTCGCGCAGCCGCCGTTCGATGGAGAGGGCGGGCGCGCCGGCCAGGGCGGCGAGCGCCTCCTCGGGGTCGGTGGCGAGCAGGGTGGCGAGGAAGCCGGCGTTGGGGTCGCCGGGGTCGACGCGCGGGACGGGCAGCGCGAGGGCGGCGGCGGCCGGGTCGAGGGCGGTCACCAGGAGCTGTCCGGGCTGCTCGGTGGGCATGACCAACTCGGTGTCCACGACGCGTAGTTCGGGGCCGAAGAGGGTGGACAGGGCGGGCCGGGCCCGGCCGTCCTGGAGGGCGAGGATCTCGCGCAGCACGCCGGTGAGCTGGTCGGCCATCTCGTCGGCGGAGGAGAACCGGCGGGCCGGGTCCGGGTCGGTGGCGCGGACCAGGAAGCGGTAGTACGACTCGTAGCGGGCGAAGACCTCGACGTCCTCGGGGCCGGGCAGGGTGTCCCGGTAGGTGGTGCCGTAGCCCTGGAAGTCGAAGGTGAGCACCGCGAGGGTGCGGGCCACGGTGTAGAGGTCGGAGGCGGGGGAGGGGCCGTGGGTGGCGATCTCCGGGGCCTGGTAGCCGACGGTGCCGTAGATCGGGCCGTCGTGGTCGAGGCGGCAGACGGCGCCCATGTCGATGATCTTGAGCGCGTCGCCGCTCTGGATCACGTTGTCGATCTTGAAGTCGCAGTAGATCAGGCCCCGGCTGTGCAGGTACCCGAGCGCGGGCAGCGCCTCCAGCGCGTACGCGATCGCCTGCTCGACGGGCAGCGGCTCGCGCCGGCCGTCCGGGGTGCGGCGGTCGTTGGCGATGTCCTTGAGCGACTTGCCGCCGACGTACTCCATCACGATGTAGCCGTCGGTGGAGCCGGAGCCGACGTCCAGGTGCTCGGCGAAGTTGATGATCCGGACGATGTTCGGGTGGTCCACCTCGGCCAGGAAGCGGCGCTCGGCGACGGCCACGGCGAGCGCGTCCTCGTCCCCGGTGTCCAGCAGGCCCTTCAGGACCACCCACTTGTCGTTGACCCGCCGGTCTATCGCCAGGTAGATCCAGCCGAGGCCGCCGTGCGCCAGGCAGCCCACCACCTCGTACTGCCCGCCGACCAGGTCGCCGCGGCGCAGCTTGGGCGTGAACGAGTACGGCGTGCCGCACTTGGTGCAGAAGCCGTCCGGGCGGCCCGGCCGGCCGTTCTTCTCCCGGCCCACCGGGGTCTCGCACTTGGAGCAGAACCGCTTGCGCTCCGGGACCTCCGGGTTCTCCAGCACCGCCAGCGACGGGTCGGCCGTCTCGACGGTCGGCACCGTCACCAGGCCGGCGCCCAGCCGGTTGCGGGTGCCCGCGCTGACGCTGCCGCGGGTGCTGCGCACCGAGACCGAGCGGCTGCTGCCGGTGCGGGTCGAGCGGTGCGAGCGGGAGCGGCCGGACATCGAGCGGGCCGAGCCGGTGCGGGTCGAGCGGATCGAGCCGCTGCGCGCCGAGTCGCCGGAGACCCGGGAGGACGGGACGTAGGGCTGGGTGACGCCGGTGTCGCCGCCGGGCGGGGTGAGGCCGCACTCGTCGCAGTAGCCGTCGGCGTCGATGGTGCCGGAGCAGTCCCTCGGGCAGGACGCGCCGGGGCCGGCGGCCGGTGCCCCGGCGGCCTTGGAAGCCCCGGTGGCCCCGGCCCCGGAAACCCCGGAAACCCCGGAAGCCCCGGAAGCCTTGGAGGACACCGCGGCCGGGGCGAGCCCGCACTCGTCGCAGTAGCCGTCCGCGTCGATCCTGCCGTTGCCGGAGCACTCCGGCCGTACGCACGTCCCGCCCATCAACCTCAGCCCCCCTGGACCTGTCCGTCGACCGGCGTCGGGCCGGTCGTCTCCTGTGCGGCCTCGGCCTGCGCCGGCCGCAGCGACTGCTGGAAGCGGGCCACCGCGGCGGCCGCCGCCCGCAGGTCGCAGGGCGCGCTCCACAGCAGCCAGCGCGCCTTCTCGTACCGCTCGATCACTTCCGGGTCCTCGGAGACCCGCAGCCGGGCGGCCATCGCCTTGTACGCGTCCAGCCGGCCGCGCAGTTCGGCGCGGACGGCCAGCGGCTGGGTCACCTCGGTGAGCGACTGCCGGGCCCGGGCCAGCTCCTTGGCGGCGGCGTCCTCCAGCGTGTCCAGCAGCGGCGCCAGCCGGCCCCACTGCCCGCCCTGGCGCAACTCCAGTGCCGTCACGATCCGTTCGCGCAGCGCCGAGGCCGGCCCGGGCACCGCCGGGACGTCGCTGGAGGCTATCTTCGCCAGCACCTCGCCGCGGGCCCGGCGGGCCTCGGCCAGGGTGGCGTCGGCCCGCTGGAGCAGGTCGCCGACGCCCTGGAGGCGCTCCTCGGCGTCGTCGCGCAGCCGCAGCAGGTTCTCCAGTTCCACCCGGACGCCGTCCAGCGCCCGCCCGGCCCGGTCGAACCGCTCGGTGTCCACCACCCCGGCGGGGGTGGCGAAGGCGCTGCCCTCCGGCACGGTGCCGCGCTGGGCGGGCACTCGGGCCGGGCGCCACAGCGCCAGCGGGTCCTCGCGCACCTCGGCGCGCAGCTCGGTGAGGTCGGCGTCCAGCCCGGCCAGGTCGTCGGCGAGCGGGTGGCCGCCGGCCCGCACGCCGAGCGAGGCGGCGAGGTTGCCCACCCGGTGGAGTTCGGCCAGCAGCAGGTCGATCCGGGCCGGCAGCGCCGACCAGACGGCGTCGGCGGCGCTGACCACCTCCAGCACGGTGGCGTACCAGGAGTTCATCCGGGTCATCAGCGTGTCCAGGCTGATCCGCTCGACCAGCCGGGCGGGCGCGCCGAGCAGTTGCGGGCCGTCCGGCAGCGCGCCGCCGGGGACGGTCACCGCGTCGCCGGTGAGCAGTTCGCTCAGCTCGGCGAGTTCGGGCGCGCCGGGCTTGGCCTTGCGGGCCCGTACCGCGCGCGCCGAGGCCAGTGCCTCCGCGTAGCGGTCGAACAGCGCCCAGAGCAGCGGCAGGCCCTTCCCGGCGACGGACCAGCGCTCCAGCGTGCGCCCGGCCAGTTCGGCGCCGTCGAGCAGCCGCAGGCCCGGATGGTCCTGGAGGGCGAGCAGCGCCGACTCGACCGCGTCCCGCTCCGCGCCGAGGCGCGCCAGCGCGCGGTCCACCTCCTCCCGGCTCAGTACCGGGCCAGCCGAAGCCGCCAACGCCGTGTCCTTCCTTTCTCGCGTGCGATCCCGACGTACGTGACGTGCGATCCCACGACATCCCCCGTGCCCACCACCGGTCTCCCCGTGGTGATCGTCCCGAACCCTAGCCGGTGGCCGTTCGGGCGGAGCGGGCGGTGGGCGTCAAGACCGCGTCAACGGCGGGCTGACGCCCGTGCGCCGCCCGGTGCGTCAGCGGGCCGGCCAGTACAGGCCGGGGTCCTTGGAGTTCTCGGGCAGGTAGGGCTGGACCCACTGCTCGAACGACTTCTGCCAGCCCTTGTTCGCGTAGTAGTCGGAGATCACCTGGTTGACCCGGGCGGTGAGGTCGGTGCTGTTCTGACGCATCGCGACACCGATCGTCTCCGGCTGCTCGAAGCCGTCCACCACCTTCACCGTCTGGTCCTGCGCGGCCTGGCCGACCGCCAGTTCGTCGTCGGTCATGGTGGCGTCGACCTTGCCGAGCTGCATGCGGACCAGGCAGTCGAGCTGGTTGGTCACCAGGACGAGCTGCTTGGCGGTCTTCTTGGCGTTCAGCACGTCCTTGGCCACCGAGCCGTCCGCGGCGCAGACCGTCTTGCCGCTGATCGCCTCGTCGAGGTTCTTGACCGTGGACGACCGGGGCACCAGGACCCGCTGCTTGATGTTGAAGTACGACCGGGAGAAGGCGACCTTCTTCAGGTTGGCGCAGCTGATCGTCATGGTGCGGACGATCAGGTCGACCTGGTTGCCCGTGAGGGCGTCGGCCCGGCCGGCGGTCGACACCGGCTTGAGCACCACCTTGGTCGGATTGCCCATGATGGCCACGCCGATCGTCCTCGCGAGGTCGATGTCGAAGCCTTCGAGCTCACCGGTGTTCGGGTTGCGGGCGCCCCAGCGGTAGCTGTTCTGGTCCACGCCGATGATCAGGGTGTCCTTGGCCTTGATGGCCTTCACCGCCGGGCCGTCCACGGTGCTCGGCGGCACGGTGCTGGTCAGGTCGCAGGACTCGGCCTGGTCCTGTCCGGCCTGTTCCTGCCCGGTCGACCGGACGGCCTGCGGTGCGCCCGTGGCGGCCGCGGCGCCGGACGGCCCGCCCCCGCCGAGTACGGCCGCGCCGGTGGCCAGCAGCGCCAGCACGGCGGCCGGCCTGGTGCCTGCGGTTCTCCTGCGCATGTGTCCGTTCCCCCTCTACCGGTACTCGGCCAGTCGGCGGCCCAGGCCGCGCAGTGCGGCGGCCGCGGCCACCACGCCGAGCAGCGCGGCCGCGAGGGCGGCGAGCCGGAGGTCGCCCTCGGTGTCCTTGGCGGAGCGCTTGAAGTGGTCCTGTTCGGTGGTGGCGGCCTGGTCGAGCGCCTTGTCGGTGGCCTTGAAGGCGCCGTCCGCGGTGTTCGCCTCGGCGGCCGGGTCCGCCGTCACGGTCGCCTGGAGCGCGCCCTGGTAGTCGGCCTGCTGGGTCTCCATGGCGTATGCCGCGTCGTGCCGGGTGCGCCACGTCTCGTACTGCCGGTCGGCCTCGCCGATCTGCTGCCGGGCGTCCGCGGGGGCCAGGTCGAGGGCCTGGCGCAGCGAGCCGGAGTGCTGCTCCATCGGGACGTTCGCGGGCTCGCCCCCGGCGAGCTGCTGGGTGATCGCCTTCCACTGGTCCGCGTACGCGGTGGTGGAGCCGCGGGCGACGAGGTTCAGGTTCTCCGCCAGCCGGGCGGAAAGCACCTGCACCCGGGAGGTGTTGAGCGCCCGCAGCGGCTGCGCGCCCTGCTTCCAGCTCTGCTGGAGCGCGGCGTTGGTGGTCAGGCCGGTGACGGCCAGCCAGAGCGCCCCGGCCAGGACGGCGGCGGTGGCCCCGAGCAGGCCGGGGTTGAACACCCGGTTGGTGCGGCGGAACAGCGTCACCTGCACCCAGACCAGCGCGCCGAGGGTGAGCACCCCCAGGCCGTACGCGGCCCACGGGCTGGACTTCGCCTCGGCGTAGTCCTTGTCCAGCTCGTCGTTCTCGATGGCGGTCAGCTCGGCGGCGCGCTGCAGCAGGATGCCCTGCATCTGCTCGGAGGCGTACCGCAGGTAGGCGCCGCCGAGCGGCAGGCCCAGCCGGTTGTTCGCCCGAGCCGTCTCCACCAGGCCGGCGTAGACGGGGAGTTGATTGTTCAGCTCGGTGAGCTTCTGATACGCGGGGGAGCCGATGGTGGTCTGCGCGGCGGCCTTGGTGATCAGGCCGGTGGCCGAGGCCAGATCGCCCTCGTAGTCGCGGCGCACGGCCTCCGTCTCCTCCCCGGCGAGCAGGAAGCGGGTGGCCGCGGTGGTGTCGGCGTGGGCCAGCAGGCGGTGGATGTCGGCGGCGTCCTTGCTCAGCGGCTGGCTGTGCTGGACCACCCGGTTGGCGGCCTCCGCCTTGGTCTCCAACTGCCAGGCGGTCAGCGCGCCGAAGGCCACGGTCAGCACCGCGAGCACCGCCCCGGCCAGCCGCAGCCGGCCCGGCGCCGTCCGGGTGGCGTTCGCCAGCCGGGCCCGCAGGCCGGACAGGCCGCGCGGCGCGGGCCCGGCCGACGGCCGCCGGGCCGGCGCGGCACCGGGTCTGGACGCCGGGACGCCCCGGACGCCCGGCACGGCCGGAGCCGTGCCCGGCGGGCCGCTCGGCCGTGCCGGGACCACGGTGCCCGGTGCGCCGTTACCTACTGGTGTTGCCACCCGCCTCATCCTCCCCAGGGGCCGGGCCCGCTGTCCGGGGCCCGGCCGATGCCAGCAGTATGGCCGTGACTCCCCGTGGCCACACCCGAATTGCGCCGATCTTGAGCTTGCCCCGCACATGCCGCGCACGGGCCCCGCACGCCTCCGGGGCCCCGCCTCCCGGCGGCCGGCGGTGAACCGTCCGACGCGGGATGCACCCTATGCGGTTCCTCGGACAGGCCGGAGCGTCGAGGTCCGGTTGTCACGTCGGCGCGCAGGGAGCCGGGGACGGGCCCCGGGGCCGGCGGCGGGGGCGATCCCGCCGGGACGCCACCGGTCCCGGCACGGTCGGTGCACCCGGTTTCGGCGGACACCCTCCGTACGATGGGCAGCATGCGCCTGCTTGGAACGATCACGCCCGACCGCCCGCTGCTCGTCGTCGCCGTGCGCGAGGAAGCCGCCCACCTCGACGACCGGCTGCCCGTCCTGCTCACCGGAATAGGGAAGATCAACGCCACCGCCGCGCTGGCCACCGTCCTCGCCCAGGGTGAGAAGCCGTCCGAGGTGATCAACCTCGGCACGGCCGGCGCGCTGCGCCCCGGCTGGGAGGGCACCCACCACGTCGTCCAGGTCATCCAGCACGACCTCGACACCCCGGCCCTGCTGGCGCTCACCGGCCGCAGCTACGGCGCCCCGCTGGTGGTCGGCAAGGGCGACGGGCCGGTGCTGGCCACCGGCGACCTCTTCGTCTCCGACCCGGCGGCCCGCGACCGGCTCGCCGAGCACGCCGACCTGGTCGACATGGAGGGCTACGCCGTCGCCGCCGTCGCCCACCGCTTCGGGCTGCCGGTGCGCCTGGTCAAGCACGTCAGCGACGAGGCCGGCGAGGGCGCGAGCCACACCTGGCGCGAGTCGGTCGACGCCTGCGCCCGCCACCTCGCCGACTGGGTCGTCGCGCAGGGCTGGTGACGGCGCGTCCCGAGGACGTGCGGCGCCGACCGGCGCGGGCGGGTGAGAGGGCGGTCGGCCTCCCTCTCGCCCGCCGCGTTCGGTCGCGGAACCTCGCCCGCCGGGTTCGGTCGCGGACCGTCGCCCGCCGCGTTCAGCCGTGGATCGTCACCCGCCGCTTTCAGCCGTGGAACGCCGAGAGGTCCAGCGCCGCCAGCCGCTCCGGCTCGGTGAGCATCTCGATCGCCGCGATCGCGCCGTCCACCACCGTGAACGCCATGACCGACAGCGGCCGCCCGCCCTCGCCGATCGCCACCGCGCCCGCGGCGCCGTTGACCAGTGCCGGGCGGGCGAACGGCGACAGCCCGCCCCACAGCACCGGCTGGTCGGCCACGGCGGCGGCGCCCGCCAGCACCACCGGGTGCCCGGCCCGCACCGCGCCGCCGTCCGAGCGCAGCACCACGCCCGGGGCGAGCACGGCCACCAGCGCGCCCAGGTCGCCGGCGCGGGCGGCCGCGAAGAAGGCGTCCACGGCGGCCCGCTGACGGCCCGGGTCCGGATCGGGCGCGGGCGCCTGGTCCTGCACCCGGCGGCGGGCCCGGTCGGCCAACTGATGGGTCCCGGCCGCCGTCCGCTCGATCAGCGGGGCGATCTCGGCGAACGGCACCGCGAACAGGTCGTGCAGCACGAAGGCGATCCGCTCGGCCGGGGCCAGCGACTCCAGCACCACCATCAGCGCCAGGCCCACCGAGTCCCCGAGCAGCACCTCCTGCCCGGGGTCGGCCACCCCCTCGCGCCGCAGCAGAGGGTCCGGGATGCGCGCCGGGCCCGGCTCACCCGCCTCGGCCTCCGGCGGCTCCTCGCGGCGCAGCTCCCGGCCGCGCAGCAGGTTGAGGCAGACCCGCGAGACCACCGTGGTCAGCCAGCCGGGGAGGTTCTGCACGTCGGAGGCGTCGGTGCGGTCGTAGCGCAGCCAGGCCTCGTGGACGGCCTCCTCGGCCTCGCTCACCGAGCCGAGCATCCGGTACGCCACGGCCCGCAGCCGGGGCCGCTGCGCCTCGAACAGTGCGGCCCGCTCGTCCGGAGGTAATTTCTCGTCCACCGTGTCACATTCCTTCGCCGCTGGGGGTCAGAGCAACAGGAGCCACCCAACAACGGCTGCGCCGTGGAGATCAACTCCCCACCCGGGCCGAGTCGGAGACGAGCGGTGGCGAACACCCCCGATCGGCTGCCGTCGTGAGTGTCACCGCCCCTAGGCTGGCCGCCATGCCGACGACCCCGCTGCTCGACGCGATCCGCGCCAACCCCGCCGCCCTCGACTACCTGGCCTGGCCGGGCGACCTCAGCCTCGACCACTACCCGCACGTCGAGGAGGTGGTGCTCGCCTCCGGGGAGTCTCTGGAGCCGGTGGCCAAGGACGGTGCGGGCGGCACCTTCTTCCTGTGCGGGGAGGGCGGCGAGGAGCGTCCCGTCCTGTACGCCGACTCGGAGGGCGGCGCGGCGGTGCTGGCCGTCGGGCTGCCGGAGCTGGTCCGGCTGTTGCTGGCCGTGCCGTGGTGGCGGGACTGCCCGGGGCTGACGGTGGAGGAGAGCGCGCGGGCCGCCGAGGAGTACCTGGAGGACGAGCCCGGCCTGTACGCGGAGCGGGACGCGGCGGCCGCCACGCTCGGACTCGAAGTCCCGGGCGTGGCGGTGGCTTTGGCCCGGCTGCGGGAGGTCGCGGGCGGGCTCGGGCCCGGGTACGTGCTGCTCAACGCCGAGGAGGGCAACGCCTACGAGCCCTTGTTCCGGGCCTGAGCGGGTGGTCGTGCGGGCGGTCGAGTGGGTGGTCGTGCGGGCGGGCGGCATCAGCTCTCCGGCCCCGGGCATACATGAAGGGTTGTCCGGCATCGGGTCGTGACGGCGGGAGACCGGCCCCGGATCCGACCGGGGGCGGCACGAGGGAAGAGGCGATCGTGGGCGAACTGGACGGCAGGACCGCACTGGTGACGGGCGGCTCGCGCGGGATCGGCCGGGCGGTGGCGCAGCGGCTCGCCGCTGACGGGGCACTGGTCGCGGTCCACTACGGCGGCAACGAGGCGGCCGCGGCGGAGACCGTGGAGCTGATCGCCAAGGCCGGCGGCCGGGCGTTCGCGGTGCGGGCCCGGTTCGGCGAGAGCGGTGCGCTGGACCAGTTGTTCGAGGGCCTCGCCGCCGGGCTGGCGGAGCACGGCGAGCATGGCGGGGACGGCGGGCCCGGCCTGGACATCCTGGTCAACAACGCGGGAATCCACCTGGCCGGGTCGATCGGGCAGATCACGGAGGAGGAGTTCGACCGGTTGATGGCGATCAACGTGCGCACGCCGATCTTCGTGATCCAGCGGGCGATCCCGCTGCTGCGGGACGGCGGGCGGATCGTCAACGTGGCCTCGGCGGCCGCGCGGATCGGCTCCCCGGTCCAGCTCGGCTACACCGTCAGCAAGACGGCACTGGTGGCCCTCGCCGCACCGCTCGCCAACGAGCTCGGCCGGCGCGGGATCACCGTGAACACCGTCAACCCCGGGGTGATCCTGACCGACATGACGTCCCAGTGGACGGGCGTCCCCGAGGCGATGGCCGGGCTCGAATCGATCACCGCACTCGGCCGGATCGGCCAGCCGGAGGACGTCGCGGACGTGGTGGGCTTCCTGGCGGGCCCGCAGGGCCGCTGGGTGACCGGCCAGACCATCGACGCCTCCGGCGGCACCTACCTCGGCCCGATCCCGCCCGCGTGATCCCTCGGGGCGCCGAGAAGTCGATGGGGTGGCAGCCCTCAGCGCCGCCACCCCGTTCGCTTCTCGGCACGGAAGGTGGGGTTCATTGAGCCAAACCCCACGTTGGGGTGATGTGTTGAGGTAGCGTCAGAACGCCGACGGGGGCTGAAGGGTCAGATCGAGGACGGACGCCCAGTGCTCGTCGGGTGCGGTGACGATCACGTAGCCCTCCTGGTCGGGGAGGCGGGGGATCAGGGCGCTGCGGCAGCCGAGGCTGTGGTGGATCTCGACGGGGACGGGCTCGCCGTCCAGGTGGATCTCTCCGGCGCTGATGGATTCGGGGTCGAGCGGGCCCAGGTGGTGGCGCGGGTCGATGCGGCCGGAGTTGCCGAGGAAGTTGAAGAGCTGCGACCCCGGGGTGGTCAGGGACTTCACCCGGAAGCCGTCGGGGACGGGCCGGGAGGTCTGGACGATCGCGATGAGCTCGTGGTTCAGGTGGTAGTTCAGGTCGATGTGACAGAGGTAGCCGTCGCTGCCCATCCGCCCGAGGAGGACGAACCACTCGGGCGGCACGTCGCGCAGGACGGCGATCCGCCCGCCCCATTCTTCGGCGGTCTCGCGGTCGGTGGGGATGTGGAACTTGCGCGGCTCGCTGCTGCGGAACACAGGGATCCCCCAACTGATCGGTGAAAAAAGGTTCTTGGGTCACCAGTAGACCCGACCTGCCCGCGCACGAGTGAATTCCCGCCCGGCGCCCGCCCCGGGGCGGTCGTCCCATCCATCGCGTTCCTCCGATCCCGTCGTCGACCTTCACGTAAGGTGCGGTCAAGCGGGCCCCCAAGCCGGGTGTCACAAGCGGATCTTGGAGGCCATGGCCGCATCCGCACGCCCGAAGTCCCGGCCCATCGCTCGAAAGACCTCAGCCCTGCGTTGACCGAACGGAGCTCAAGCGCCATGTCGGATACAGCCTCCGCCAGCCCTGGCCCTCGTGAGGTCCTGGCCCGCTACCAGCGGGCGATGCTCGACAAGTCCGCGGACGACCTGGCCGATCTCTACACCGTCGACGCCGTCCACGAGTTCCCGTTCCTCTCTCCCGGCATGCCCGCGAGCTACCAGGGACGCGAAGAGGTCCGCGCGGGCTACCGGGCGGCCTGGGGTGCCAGCCCGGCGCAACCGCTGGAGATCCGCGAAGTCGCCGTACACGAGAGCACCGACCCCGAGGTGATCACCGTCGAGCAGGTCGTCACCGGGACCGTGACCACGACCGGCCAGGCCTTCAGCATCCCCGGCCTCCTGGTGATCCGGGTCCGCAACGGCCGGATCGTGCACGTCCGCGACTACATGGACGGGCTCGGTGTGGCCCACGCCATGGACCGGCTGGCCGCCGTGGTCGCGAGCCTCGGCGACCGCCACTGAAACCCTGAGTGCGGACTCGTTCGCCTGGGGTTCGTCGGTGACCGCCTTGAGGGCGAGGGGCCGCAGCGGGGCCAGGGCGACGACGCCGGAGGCCGGGTAGCCGGGCGCGGCGTCGGGGGCGGTCGATTTTGTGCCGGAAGTCGGGTGGGTCGACTTGCTGTGCCTACGGGTGGGTTGTGTGGGAGGCCAGGGCTTGGGCTTGGGCTTGGGTGCGGCAGTGGGTGAGGGCGGGTTTGAGGCGGGGGTCGGGGGTGGTGGTGAGGAGGAGTTCGCCGGCGGTGGTGAGGGTGGTCCAGTAGTGGGCGGGGTCGCCGGTGGTGGGGCGGGGGCGGGCGGCCGCGAGGGAGAGGTAGGCGGCGGTGAGGTTCCCGGTGGTGAACCAGCGGGCCAGGCCGTGCTGGTGGCCGGCGCGGATGCCACCCATGGCGTCGATGGCGGCCAGGAAGAGGTCGACAACGGCGAGTTCGGTGGCGTCGAGAGGCTTGGGGACATCGAAGACGCCGAGGGCTTCGAGGAGTTCGCCGGTGTCGTTCTCGGTGCCGGGGCGGGGGTTGGCGAGGAGGGCGTCGTAGCAGTCGTCGAGGCGTCGTTGGGTTTCGGCGGCGGGGATGCCGAGGGCGGTGCAGACGGCGCGGGCTGAGCGGAGGGGTTGGCGGGTGCGGCGGGCGAGGGTGGCGTAGGCGTCGGCGGGGGTGGAGCCGGTGTCGAACAGGTGGCGGGCGGTGAGGGGGAGTCGCATGGTGGGTGCCTTGTTCAGACGGTGAGGAAGGTGGCGGGCGTGGGGGCGGGTGCAGGGGCGATGAGGGCCCAGACGAACTTGCCGATGCCGCCGGCGCGGGGGCAGCAGCCCCATTTCTCGGCGAGTTCGTTGACGAGGAGCACACCGCGTCCGTGTTCGTCGTCGGGTGTGGGGGTGTGGAGGGAGGGGCGGCCGGTGCCGGCGTCGTGGACTTCGAGGCGTAGGCGGTGGTCGGGGGTGAGGGCGAAGCGGACTTCGATGAGGCGGTCGGTGGGGGCGTCGGCGGTGTGTTGGACGGCGTTGGCGAAGAGTTCGCCGAGGAGGAGTTCGGCGGTGTCGCGGTAGCGGTCGCCGGTGGGGAGTGCGGCGAGGTAGGCGCGGAGCAACTGCCGGGCGATGGGGGTGGATTCGGTGCGGGAGTCCAGGCGCGCGGCGAACGTGCGGGGGCGGTGGGCGGTACGGATTTTGAGCATGGCGGGGCACCTCAAGGGGGCGGATGGGGGAGCGCGAAGGTAGTGCGAAATCACGCTGTGCATGCGAATGATTGCGCTCTGGTGTCAATCATCGAGGTTCCAGAGGTACGGTGATGGCCGAAATCGGGTGCCAGGGGCACGTGGTGCGTGAGGGGGCCGGCTGTGGCACATCGGCGGTTCAAGCGGGAGTTGACGGCCAGCTCGGCCGAACTGTTCGGCGAGGAGCTGCGGTTCTACCGGGAGCTGGCCAGCTACACCCAGGAGGAACTGGGCAAGCTGCTGCACTGCAGCCGGACGAACATCACCCGGTACGAGACCGGTCAGCGCCGCATGCCGCCGGAACTGGTGGAGAAGGCCGACGAACTGCTCAACACGGGCGGTGCGCTGAAGCGGCTCTGGGGGAGGGTGGACTGGAACGCCGGGATTGAACATCCGGACTGGTTTCAGAGCCACGTCGACATGGAGTCCGAGGCCCTGGCCGTCAGGGCCTTCGAGGTTGGGGTGATGAACGGGCTACTGCAATGCCGCGAATACGCCGAATCAGTGCTGGCGGTCAGTGATGCGGCTGGAAAGCCCAAAGTGATCGAAGAGCGAGCAACAGCTCGACTGGCGAGGCAGCGGCGGTTCCTGGAGTTGGATGGCCCGACTCTGCTGGTGATTCTGGACGAGAGCGCCATCCGGACTGTCGTCGGCGGCCCGAAAGTGATGAGACGTCAGATGCAGCACCTGCTGAACATCTCGAGGCTTCCGAATGTGATCATCCAGGTTGTGCCATTCACGCGTCGACCGGCCAACGCCGACAAGTCCATGGTGATGTTGGAGATGCCCGATGGTCGCACCTGCGTGTACTCCGAGAGCCTCGATCGCGGGCACTCGAGCGATGATCCGGCGATCGTTGCACGGCATCGCTGGAGCTATGATCTGCTCCACGAGGCGGCACTGCCAGTAGCTGACTCGCTCGCGCTGATCGCCGATGCGCTGGAAGGGTTCAGAAATGACGAGGGACGAGCTCGATGTGACCGCCTGGCGCAAGAGCAGCTACAGCGGAAGCAACGGAGGCAACTGCGTCGAGGTGGCCCCCGGATTCCCCGGCCTCGTCCCCGTACGTGACTCCAAGGACCCGCACGGTCCGGCCCTTGTTTTCCCTGCGGCCGCCTGGGAAGCCTTCGTGTCGGCCGTCCGTGCGGGCGACTTTCCGGCGTAAGTCTCCAAGGAGACAGCTGTGTTGACCTGGCGTAAGAGCAGCTACAGCGGCAACAACGGCGGCGACTGCATCGAGGTCGCCCTCGCATCCCTTCCGGGCGCCGTCCCGGTGCGTGACTCCAAGGACCCGCACGGCCCGGCTCTTGTTTCCCTGCGGCCGCCTGGGAAGCCTTCGTGCGGGCAGTCAGCGAGGGCGACTTCCCGACGTAAGACGTCCGAGGAGCTGGCGATGGTGACCTGGCGTAAGAGCAGCTACAGCGGCAGCAATGGAGGCGATTGCGTCGAGGTGGCCCTCGCCTGGCGCAAGAGCAGCTACAGCGGCAGCTGCATCGAGGTGGCCCCCGGGCTCCTTCCCGACACCGTCCCGGTGCGTGACTCCAAGGACCCGTACGGCCCGGCCCTTGTTTTCCCGGCCGAGGCCTGGGAAGCCTTCGTGTCGGCCGTCCGTGAGGGCGACTTTCCAGCGTAAGTCTCCAAGGAGGCAGCCGTGTTGACCTGGCACAAGAGTAGCTACAGTGGCGGCAACGGCGGCGATTGCGTCGAGGTCGCCCTCACCTGGCGTAAGAGCAGCTACAGCGGCAACAACGGTGGTAACTGCATCGAGGTGGCCCCCGGGTTCCTTCCCGACACCGTCCCGGTGCGTGACTCCAAGGACCCCGACGGCCCGGTCCTCGTCTTCCCCACCGCCTCCTGGGACTCCTTCATCGCCGCCGTGCAGGCGGGCGGCTTCCCCGTCGATAGCTGATTCGTTGCGATCGGTGCCGGTGGTGTCACCTAGTGTGATGGGGTCCTATTATGGTTCTCATCGCCCCCTAGTCGATCGCCAACGGGAGGCCACCCATGAGTGCCTCGGAAGTTGAACGTCCGATCTATCCGCCCGTGCGTCCCCGGGTCACGGTGGAGGAGCTGCTGGCTGCCAAGAACACGCAGCCGATCCGCTCCCTTGACGATCTCCAGGCCGACACCTTCGAGTCGGACGAGGAGCTTGACGAGTTCCTGGCGTTCGTCCGCGCCGAGCGCCAGCGGAACGTGGCCTGAAGGAGCATGGTGCAACCGTCATCCTGGACACCGATGTCGCATCGCTGACCCACAAGCGCAGGCTGGCCGATCCGCTGGCGAGTCGGCTCGTGGGCCGGCGTCCTGTGGTTACCTTCGTGACTTTTGGCGAGCTTGCGAAGTGGAGTGAAGTCCGCGACTGGGGCGGAGGGCGCCGTCAGGAACTGGCGGACTGGCTGTCGGGCATCCCCGTTCTCCCCGGCGACGAAGCGGTGGCGGCGACATGGGGGAGGCTGTCGGAGTCCGGCATGAAGGCGGGCTTGCCGCGTCCCGTCAATGACATGTGGATCGCGGCCTGCTGTCTCACCTACGATCTACCGCTCGCCACCCTGAACTTGAAGGACTATGCGTACTTCAGGGAGGAACACGGTCTTCGCGTCCTGGGAGAGGAGTAGCGCCTCTCTCGCCAGGGGGTTCCTGCTGACTCCCTTCATCACCGCCGTCCGCACCGGCGACTTCCCCGTCGAGGGCTGACCTGACCCCCCAAGGCACTGGTGCGGGCGCCAGTTGGATCCCGTCCCAGCGCATCTGTCGGCCGCGTCACCCCGCTGGCGGTGCCGGGACTCGCCTGCCAGGTCCGTTTCACCGCGCGCGGAAGGCCCGTGGCTCCGACCAGTCGGTGCCGGACCCGTGCGCGGCCTGTTCCCAGAGGTCCAGTCCCGCGCGGAGGAGTTCGCGCACGGCCGCGGCCTCCTCGTCCGTCCAGGCTCCCTCGCCAGCGGTCGGGTCGAGGGCTTCGCCGCCGAAGATCTTTTCGTAGGCGGCGTCGTGGATCGGTCCTTGAGGGGGGAGGCGGGGGAGAAGTGGGCGGGCCTTCAGGCTGTGGGCGAGATCTTCGAAGAAGTTCCACGCGTCCAGCAGCTCTCCCGCCGGCGCCGAACCGAGGCCAGGGTGCTCGACCCGCCGCCGTACGACGGCCAGATCGAGCGTGGCTTCGCCCTCCCGGACGAGTTCCGAGCCGTTGCGATCACAGTGTTCCTGCAGTGTTTCGAGGTCATGGAACGCGATGAGCCTCCCGAGGTCGTCAACGGCGAGCTCGGCCGGGGCGTCGCCCTCTCCGGGCCGCCAGATCACCGTCAGGTCCCCTCTCCGGGTGGCGATTCGGTACGGGTAGCAGTCAGTCACGTGGATCTCCCCGGTGCTGCGGCGGCGCTCGCCGTGTGGGCCATCCTGCCTGCAAATGATCAGCCGATCCGCTCACTTGATGCCGATCAACCGGCACCGCAATCGAGCGATTTCGATCAGCCCGGTGCGGCGACAGTGCCGTGAGTAACCGAACCACTACGGTCCATCACTGTGCGCACGTGATCCTGCTCGCATCGACCGAGGCGGTACCTCCATGGCACAAGAACCCCGTATCGACGTAGCTCTGACGGCTCTCAAGGAGGGCCAGTCCGAGCCTAGCAAGGCCGAGTTGGCGGAGATCGCCAAGTCGATCTCGCCCGGCGCCTGGTTCACCAGCGCGCTGTCGGGTGAGCGGGCCGGCCGCGATGCCGACGTGACGTGGGAGCTGACCGGTTCGCCGTACCAGGGGCAGGTGGCGACCGGACAGGCGGCGGTCTACTACGCCAACCCGAAGTTCGGCCTGCGGAAGCCCTTCGTCTTCGCGGACGGCTTCAACTACGGCCCGAGCGACCTCCCCGGCCTCTTCGCCTACTTCAGCACCGCCGCCGACGGTGGGCCCGGCCTCTTCGACCAACTGCTCGGCCGGGGCTACGACATCGTCCTGGTCGGCTTCACCGAGCGGCACACCCACATCCAGGCCAACGCCGAGGTCGCGATCGCGGCCATCCTGCGGGCCGTCGCGGAGCGCAAGGGCGACGAGCGGCTGACCGTCGGCGGCGTGAGCATGGGCGGCATCGTCACCCGCTACGCGCTCGCCAAGCTGGAGTCCGCAACCGTGGACCACGAGACGGGGACGTACCTGTCCTTCGACTCGCCGCACAACGGCGCCTGGATCCCGCTCGTCCTCCAGCAGATGGCGTACTTCTTCGAGGACTACACCCCGGCCGGGCCGGACGGCGCCAAGCAGGCCGACCTGATCCGCAGCCCCGCTGCTCAGCAGCTGCTCTGGGCGTGGGTCGAGAACGCCAAGTACTCGGGCCCGGTGGCCACCTCCAGCGACCTGCGCAAGGAGTTCCTCGCCGACCTGGAGCGGGTCGGCAACTTCCCGCAGATCCCGCGCAAGCTCGGCGTCTCCAACGGCCGGCGGGACGGCGTCGGCCTCCCGCTGCCGGTGGGCGAGGTGGCGTTCGACTGGCAGGCGCTGATCGCCAGCGCCACGGCCCGCTTCCAGCCGAACAAGGGCGAGAAGCAGCCGGTCGGCGGCATGCACCTCGGCCTGGCCGTCCGCCGCAGCACCACCAGCGACGTCCCGGCGCTGGACGCCGTGCCCGGCGGCACCCTGGACTCCTTCGGCAAGGTCGCGGACGCGCTCAAGGCGAAGATCTCCGAGGACTACCGCAGCGGCACCTTCGTGCCGGCCGTCAGCGCGGCGGCCCTCGCCTTCGACCCGGTGAAGTGGGACGTCGACCCGGCCGCCGCGATCACCGACGCCGCCCTGGCGAGCGGCCACCTGGACGCCGTGAAGTTCGACGACGCCAACACCGAGCACAGCCACGTCTCCCGCGTGCTGGTCGACTGGCTCGTCGAGCAGCTCGCCCACTGACCCCTCCCACCTGGTTCGGAGCACCCCCGCGGATGGGCTAAGCTATTCCACATCACCCAGATGCGCGGGTGGCGGAATAGGCAGACGCGCTGGATTCAGGTTCCAGTGCCCGAAAGGGCGTGGGGGTTCAACTCCCCCCTCGCGCACATGTGAACGGCCGGTCGACTCAACAGTCGACCGGCCGTTCTGTTGTCCGGATACGCCGAGGGTCCCTCACGGTTGCGTGAGGGACCCTCGGCGTTTGTGCTGGTCGGGCTGGGTGCGTGGGGTGGGGTGGGGGTCAGGGTTCGGTGCTGTGCCGCCGGGCGCATCCGTGCGACAGCGCGGCGGCGTGGCGCTCGACCGGGGTGCATCCGGTTGTTCGGGCGGTGCACGTCACCGACAGTTGGCCTGGTTCTCGTGCGAGTCGGCCACCGTGGGGCCGAGCTTGTAGACGGTGACCACGTTCCGGGTGATGGTGTTGACGATCATTCGCCAGTTCTGAGTGGCGGCGGTGTTGGCGGCCGTGTATTCGTCGTTGGTAGCGGTGGACGGGGCGGGTACGGCGGTGGCGAGGTGTTCCAGGCAGAGGAAGAGGTCGGTCAGGTTGACCGCGGCGCCTGGCATGAAGGCGGCGACGTCGGGGGGGTTGAAGTCGACGTGCCGGTAGTTGATGTGTTTGAGCCCGAATCCTCGGTTCTCCTTGCCTACGGTCGTGTCCTGGAAACCGCACAGGAGGAAGAACTGAACTCCGGCAGCGTCGACGATCGGGTTGGTGTGGCCGGCCGGTGCCGTGACGTGTGCCGGATCGAATCGTGGCAGCGGGGTCCCGCACTGGGCTGTCGGGAGGACCTTGGTGTGCGGGGTGTTCGGCTGGGCTGCGGCGGTGGTGGTGGCGAGGACGGCCGTCAGGACCGTGAGGGCCACGGCGGTGCGCTGCCGGGCGGTGGGCCGTGGCCTGGTGGTGTGCATGGGGTGTCGTCCTTGTGGTGCGGCGGCAGGGCGTCTGCCGGGGGAGGCGGCCTGAGGGGTGCCGGATGGTCGGCCGGGGGGTCGCGGGCGGGTGTTTGGGTGGGTGGGGCGAGGGTGGTGGCGTTCGTCGCAGCGGGCGGGGGCGCCGTGGTGGCGCGGGCGTGTCAGAGCTTGCCTTCCGCGGTGTTGACCGCGCAGTTGCCGATGTCCTCGGCGAAGTTGCCGAGTTGGTCCCAGATGAGGCTCGGGGTGTTCTTGAAGTACTGGAGGACGTCGTCGAACTTCGTGATGCCGAGGTCCTTGACGCTCAGGTCGATTGCGGGCAGGTCGGAGCCGGCGAGGGTGACCGCGGCTTTGAGGCTGGCGGAGACGGTGGTCTTGTCCTTGGTGAGGTCGAGGTCGAGGGTGCCCTTCGCATCGATGCCCAGCACGCTCGTGGTGGGCAGGTGCCAGTCCGGGGGGGTGCCGATGTCGAACTGGAGACGGATCTCGGCGTGGGCGGTGAGGCCTTCCTTGAGGTCGAGGGTGCAGGAGAACGTGGTACTGAACCCGAAGATCTTCTCGGTGATGGTGAACTCGAAGCCCTTCTTGCCCAGGACGACGTCCACGGAGGCGGAGACGACGTCCAGGAGCGTGACCTTCCCGGACAGGACGAGGACCTTCTCGGCGATCGAGTTGGTTCTGATGTCGATGAGGCACTTGGGGCCTTTGCTGCCGCCCGCGTCGGAGATGGTGAGGAAGCCGCCGATCTTCAGGGGCTGGTCGATCTCGCTGTTGATGTAGAGGCTGGTCTTGTTGATCTGGACCTTGAAGTTCCAGGTGTTGCCGAAGAAGCCGATGTCGCCGGCGGCATAGAAGCCCTGGTCCCAGTGGCGGGCAGGTGTCGTGAGGTTGTTGGTCCAGCCGTTGGGGTCGGTGACCATGCAGAGCATCAGGTTGTGGATGACGATCTTCTTGAGGAAGTCGAGGAAGTCGGGCGGGGTGAACAGCAGTGAGGCGATGGCGTGCAGGGACACGCCTTTCTCCTTGTTGTGGGGTGCCAGGTCGAAGTAGAAGACGCTGACGGTGGGCGGTTCGAGGGCGCCCTCGACGGCCAGGGCGAGTTCGACGGCCCCGTCGCCGCTGCCGACGGTGATGCTGCCGCCGCCGCCGAGTACCAGTTCGCCGCTGCTCAGGCGGATGTCGAGGTAGAAGGCGTTGATGTTCAGGCCTTTGATGCCGAAGGCGTCCTTCCAGGCCGGCTTGGAGTCGAAGTACACCGGTGCGTGCCCTGGTCCGGCGGGGGGCAGGGGCACGAGGAGCGCGTAGCCGAGCGGCACGGGCAGGGGCAGGTTGGAGGCGGAGTCGGCGTCCTGCGGCCAGGGAACGAGGGCGGGGGTGTGGCCGGGCGCGGCGGGGTTGCGCAGGAACACCTCTGCGGCGGGCGGGACGCTCCAGGGGTGCTGCGCGGCGGGCGGGGCGGGCAGCAGGGTGTAGCCGGGGGCGTCGAGGGCCAGGGCCAGGCGCTCGCGCGGGACGGTGCCGGCCTTGTAGCCCGGGGCGGGGCGCAGGAGGAGGGTGAGGGCGAAGCTCCAGCCGGTGCTGGACTTGCCGGCGGAGCCTTCGACGTTGAACTGGGCGGGTTCGCCGTCGCCGGTGAGGCTGGGGAGCGTGACGGTGAAGCCGGCCTGTACGGCGATCTCGGGGACGGCGGGTCGGACGATGAGCTTGAGGCCGGTGAATCCCTTGAGCGCGCCGGCGTCGGCGATCAGGGCGGTGAACTCGCTCTTCTTGAGGTCGCTGCCGAGGTGGGCGGTGACGGTGATGCCCTCGGCGGTGGGGAAGAGCTTGGTCAGAAAGGTCAGGTCCTTGCCGAAGCCGAGGGTGGAGAAGAAGGTGAGGCCCTTGTCCACCGTCGCGGGCAGTCCTTTGGGGCGGGGGGTGACGGTGATGTTCTGTCCGTCGGCGGTGCTGACGGCGAGGCCGGAACCGGTGAAGGTGAGGTCGCCGAGCAGGGGCAGGTCCTTGGCGTCCTGGCTGACGTCCGTGAGGGAGAACGTCCCGCCGGCACCCTGCCACAGGGCCGCGACCAGCGCGGTCGTTCCGGCCTGGGTCTTGAAGGCCTTGCCGTAGACGTCCAGTTCGACCGTGTTGAGGGAGACGGCACCGGACAGCATCAGCTCCCAGTTGCCCTGGCCGGCCTGCACGCTCGCGACGGTCTTGCTCAGGACGATGTCGGGCATGCCGCTGGGCAGGTCGAGGCCGGTGTCGGCGGCGAGCTGGCGCAGCAGATCGGTGAGGGAGACCTTCTTGTCGAAGGAGCCGGTCAGGCGGAACGGCCCGGGGATGGTCCAGTCGGCGGTGAGGGTGAGGCCGTCGGTCAGCGGTTTGCCCGTCGGGGCCACGACGGCGGTGGCGTGCAGGTTCGCGGTGGTGTTCGTGCCGCTGTCGGCCTTCTGGCGTTTGAGGGTGAGTCCGGCCCGGGTGAGGGTGATGGTGGCGGCGCCGAGTTCCAGGGGGATGTGGGTGTCGGCCTCGGCCGTCACCTGGTAGGTGCCCTGGGTCGGGGTGAGCTGCCCGCCGAAGGTGGTCAGGGTGATCTGCGGCGCGCCGGAGAGGTCGCTGCCGGGCATGAAGTGGTGCAGGACGTCGGCCAGGGTGACGTGGGTGTCGGGGTCGAGCGCCAGGACGAGCGTGCCGGGCGGGAGGAGTCCCGCGACGGCCAGGTTGACGCTGTCGGCGATCTGGAAGACGCCTTGGGCGTAGAGGGTGGCGGTGCGGCCGGACCGCAGGGGGTTCCTGACGGTCAGCAGCGCTCTGAGCGCGGTGACGGTGAGTTTCGCGCCCGCCACGTCCCAGGACCGTCCGGGGTCGGCGGCGATGCCGACGCTGACCGCGGTCACCGCCGCGGCGAACCCCTTGCCGATCTGTGCCGTGTCGATCGCGACACTGAGGTGGTAGAGGCGGAGGTGGTCCCCCAGTTTGAACCCGTTCGTTTCGCCGGTGTCGAAGGCCTCCCCGAGTCCGCCCCAGCTCTTCAGGGCGGTGGCGGGGATCGGATCGGTGGGCGGGGACTCGGCGGTGAGGAACACGACGGTCTCGCCGAGACTGGTCGAGACATCGATCTGCAGGGCGTCGGAGAGGCGGACGGTGCCGCGCAGTTCGACGTCGTAGAAGAGCGGGCTCTCCTCCATGCTGCGGGATCCGGCCCACAGGAAGAACGAGATTCCCAGGTCCGATCCGGTGTCGTGGGCGGCGGAGCGAAGGTCGACGCCGAGAATGCCGTCCTTGTCGGCGGGCGTGAGGGGGCCGGTGAGGGCGAGTGTGCCGTCGGTCAGGGGCAGCAGGGTGGTGAGCGGTCCCGCGTCGGCGGGGGGTTTGGTCCCGGCGGCGTGGAAGGTCATGCCGGGCTGCAGGGCCGGCAGGGCGTCGGCCGCCTCGCGGGCGGTGGAGGTCAGCAGCAGAAGGGGTGAGGCGCTGTAGGTGAGGCGGTCGATCGCGGAGCCCTTGATCTTCGGAAACGCGGCGCCGAACGTCCAGGTGACGGGCAGGACCAGCTGCGCGTAGAGGGAAGGGCTCTGGTCGGCGGGGTCGATGCCGAAGTCGACGGTGGCCTTCACCGCGTCGGGGCCGGACCACCCGGTGAGGGTGCCGGTGGCGGTGACGCCGGCCGGGGTGTTCTCCAGTGTGGCGTCGGTGAGGACGAGGTTCTTGGGGAACCAGGCGGCCAGCTGCCGGGAGGCGGCCTGGGTGTCGAGGTTGGCCGGCGCCACGGTCAGGGTGCCGTCCTTGAAGCACGACGTGATCCGGTCCTGGAGGGCCTTGGTGTCCATGGTCTTCCTGTCCGTGAGGCCGGGCCGGCGCCGGCATGTGTGGGTGCTGCGGTGCGCGCCTCTTATGACGGATCCGCAGGACGGGGCCAGGGTTTTGGCTTCGCCGATGGCTGCGAACGGGCTCGGAAGGGCGTGTGCCGGTACCGGGCGGGCGCCGTGACGCCTCGGCCGCCGCCGGCTTCGTGCCGGAAGACGGCGGATCTCGCAGGTCCCAGGGCCCGCTGCCCGCGGACTGGCCGCGCGCAGCCGTGCGGTCGTGGCGGCCCGCGCCGCACCGGTGGCCTTCGGGAGCGCTATTCGGCTATTCGGGCTTGTCGAGGCGCTTGGTGATGCCGGTACGGGCGGCTTTGGCCAGGGCCCTGCCGATTTCGGGGCGCTTGTCGGCCAGGGCGATGTTGAGGCTTGTGAGGACGAGGTCCTTCACGGAGGACTGCTTGAGGGCCTCGTTGACGAAACCGGTCACGAGCTTGCCGTCGGTGATATCGACGGTGATGGTCAAGTCCTCGTGCTTGACGTCCAGGTGGGCGGATTCGACGGTGACGGTGAGGTGGTCGAGGTCCTTTCCACCGAAGGACAGCTCCGTGTGCAGGGTCGCGGGCGCGGCGTGGACCTTGTAGGTTCCGGTGACGGGAAGGTTCTTCCACTCTGCGGTGAGGTTCCCCTCGGCTTTCCACGGCGGGCCGGGCACGGGCGGCTTGCCCGGCAGGGTCGCCAGGTGGACGGAGGCGCTGATGCGCCCGTCCTTCAGCGTCGCCTCGGAGACGGGGACGATGGCGTTGGAGAAGCCCGTCACGGTGCCGTCCAGCGTCATGTTCTTCAGCGGGTCCTTGCCCTTGATGGGGATCTCGCCGATGTCGAACTTGCCGAGCTTGTAGGGCTCGAGGACCGGGTCGTCGGCGCCTGTGATCAGGGTCGGCAGGTAGAACGGGGAGGTGTGGTCGGCGAGCGCGGTGCGCAGCCGGTCGAAGAGGTACTGGTCGACGGCGGGGTTGGTGGCGGTGGTGTCGTGGGCGAGGGTGCCGGGAGCGAGCGGGCCCATGACGTGGTCGAGGGCGGTGGCAAGCTGTTCGGTGAGGGTCGTGGAGACGGAGTCGCGGGTGTTGGGGGTGTTGAGGGCGTTGGTGAGGGCTTTGGTGAGTTTGTCGCCGCCGATGTCCTTGTTGGCGAAGGCGTCCAGGGCCATGGCGCGCCAGATGCTCTTGAAGTCCTCGTCGGTGTTCTGGTCGATGGTGAGGGTGGCGGGGTCCAGGGCGTAGGTGGGGTAGGCGGAGGTGCGGCCGCGGGCGGTGATCTTGTCGATGGTGACGGTGAGGGTGCGCTCGGCGGCGGTGTTGGTGACGGCGACGTGGAGGTCGATGTCGGCGGCCAGGTCGCTGACGGCGAGGCTGAAGGTGCCGGTGCCGGTGACGTGGTCGACGGGCCACTTCAGGCCGTCGGGCAGTTTGCTGGGGGTGTCGGCCTGTTTGCCGGTGGTCTTGTCGACGCCGCACACGTCCTGGTCGAGGCGGTAGTGGCCGGCGATGACGGTCTTCTGCGGCAGGGCCGGGTCCGTGAGGGTGCCGAAGACCAGGGGGACGGTCATGCTGTAGCCGTTGGCGGTCTCCGTCAGGTGCGTGAGTTCACCGGCCTCGGCGTTCTCGAGCCCGCTGATTGTGGCCGAGGGGATCGCCAGCGAGGGGTGGGGCGAGGCCGGCAGCGGGGCGCCCTTGTACTTGCTGGCGTCGATCGGAGGGTCGGCCTTCTTCGCCACGTCCACGACCGCCTGGTACCACTGGATGGCGATGTTGTCGGAGGTCACGCCGGCGTCGAAGGTTCCCGGGTTCCAGTCGGTGGCGTGGACGGGAAGGAGCTTCGCGCCGTCCTTGGTTGTCGCCTTCGTCAGGAGTTTGGGCAGGCTGTGCGGGTGGGCTGGGTTGTTCAGGCGCGGGATCATCGTCGCCGCGATGAACTCGATGAGGGCCTTGCTCATACCGGGGTCCGATCCGTTGCGGGGTGCTGGTACTGGGGAGTGGGGGCGCGGTCGACGACGTCCAGGGCGATCTCGGCGAGGGCGTCGCGGTAGACGCTGGGCGGGAAGGGCCGCAGGTAGGTGAGGGCGTCCAGAACCTGCGTGCGGGCCTGGGCGTAGGCGGTGGCGCAGGCGCCGGTGGCGCGCACCGCGGCGGCGGCCTCGCGCAGTTGCGCGTCGTCGTGGCCGGCGCCGCGCAGGATCCGGGTGGCCGGGTGGCCGGGTCCCAGCTCGTGGGCGGCGTGGATGAGGGGCAGCGACCAGCGGCCTCGGGCGAGGTCGGTGCCTTGGGGTTTGCCGGTGGTGTGCTGGTCGTGGGTGAGGTCGAGGATGTCGTCCATGACCTGGAAGGCGCGTCCCAGGCGGCGGCCGTAGAAGCCGGCCCGGCGGGCGTCGGCGGTGCGGCCGCCGGCCAGGGTGATGCCGGCCTCGCAGGCGAGGCCGAACAGGACGGCGGTCTTGCGTTCGACGGTGCGCCAGTAGTGGGCGAGCAGGGCCTCGGTGTCCCAGGTGGGGTCGGTGCGCAGTTCGTCGAGTTCGCCGCAGCAGACGCGGAACGCGGTGTCCAGGACGGTGCGTACGAGGTCGATGTCGCGCTGGGCGTCGATGCCGTCGACGAAGCCGCGGATGGCCTGGACGAACTGCAGGTCACCGATGAGGACCGCGGTGTGGGTGCCGCGCGCGGCGTTGACCGACGGCAGGCCCCGGCGCAGGCTCGAGTCGTCGACGACGTCGTCGTGGATCAGGGTGGCCACGTGCAGCATTTCCAGGCTCACCGCCCCGTTGACGACCTTGTCCGGCAGTGGCCCGGCGCCGTGGACCATGCGAGCGGCCAGCAGCAGCAGCATCGGGCGCAGTTTCTTTCCGCGCCGGTGCAGGGCGTACTCGGTGGGGGTGAGGTACTCGGCCTGCGGGCGCAGCACTTCCTCCAGGACCTGCTGGTAGCGGGCCAGGTCCTCGGGCAGCAGGTCACGCCACAGCCGCTCCAGGACATCGGCGCGGGCAGCGGGCGGGCCCTTGGGGGCGAGGATCACTGGCCGTCCTGCGTCTGGTCGTCGCCGGTTTCGGTGGGCCGGACGAAGGAGGGCTGCCCGGTGCGGGCTGCGACCGCGACGCGTTCGGCGATCGCCTCGCGTAGCAGGACGGTGATGAAGCGCATGGACGCGATGCGGGCCCGCGCGACGTCGGCGACCTCGCCCTGCCATGCGCTGTCGTCGAAGTCGACGGCCGGCTCCGGCACATCGGCCTGCACCCACCCCGGCCCGCCGTCCTCGCCGTCCCTGTCTCCGGCGGGAACGGCGGTCACGGTGGCGCCCTCGATCAGGGCCTGGAACGAGCCCTGGTAGTAGACCTCGCCGACCGGGGCCGACGCGGCGGCGTCCGCGGCCAGGATCACGGCGCGTCGGAGCTGGAGGTGGCGCAGGTCCTCCACGTCCAGGCCCGGCGGCAGCGCCCCGGGCCCCTCGCGCTCCACCCGCTCCAGGTAGCGGTCGGGGTCGAGGTAGACGTCGTCGTCGACGCCGACCACCTCCGCCTGGCCCTTCACCGGTGCTGTCTTGACCGTCTCCCGGATCTGCGGCGCGGTCCTCGGCGTGGTCTTCGACTTGGTGTTGTCGGTGTCCTCGACGTGGCTCTTGAACGCCTCGGCGGCCGATTTCGCCCGGGCGTAGCGGTCCTTGTCCCCCTCGGCCGCGTTCTTCTTCAGATAGACCAGGGCGGACATCAGGGAGGAGTGCTGGGTGAACGCGTTCTCGTTGTAGGTGACCTGCTTCCCGCCGGTGTCCGTGTACGCGGCCGTGCGGTTCACCACCTGGGTGGTGGAGGCCATCGCCGTGTGGGTGTCGGAGGCCATCTGGGCGGTCACCCCGTTGGCGTCCCAGCCGTTCATGTAGGACGAGTTCATGGCTTCGTCGAACGTCTCGTTGTGCTGGTAGTAGGTGCTGACGAGTCGGAAACCGTTCGGGCTGCCCTTGGCCAGCTTGGCGCGTTCCGCACGCGCGGTCTTCAGGTGTTCCTCGTGGGTCTTCTCGTCCAGCTTGCGCGGCACGGCGTGGCCGGGCGAGGACGGCGCCTGGCCCAGCGGGGCCAGGTCGCCGCCGGTGTCGAGCGGACTCGCCCGCTCCGGGCGCACGTCCAGGCTGTACCGGCCGTGCAGCAGCAACGGCGCCAGCGAGTAGGACACGGCACCGTCCCGCGCGGCGGGGGTGGTCGCGCCCGGCTCGCCCTGCGGGGTGAGCGTCATGTCCCCCAGACGCAGGCTCAGCACCACGGTCGGGGCGAAGCGGTGCCCGGCTGGCAGCGCAACGCCCGAGGCGAGCGGATAGCCCGGTGTATCGGGAAGACGCAGTACAGCTGGCGTGACGGGCACGAAGTCTCCCACTGGGATCGAGGATCGGAAGGGTTCGGACAGTCCGACGGGCGAGCCGCGGGTGCACGGGGGCGGCCGCACAGAGGGAGCGGCTTTCTGCGGGCGCGTGGTGTCAGGAACGTCCGCAGGGTCACTGTGGTCCTCGTCGCGGCGGGACCTCTGCGGGTGTGCCCTTGCCTGGTCCGACCTGGCAGGCGGCCCGCAACGGTGAACGCCGCGTCACGGGAACCCACGAGAGCGGCAGGCGGGCCGGATCAGGCCGCCTTGAGATCAGCCCCGAGCACCAGGTACGAGGTCTGGCCGGAAATCTCCAGGGGCTTCAGTCGGACGCTGATCTCCTTGGATTTCATCTCCAACGGCAACGAGAACGGGAAGGTGTACGTCTTGCCGTCATATCTTTCCTTTACATTCTTCCACGGATCCCAGTTGTGTTCGTTATTGAGTTTGTTTTCGACCGCACTGAAGAGATCGGTGCCGGACACGTGCTTGTACCTGGTCTCGAACTTTGGGACCACGAGCTTGACCTTGACTTCCGTGTCGGTCAGGTCGGCGAACTCGCACTGGATCTCGATGGGGTCCGGAGAAGTTGTTGCGCTGAATTTCGGCCATTCCACCGCGCATAGGACGGTGACTTTGAAATCCTGAAGCGCGACGTAGGCGGAAAAAACAGGGTCTACCAGCGTCCGGAGCATGGCAACTCCCTTGAGGGCTACGAAGAACTCGGCGCCGGCGTTGCTCTCACTGAAGGTCTGTTTGGTGTTCAGCCCCAGTTCTCCGGCTTTCCCCATGATGGCCTTAGCCAGCATGGGCTCGGTCAAGCCGGGACCGATCGCGATCACGCAGGGGTGGTTCTTCTTCCAGATCACCTGGCCTTTCTCACTGATATTGAGGTTGTCGAGAAACCCGTGTTCCGTCGAGGTGCCTTTGGTCCGGTTGGCGCCCAGGGCCAGGTAGGTGTTGTCCACGACTCCGCGGCTTGCCGCGATCAGATCGGAACTCCCGATCTTGGGGAGTTCGAACTCCGGCAGCGAGTTGTTCGCCGTCTCGAGGATCACCGGAAGGAGCTCGAGCAGCGCTTCGCGGTCCAATGCACTGAGCTTGCCGCCCAGGTCGGCCGCGAGCGCGAACGGTTTGAACGCGACGTAGTTCCGCTTCACGTCCATGTACACCACGACATCCACTCCTGAGGCGCTGTTCTTGGAGTCGCTGCCGACCTGGACGGTGATCGAGGGCAGGGTCACCTGGAGGACCGTCGTATCTGGGGACGCCGGCGGCGTGCGCCCGGCGGCATCCGTCGCCTTGTCCCACTTGGCCTTGTCGGGCGGCCCGACGACCACGGTGGGAGCCTTGGTGACATCCCAGGACACGGATACTCCGCTCTGGGTCGTGGTTCCCTTGAACCACTTCGGGTGCGACTTGTAGACCGCACCGATGCATTGGTTGAATCCCGCAGCCGTGATGCCGAGGATGAGGTCGTTCGGATAGGGCATGACGCCCACGATGGCTCCCGGAGGGTGACTGCCGCCGGGCCTGCCCCACGCGGCGACCCATCCATCCCTGGGGCGGCCTCGCGTCACACTGCTCCGTATTCGAACCACACGGAAGGTGGCACCGCCTTCACTCCAGCAGTGCACACGATCGGACCGGTCCTGCGCGGCATGGTGGAGGCCTTTCCGGCGCCGCTGAGGGGGAGTGGTGCTGCACCACAACGGCGGTCGGGCCTGGAAGGAGCGGCGGCCGTGCGGATGCAGGCGGAGTCGGCGCCCGGAGCGCCTGGGCCGCCCGTGGCATCCGACAGACGTTGCTACGAGGCGGGCGGGCACACCAGCCTGGTCGCGGCGGCCGGGCTGGAGTCCTCGGCGCCCTGGTGGGTGCCCTGGCCGTGCTCGTAGTAGAAGTAGTACACGAAGAAGCGCACGCCGGCGCCCAACGTGCAGTCCACGCCCGGGGCGTAGCGGAAGGACAGCGTCACGGTCCGGCTGTCCCCCGGCGCGACGGGCACCGCGGGCGTGGTCAGGTTGTAGCGGAGGTAGGACGTCTGCCAGGTGTCGCACCAACTGGCGCCGACGCAGCCGGAGAAGTCCTTGGCCAGCCCGGTGGTGCCCACCGGGCCGGTGTCGGAGGCGATCACCGCTGCGAAGAGGAAACTCACGGGGGTGGCCTGGCGGTTGGTGAATGTGACGGACACCGCGGCGGCCTCGCCCGGGACGACGGTCGACCGGTCAACGGCGATCGCGAAGCTCGCCGGCGGGGGATCCGCGGCGGCGAAGGCCTGCCGGCCGAAGCCCAGCAGTGTGAGGAACAACGTCAGTGCGGCGATGAGGCGTACACGCCTCATCGCCGAGGCGGGGATAGGCATGGTCGACCAGCCTAGGCGGCTCCGCCCTGCCCGTCTGCCCCGCGTCCCGGAAACCGGCCATGATCGAACGCACCCGAACACCCGAACACCCGGACGTCCGGAGCCCCTGCCGCCGTCCGCGCCCGTGCGCGCTCCTCGTGCGCCTCCGCGTCCCGCTTCCGCCACCCCGGTCCGAACGGCCAGAACGGACGGCGATGTCCGGCACACGGGAGGAGTCGCCGGTGGGAGCGCACGAGAAACCCCAGTCTCCAGCGCGGGAACGGCTCGCGCCCAGCGACTGGAGGAGTCCGGGCCCTCCGGCCAGGAACACCTCCAGGGTCGGTACGCGGCACCGGTGGTGCACAACCCCACCACGCGCCGCATCCCGTCGACATTCACGGGGTTCGGCCGCTCATAGGGCGCGGCCAGATGCGCCGAGGGGTCGCTGTGACGGGCCGTCTCCATCCGCTGCGCCACACGTCGTCCGGCCAGTCACGCGCCCGCTGCACTGCCACCCCGGGACCCGGTACGGGAACCGATCCTCGAAGTCCTGGGGACGGTAGGTCCAGCGCTATGGCATCACTGCAGGCCAGGCCAATTCTGTCGGTTGGCCACACTTGAACGGCCGGTCGACTCAACAGTCGACCGGCCGTTCTGTTGTCCGGAGACACCGTTTCGGCGCTCGTGGGCCCAGCGACCGTCCCCGTGTTTCTTCAGGCCGCTTGTTCGAGATGGCCGGTGGGGGCCGGATGTCGAGAGCTTGGTTTTGCGCCGTCGGGTTGGGCGGCGGCGTGGCGGTTGGTCGCCGACGGCCGCCAGATCGCACCGGTCCACGACGCCGGCGTGCGCCGGAACTGGGTGCGGACGACGTAGGCCGGCGCAACCACAGAAGCGACGCAAAGGCCTCGTTTTTCTAGAACAGGACCAATCATCTGATTTCGGATGAGTATCTCTGCGGATAGAGATCGGCCGATCACCGAAATGAGTTTCTTGCTGACCGAAGGTTGTCGGGAGGGGGGAAGCCAGTGGGCGATCTCAAGGTTGACCCGGGCGAGATATACAAGTCCGCAGGTGTGGCGCGGGCCATCGGCGAGGGCTTCTCGAAGCCTTGCCAGGCAGTCGTCGCTGCCACCCACGCGGCTGTCAGTCAGCTGACGGGTTGGTCGGTGGCCGCACGCGGTGTCGGAGCCCGAGGTCTGGGCGCTGCCGCGTTGGCGCTCTGCCTGCCTCTGATCCTCGGAGGATGCGCGTCCACGCCAGGCCCCAGCGATCCTCTTCCGGTCAAGGCCCGCCAGGACGCCCAGGACTGGGCCCAACACATGACCGAGGACATGGCGCAGACCGCCGGAGCAGCCCTCGACCCAGGCAGCGCCAAGCCGATCTTCAGCGACTGCGTCGGCAAGAACGACGAGGCCGGGAGGGCGGCCGGTACAAACTGATGTACGCGGTCTACAGCTCCGCCCCACTCGAACAGCATCCTGAGGCCGTCCGCAAGGTCCGCACGATGCTCGAACAGCAGGGCTTCAAGATCGACGGTTACCGGGAGAGCGTCAACGGCAAGGTGGACACAGTCCTCGACGCGTCCCAGGCATCGAGCCGGTACCTGATCACCGTCGAGACCACGAAGGGAGGACTTCTCCTCTTCCTGGTCAAGACCCCCTGCCTGATGCCCCCCGCAGCAACGGAGACTCCTCGCTGACACCACCTCGCCCTGGCCGCGCCGACACCGGCGGTCAACCGCGAACCCTGGTGACGCCGCGGGGTGGTTCCCTGGCTCGTCTCTCTCAGGCCGTCCCTCGGAGGCCGTTCAGCACCATGTCCGTCAGGCGCTCCGGCAGATCCGGCTCGATCGGGCGGTGGCCAAGCAGGCAGCGGGTCTGGAGCGGGGCGCAGAGCAGTTCCAGGGCCAGGGCCGTGTCGGTGCCCGTCGGGAGTTCCCCCCGTTCGACGGCCCGGCTGACGATGACGCCGGCCTGGTCGAGGCGGGACTGCCAGAAGGTCTGCCAGGCCTCGGCGAGGTCGGGGTCGTCGGAGCTGAGCGCGGCCGCCCGGGCGACGGAACGGCCGGTCGGGGTGGCGAGGTACTCGGCCAGTGCGCGGGCGAAGGCGGCCAGGTCGGTGCGGACGGCTCCGGTGTCGGGGACGGGGATGCCTTCGTTGCTGCCGGTGAGCATGGCGTCCAGTACGAGCTTCTCCCGGCTGCCCCAACGCCGGTACACCGTAGTCTCGTTGACCCCTGCGCGGGCCGCGACCCCGGCGATGCTGAGCCGGTCGATGCCCTCCTCGGCCAGCACCTCCGTGGCGGCCGCCAGGACGGCCTGGCGGACGCGCGCGGCACGGCCGCCCGGGCGGCGGCGGATCGGCTCCGGCGCTGGCTCCTGCGCCGGTGCTGGCTCCTGCGCCGGCTCCGGCTCTTCGTCGGTCATGTGTTGATCACCTCGGCCACCACATTAACGCAAGAGCGCTTGCATTAGGTGCTGCCCGGGCGCATAGTCGTTAATGCAAGCGTCCCGGCTTTAAGTGCAGCAGGAGGCACCACTATGTCCTTCACCTGGCCCCTGGACCCGCAGGACCTGTTCGTCGAGCGCTACCCGCAGATGACCCTCGGCCTCCCCGCCGACGAGGTGGACGCCGTCCGCGCCGCCGTCACCGAGATGTGGCCTGACCGGCCCGGCAGCTGGGTGCACGAGTGGTCCGCCCTCGCCGCCCGGCACGCCGAGGCCGGGCGCCACCGTCTGGCCGCGCAGGCGTACGGCTGGGCCAAGTTCCCCTCGCTCGCCGACGAGCCGAAGCGAACCGCGCTCGCCCGCCAGGTCGAGCAGTACGTCCTCGCGGCCCCCGGCTTCCCGGTGGAGTTCGAGCGCCGCACGCTCACCGTCCCGTACCGCGGCGGCGACGCCACCCTGCCGATCCACCTGATGGCCGCCCCGGGCCTGCCCGCCGACGCGCCGGTCGTGCTGGCCAGCGGCGGCGTGGACTCCTGGAAGACCGACCTGCACGGCATGTGGGAGCAGCTCGCGTTCACCCTGCCGGCGCGGCTGCTGCTGTTCGACCTCCCCGGCACCGGCGAGACCGCCCACCTGCCGATGACCCCGGACGGCGGGGCCGAGGTGATCGCCGGACTGGTCTCCTTCGCCCGCGCGGCCGGTAACGGGAAGGTCGGGCACTTCGGCATCTCGATGGGCGGCTACTACTCCGCCCGGACCGGACTGACGGGGGCGGTGGATGCCTCCGTGGTGCTCGGCGGCCCGGTGGAACGCTCCTTCGCTCCCGGTCGCGGCTTCGCCTTCGGCATGGACGGCATCGTCGGCAACGCCCTGGGCTTCGACGCCGCGCCGAGCGGGGCCGAGCTCGAGAAGGCCTTCGCGGCGTTCGACCTGCGCCCGCTGCTGGACCAGGACGCCAACGGGCCGATGCTGGTCGTCAACGGCACCGAGGACGTCCACGTCCCGATGGACGACACCCTGGTGTTCGAGGGGCGCCGGGACACCCGGGTCGAACTGATCCCGGACACCGGCCACTGCGCCATCTCGCGCTTCGGCGAGGCGATGGCCGTGATCGTCCCCTGGCTGAAGGACACCCTGGCTGGCTGATCCGGCTGATCCGGCGCTCGGGTGGATCGCTGCTGGTCAAAGGATTGTGCCGGTTCGCCGCACGTGAACGGCCGGTCGACTCGACAGTCGACCGGCCGTTCTGGTCCCACAGCGGCGACGGGCGCCGATCAGGCGGGGATGGGGCGACAGTTCTGGCCGTTCACCCACAGGGAGCCCTCGGCCCAGCCGCTCTGACACTGGTACCCCGCGCGTGTCGTGCGGTCCATGATGACGAAGTTCTCCAGCGGCCCCCAGGTGGTGCTGTCGCAGGAGCGGCCCATCACGTTCGGCCCGTCGGCGTTCACCTCATCGCACCGGATCACTTCACCGACCCGCTTGCTGGGGACGCCGTGCGCGCTCCCGTCGGCCGCACCGGCGGCGCCGACACCGGTCAGGCCCAGGATGGCGGTGGCCATGCCGGCGACGAAGAGCAGTCGTTTCATGAGGAAACCTCCTTGGTGGGGGATGGGGCTCCGCAGACAGTTCCCTTGCAGTCCACCCGCGTATCGACCCATTCGCATGAACACGTCATCCCGTTGCGCACCCTGGCGGCGGCAGCTAACCGAAGAGGCCGGCCGCCCCGACATCACGTCGGATCGACCGGCCTCTTCACCGTCCGGAGGGTCAGGCGATTCTCACGCTCGCGCCGAACTCGAACGTCTTGGTCTCGCCCGGGTTCACCACGCCGATGACGGGCCCCTCGCAGCCCGGCCGATCGTGGACGTCGGCGGGCTTGTCGGTGAGGTTCTCGACGATGAGGGGCCAGATGTCGCTCTGGTAGCAGCCCGAGGGGTTGTTGTAGGTCTTGAACCCGACCCGCAGCTGACCGGTGGCCGCCTGGGCCGAACCGGGCACCGCCACTGCCACCGCCGCAGCCATGGCCACCGCGCCGAGCGCCTTGCTGATCCGTCGCATGTCGTCACTCCAGAGTGTCCGGGGAGCCGCCGCGGATGGCGGCTGCGCCGGAGGACTGCCCCGATCCGCCGCAGGTCACAGCCCTGCAGCGGCCGAATCACCTGATCGGGCGCCCCGGGCCGCCGCCGTCCGGTCGGCGGCCCACTCGCCACTCCTTACCTGCCACTCGCTACTCGCCGATCGCCACCTGCTACTTGGCGAAGCGGACCTCCGGGAAGGCCGCCGAGGGGCCGTCCAGCAGTCGGCTCGGGCGGTTGAGCAGGTGCCGGTCGAAGAACGCGCCGAGGTACGCCCGGGTGGCGGCGAGCGCGCGGTCGCCCTTGATGGTGCCGTACTGCTCCGGGGTGGTGTCGGGCGGCAGCTGGTCGCGGACGCCGAGGGAGTCCACCAGCCAGTGCATGTCGCAGAACGACAGGTGGCCGGCCTCCGGCAGGTCCAGCCAGCGCTTCCAGCCGGTCAGGTGCTGCCAGGTCTCGTCCCAGTTGGCCGTCGCGGGCCTGTCGGCGTGCCGCTGGGCGCCGAGCAGCAGCACCGGGCGGGCGAGGCCGTCGGCCGGCAGCGGGGCGAAGAAGTCGCCGTCCAGGTTGGCGGCGGCGCGGATCCGCCGGTCCTCGCTCATCGCCTCGACGGCGCTCGCGCCGCCGATCGAGTGGCCGGCCGCGCCGATCCGGGAGCGGTCGACCTGCAACCCGCGGACCAGCCCGGGCCCGGGCGCGGTCAGCCGGTCGATCAGGAAACTGATGTCCTTCGCCCGACTGCGGGTGACCTCGGCCGCCCGCTGGTCGTCCACGTGATCGCAGATCAGGCAGGTCTCCACCCGCCCGTCGGGGAACTGCACGACCGTCTCGTAGGTGTGGTCCAGCGCGGCCACCACGTAGCCCCGGGCCGCGAGGTCCTCGGCGAGGGCGGTGAGCGAGGTGCGGCTGTAGCCGTAACCGGGGGAGAGCACCACCACCGGGTGCCGCCCGGGCGCGGGCACCGTACGGGCCTTCACACCCGTCCGCACCTCACTGACAGCCGGGGTGCCGAACAGCGCGGACGACACCTCGGGCGAGACGTACGGCAGTTGCTCCCCGTGCTCCCCGCGCGCGGGCTGCGCCGGGTACCAGAGGGTGGCCATCAGCTCGCGACTCGCGGCGTCCGCCCGCCAGGGGTCGTGCCGCGTCTTGTCCACCAGGTGCACCGACGCGGCACCGATCGTCCGCCGCGTCGTCGGCGCGGGCACCTGCGGTACCTGCGGCACCTCCGTCGTCGCACTCAACGAGAGCGTTCCGACCGTCGGGGAAGCCGCCAGCGCGGCCTGCGGACCGGCCAGCGAAATCAGGACGGCAATGGGCACGGCGAGCAGAACAGCACTCCGCCACCGAGAAGTTGTCGACATACCGCCACGCTAGGCCCGCCCCCACCCCCACCGCGTCCTGCCCACGACCTAACCCCCTCCACCCCAGGTCGCACCCGCCACGCCGCCCCCACCCCCCTCCCGGACGACCCCACCTCCACCTGCCCGCCCTTGCGCAAATCGCCCATCTTTGCGCACAGTTGGCCGCCCCACCGGGCGATGGCTTGGTTGACGGTTGCCCGGAGTCCGGCGATCCAGGCTAGTGTTCTGCGCCGGAGATCCGTCGGCAGAATCGGGCGAGGGATTCGAGGATCTCGTCGGCGGTCTTGGTCCAAGTGAACGGTGTGGGGTCTTCGTTCCAGTTTTTGACCCAGGTGCGAATGTCCCGTTCGAGGGCCTGGACGTTCCTGCGGGCTCCGCGGCGGATCATCTGGTCGGTGAGGAAGTCGAACCAGCGTTCCACCTGGTTGATCCACGAGGATCCGGTCGAGGTGAAGTGCATGTGGAACCTGGGGTGTTGGGCCAGCTAGGACCTGATCGCCGGGGTCTTGTGGGTTCCGTAGTTGTCACAGATCAGGTGGATGTCGAGGCAGTCAGGGACCTCCTGGTCGATCTTGACGAGGAACTTCCTGAACTCCGCCGCGCGATGCCGGCGGTGCAGGGAAGTGATGGCCTTGCCACTGTCGGCGTCGAAGGCGGCGAACAGCATGGTCAGGCCGTTGCGCACGTAGTCATGGGTTCGGCGCTCGGGCATCACCGGCAGCACCGGATGGGGCCGGTTCAGGGCCTGGATCTGTGCTGCCTGATGCGCGCCCGGATCGCCGACTCCGCTGATCCTGGCGTGGCTCCTAACAGCGGGCTGTATCGATCAAGTAAAGAACCTCCGAACAACTCCAAAATCCATGTCCAGCTCCGATTTCAGTGCGACGCTATCGAAATCCTCGGCCGTACGCTTAACGTCCCTGCCGAGCCAGCCAGCCAGGCGATGGCGAACCGCCGCTTTGTGTAGCTCGTGTTCGCTGAAATTGACGTCGGCTACTGCCGTCAAACACCACAGCGGCCCCACCGGAAATAAATCCGCTGGGGCCGCTGAGCCTTACTTGGCTGCTAACTCTTGCTGGTCTCTAGCCGCTAGTTATCGGGCCACTAGCGCAGTTGTCATCCCTACTGTCGCGCACTGGGTTGACGCGGTCACGGGGTGGATTTTGTCGGCAATGTTAGCCTTTCCGCTGCAATCCCCATAATGAGATTCTCCAGCGCCGAATCCCCGAAACCCAGCCTAAGCGCCCAAGACCCAAGGAGATAGATGACGCCCTCTTCGTCGATCGCCAGGAAGAACTCGCCCTGTCCTGCTTCCCCTAGCGGGAAGAAGTCGTGACCAAATGTTTGGGAGAGCTCCGAAAATCTCTCCTCTTCTCCGATGGCGAGTTCTGGATCGAACTCGAACGGTTCCTGCGCGCGTGTGATTCCAGGGCCACTGATGTCGACTCGGATACCGCCAAACTCTTGAAGAAACTCCTCGGCCTTGGCATGCCAGGAGAAGTCCGGTAGTGCAAACTTCCATGATGTGAGATCGGCTCGGCGGTGGGGAGACCAGCCACACCGCCGGAGTGTCATCTCCACTTCGGGTGAGAATCGAGACACCTATTCCCCCATCTTAAAGTTAATTCCGAAGTGTTTTACAAGTACCTGGCAGCTGGGGCATGGACCAATGAGTTTTTGGAAGTTCTTGTTCGTCCTTGTGCGCCCCAATGTGGCTGCGGCGGTGGATCCAGTAGGATCGAGGCCGGAGTCCAGGGCTTCTGTCAAGCATTGAACCAAGCCGCAACCTCCGTGGTTATTTCCGTGTGCATCGGTCGGGATGGAGTCGAGAATTCCCTGTACGGTTGGATGTACGCGACGAGTACCTGCCCCGCCATCGCTATGAGCCACGATGGGAGAATATCCTGGAACTTGCAGGCCTTCAATCACCTGCGGGCGCTGAGAGCCTGAAAGGTCCGCAACGGCTTCTGCTTCCGCACGGACTGCGTCAATGACTTCGTCACAGTTATGGACGAGTACTGGCGTAGCCCCCGCCAGCACATAGTACGTGTGGAGGTCGGCGATGGTGAGGTCGTAGGCGGCCTGAGGGGCGGTGTCGTAGTTCCTTACCGCTTGGACAGTGATGGTTCGGCCGTTTGCTGCGCGGACTTCGTCGCCGGGGTGAAGTTCTGAGGCGTTGGTCCAGCGGTGGGTGGTTTCGTTCCAGAACGGGTGGTGCTGGGTGCTGGTGAGGTTCTCCGTCTTCCCGGAATCGCTGACCCGCAGAGTCAGTCCGGTGAATTGCTCGTCATCCGGCGTGAGGATAGTGCGGGTGACGGGCTTGGACTCCGTGTTCCCCGTTGTTGGGTCCGTTGCCTGGACCTGGTCGCCGGCCTGGAGATTCTCAATGGCTTGAGTCGTGCCATCGGCCAGGAGCACTCGCGTGCCTGGGGGGAAGCTGTGCGCAGTGTTGAGCAGATTGGTGATGTCACATGCCGCGTTCGCGACGTCTTCGACTTTTTGCTCGACGGCATAGGCCTTTTCCACGGCCTTTGCGGCCTTCCCGGCAACGCGTGCACCGGGGATGAGGCCTGCGGCGTTCTGGGCGGCGCTCAGGTAATTGCCGTCGTAGACGTCCATGGCGGCGGATCCGACGGCGCCTATGGCGTTCAGCCCGGGGATGTACTGGGCGGTTTCAAAGGCCTCCTTGATGGCTCCCTTGACCGTGCCGCCGCGGTAGATGATGAAGACGTGCTTGCTTACGACATTGGGATGGTCCCTGCTGCCGCTCCACTGGTTCCAGTAGGTCTCAGTCCAGGAGCCGTCTCTTTCGAGTTTGAACGTCTCGGTGGTGACGTTGCCCTTGTCGTCCGTGCAGGTGCCGAATCCACCGCAGACGCCCTCAGGGCGAAGGCCGCTGGGGTCGGAGAGGTTGACAGGGTTGTTGTTGCTGTAGGCGTAGCCGTTCCACTGCTGGGGGTCGGCTGCGTCGAGGATGGGGTCGGGGCTGATGAAGCGTCCGCGGATGGGGTCGTACTGGCGGGCGCCCAGGTTGGTGAGTCCGGTGGTGTCGTCCTTGCTGCCGCCGACGAAGCCCTTGGTGCCAGCCCACTGATTAGCGGTGGGCTGGGCGCCGCGGGGGTTGCCGAACGGGTCGGTGGGGCGGCGGGTGACGGTCTGGGTTGCGTTGGTGTTGACCTGGAGGCCGCTGGTGCCGTGCGGGTCGGCGGCCTGGATCAGGACGGTGCCTCCGCCGATGGCGGCGGTGACGCGGGTGTAGGTCAGACCGCCCGGGGCGGTGATGGAGCGGACGTTGCTCGTGGACCCGCTGGCCGTGTCGAGGGTGAGCTCGTCGGTGGGCAGGTTGAGCGTGGTCTTGCCGGGGTTGCGGCGGATGAGCTGGTTGCCGTCGGCGTCGTACAGGTAGGTGGTGGCGCCGGCCTGGCCGGTCTTGGTGACGGAGTCGAGCTTGTCCTCGCCGTTCCAGGTCAGGGTGGTGGTGCCGCCGGTGTCCGTGATGGCGGTGGTGTTGCCCTTGGCGTCGTACTGGTAGCTGACGGCCTTGGTACCTGCCGGCCCGCTGGTGGTGGAGCTGAGCAGGGCGTGGGGCCCGCCGGTTCCGCCGCCGGTGTTGGGGGCGCTGGTCGGGGAGTTGGTGCTCTTGGCGGCTCCGAAGGTCTGGGCCGTGGTGATGTCGTTGAGGCTGTTGCCGGTGATGTCGTGCTGCACGAGGCCGGTGCGGTTGCCGGTCGCGTCGTAGGTGTAGGTGTTCCAGTAGGGCGCCGGTCCGCCGACGGTCCGTCCACCGGGGTTGACGGTGGCCGGGCCGTTCGCGTTGTTGCAGCCGCCGACGCCGGGCACGGTGGTGGAACTGCCGGTGCCGTGGACCTCGCCTGAGGAGTCGGTCCAGTCGGCGGTGGTGAAGGTGCCCGCGGTGTCGGTCCAGGCGCCGGTCAGCCGGCGGAGGTGGTCATAGGTGAAGCACTGGGTGTCGGTCGCCGAGGCGTCCTGGATGGTGGTGGCCGAGGTGATCTGGCCGGACTGGGTGTAGGTGTAGCTGGTCTGGTCGACCGAGACGGTTCCGACCTGGCGGTCGGTGAAGTTGTTGATGACCCGTCCGGTGGCCCAGTCGTACTGCTGGGTGGAGACGACCTGCTTGCCGTACTGACCGACCGTCGTACGCACCGGGCGTGCAAGGGCGTCGTACTCGACCTTGGCGATGACGGCCTTGCTGAGGCTGGCGGCCGCGGTGAGCAGGCCGGTGATGGTCCGGCCATAGCTGACGGTTTCGGCCGGCAGGCCGCCGGCGGCGGGAATGCCGACCTTCGTCAGGGAGCCGATGACCGGGCTGTAGGTGTTGGTCGTCGTGTAGGTGCCGGCGAGCGCACCCTCGGCGGAGGGGATGGTGATCGATGAGCCGAGAGGTCGGTAGGCGGTGTCGTAGTCGGTGACGGCCTTGGTGTAGGCCGTGCCGCCTGCTCCGCCCACGTAGCGGGTCGAAGAGGTGGGCTGGCCCTTGACGAGGGTGTCGTACGTCCAGGAGGCCAGCTGGTTCGCGGGCGCCGCGGCGCCGTTGAACGTGCCGGTCTTACGGCCGAGCAGGTCGTAGGTGTAGGAGAGGGTGTTGTTCTTGGCGTCGACGGTGTGGTCGATACGCGAGTTGACGTCGTAGAACGTCCGGGTCGTACCGGCGTCCGGATCGGACGTCGAAGTCTGGCGTCCGCGCAGATCGTAGGAGTAGCTCCACGCGTTGCCGCTGCTATCGGTCCGGGACGTGGTGAGACCACCCGGCGTGTATCCGTAGCTGGTGAGGTCCGCGTCGGCCAGGTTGCCGGTCGCGGTCGGCGTCCGGTACTGCCCCAGGGCGGTGGTGCGGCCTCGGGCGTCAACCACGGTCGAGGTCGGTGTGGAACCCGAGGGCGGGGTGACGTCGGTGCGGTCGGCGCCGGGGTAGGCGGTGTTGGTGGCCCACTGGAGGTTGCCGTAGGAGCGGAACTCCGAGCGCACGACGCGTCCGTTGCCGTCGTAGGTGTTCCACGTCTGGCCGGGGACCTGGCCGTCGGCTGCCGGGACGAAGACGGACTCGGTGGGGAAGGAGCCCTGTTCGTAGTACGGAGCCGAGGTCTTGATCACCCAGCCGTGGGTGTCGTAGACGGTGTCGGTGATCAGGCGCCCGGTCGGCTTGGCGGCGCTGGTGCTCTGGGTTTGCCGTGGCCGTGCCAGGCCGTCGTAGATGTCGATGCTCGCGGAGTAGGTGACCGCGTCGTCGTTGATCGATTCGGTCTTGACGGTGGACGGTGCCTTGGAGCCGTTCAGAAGATAGGTGAACTTCCGGCTCGGCAGTTCCTCGGTCGGCCGGTCGGGCGCCCAGACCGCGGTGATGCGACCGAGGGCGTCGTACTGGGCGGTGGTGACTCGGCCGTTGATGTCCTTACTGACCAGAGGTGAGCCGCGGGCCGGATCCTGGGTGACGGTGGTGGTCCAAGCGGCTCCCATCGGTCCGGTGGTGCGGACCTCCGTCGGCAGCTGTCCGGCAGCCGGGGTGCGGGCGAGCGACGTGACGGCAGGCGTGACCGACGGCCCGCTCAGCTGGGCGCCGTTGCGGTCGTAGGTCGAGCCATCGGTTGTCGCAGTCGTGACGGACCGGCCGTAGGCGTCGAAGGTCGCACTGCCGTCATGGGTGTAGACGGGGTTGCCGGCCTGGTCGAAGTGGTCGAGGACCTCGGTGCTGGTGGGGTCACCGGTCGAGCCGGCCTGCTGGAAGGGCTTGCCGTCGTAGACGATGCGGCTGCTGGACTGGGTGTTGGCTGCCGTGGCCGTCGCGCTGCAAGACCCCTGGAAGGTGGTCATTCCCGACGCCAGGGTCAGGAGCTGGGGGTTGTCGCTGACCGCGTAACCGGTGGTCGTGCAGGTCTCGGGGGTGGCGGCGGTGCCGTCGCCCTTGTCGTCGACCTTGATGACGCGGTTGCCGTTGGCCGGCTCGGTGGTCGTGACCGTCGTGGTCGTGCGCCAGCTGCCGTCGGAGAGCCTGGCCTTGGTGATCGCGGTGGTCTCGGAGTCCGAAAGCCACGCCTGGATCTTCGGCGCGCCCGCGCTCTGGGCGTGGGTCGCGGAGCTCGTCTGCCCGTTGTAGGTGTTCCCGGAGACGGCCGTGACCGTCCCGCCGGCCTGGTCGTAGACCTCGGTGGCGACGACGCGGCCGGACAGCTGGGCGCTGTCGGTGACGGTGCCGCCGAGCGGGTTGGGGACCTGGACGCTGCGGGTCTTGCCGTTGGCGAGGTAGTCGTCGTTCATGCCCCGCAGGTAGGTGACCTTCTGCTGGGTCTTGGGGGCCTCGCTGGAGCCACCGCCGCCGGTGGTGGTGGTGACGGACTGGTAGCCGCGGAACTGGTCCCAGGTCCGGGTCTTGGAGTCGGTGAACTCCGCGTTGTTGCGGTGCCAGGCGGCCTCACCGTCGTAGGTGTACTCGGTGGTCTTGCCGACATTGGGTGTGCTGACGAGGTCCAGCTCGACGACGGTCTTGACGAGGGGCTTGTCGAACCAGTCGTTGATCGGGTCCTTCGAGGACAGGAACGTCGGGTACCACTTGACGGGCATGCAGGCCATCGTGTTGCCGTCCTCGGAGGACGGCATGTGGTTGTTCACCCGGGAGCATTCGGGGTCGGCGTAGACGACGCCGATCCGCCCGCCGGTCTCGGTGGTGATCTCCTGGATGCGCGGGCGCATGTACATCTTCTCGGCCGGGACCAGGCCGTCGACGCGGTTGGCGCGCATCGTGTACTTGAACTGGACGGCGGGCAGGTCCTCGATCGCCGCCTGGCCGTTGCTCGGCACCCGCTGGACGGAATCCAGCTGCAGGATTCGCTTGGTGGCGTCCCCGGGGTCGGCGAGTTCCTGGTTGAGGTTCCAGGTGTCGACGGTGCGGTAGGCGGAGCCGGCCATGACCTGTGTCGAGATCCCGGTCAGGCGCTTGGTCGTGAAGAAGGTGGGTGCCGAGTTCACGCACGAGCCGTCGGTGCAGATCTGGTCGATCGGCGTATCGGGCCAGGCCTCCGCGTTGGCCGCGGTGCGCTGGGACTCGGAGCAGGTGATCGAACCGCCGGGAATGCAGCGCTCCGCGACGGTGAACAGGACCTTCGCCGCCGGGTTCGCGCCGCCCTTGGCCGCCTTCTGCTCGTCCAGGCGCTGGCCGTAGGCGATCTCCTTGAGGTAGCCGGCCCGCTGGTAGTCGGCGAGGGTGCCGGTGCCGCCGCTCTGGACGCGGCCGCGGTTGTACTTGTTGCCCTCGGCGGCGTACTTGTACGTGGTCAGGTTGCCGTGCGGGTCGACCACGTAGTCGAGCTGCCAGCGCCAGGCCATCTGGCACCAGGAGTTGTTACCACTGCCGGAGTTGTAGCAGGGGTCGCCGCTGTTGGGCGAGTACACCGGAAGAGTCAGGACGGAGTTTGCCGCAGGGTCGCTGCCGTCACCGCCCGGCAGGTGGTTGAGGCCGTAGTAGTACTGGACACCGTCGGGCGTGGTGATCCGCCAGTACTCCATACCCTGGTAGTCGACATCACCCGCCGCCTTCGGAGCGCCGGTGAGTTGCTCGACCTTGGTGCCGTCGTCACTCTCCAGGTGCCAGACGTGGGTGTCGTCGTCGCGCACGATCGCACCGGCCCGGCCGCCGAGGGAGAAGGTGGCGTTCTGCCCGGCCCAGCACTGGTCGCCCGAGCCGGTGATGCCAGCCTTGTCGCAGCTGCGGTAGGACCGCTCGATGTAGCCGGGCTCGTAGCCCCAGCCGTCGCCGATCCACGAGGGCTGCGCGTTCGTGGAGGACGTCTTGCCGTCCACGTTCGCCGAGTTGTAGCTCAGCGCCACGGTGGGTGCGGCGCCGCCGAGCGCCGGCGGCGTCTGGATCGGGTAGCTGTAGGTGAAGCCGCCCGTGTTGGAGCCCGCGGACCAGGCCACCGACGACGACAGCGGCGTCGCGGTGAAGTTGCCCAGGGGGCCCGACGGGGAGGCCGCGGGGGCCAGGACCACGGAGCCACCGGTTCCCCCGGTGCTGCCGGCGTTCAGGGCCTGCGCAGGTGCCTGGGCGGTCGACTTCGCCGTGGTGAACGACGCCTTCACCGCACCGCCCTGGGCGTTGCCAGGTGCCGCAGGGGGAAGGGTGACATCCGCAGTGATCGTGCCGGAGCCGTCGTTCTTCACCGGAACCGGAGTCTGCGTACGGCACTCGGGGCGTTCCGGCGTGGTCAGTGAACAGGCCGGGAGCGAGACGAGGCCGGCACGGTCCGACCACCCGCCCGCCTGTAGGGCCTTCAGGTCCAGGGTGACGCTCGCCTGCCGTCCGTCGCCACCGACCGACGCCTTGGCGTCGGCCAGCGCCACCAGCGGCCCGTTGACGCCTGCGGCCTTGCCCTTGTCCTGTCCGGCCACCTCGACGGTGACGGCGTGCGCGCTCTCACCCTGGCCGGTTCCCGGTGCGACCCGGACGGCCAGATCCCCGGCCTTGGTTCCGGTCATGCCACCGGAGGCGGGTGAAGCCCCACCGGTGGCCCTGCGGGCTGCCTCGGCCTCGGCGCTGTCGGAGCCGAGCACGACCGTTGCGGTGCCGGTGACGACCGGCGGAGCGGTCTCCGGCTTCCAGTCCGCTGCCTTGACCGCCGTCTTGGCGCCCGGCGGCTGGGCATCGTGTCCCTTGACGGAGGGGGCCGCGCTTCCCAGGGGCGTGTTCGGAGGAGCCCAGACCTCCCCCTCGGGCTCGGGGTAGGTCCATGCCACCGCCGGCGGCACGCTCACCCCGGTCAGCGTGAGAGCGACCAGGGCCGCCACAGCCGGCGACCGCCATCGGCCGCCTATTCGTTTTCCGGCCCGTTTCCGGGCAGGCCAAACCACCACAGTGGTGTCTCCTCAGTCATTGTCGACACAGCGTCATATGGACATGGGTGTGTCAGGATCGAGGTGACGATATGTGCACCCACTGACACGCCACCAGGTCGCGCCGGTGCTGTGCATGAGATGTTTATGAAGTCTTGATCTCGCGATCCGCGGCTTATCCGGACACATCGGCACGTACCGACAAAGGGTTTGACCGATCCACAGGCCAGCGCGCATCGTTCCCACCCGAACGCATCCCATCGAGGGTGCGGCCCGACCGGGAGGGACCCCGCAATCCGCATGACCAGCACTCCAGGCGCAATCGCGCACACACCGCCAACACCGTCCATACGCAGGCGCATACTCGCGCTGACCGCCCTCGGCACCGGCTGCGCCCTGAGTCTGGCCCTGCTCAGCGCGCCGGCAGCGATCGCGGCCGACACTGCCCCCGCCCCGCCGACCCACGGCCCTGTGGGCGGACTGGCGCCGATCGTCCCTTCGTCACCGGCCCCCGCCCGCACCCCCGCGCAGCAGGCCATGCTGGACGCGCTTGCCAAGGCCAAGACGACCGGAAAGCCGGTCACCGTCGAGACCTTGACCAATGAGGCCTCCAGGACCATCGCCAACCCCGACGGCACGCTGACCAGCACCGACAATGCCCAGGCCGTACGGACCAAGCGCGGAGGTGCCTGGGCGGACATCGACTCGACGTTGCGGGTCAACGCGGACGGCACGTTCAGCCCGCTTGTCGCGACTACCGGGCTGAAGTTCTCCGGCGGCGGGGCGGGCCCGATGGCCACCGTGACGACCGACGACGGCAAGAGCCTTGCGGTGAACGCCCCGTTCGCCTTGCCCAAGCCGTCCGTGACCGGCGCCAACGCCACCTACACCGACGTCCTGCCCGGCGTGGACCTGCAGTTGACCGCGCTGTCCCAGGGCGGTTGGCGGGACGCCATCATCGTGCGGACCAAGGAGGCAGCCGAGAGTGCGGCACTCAAGTCGCTGACCTTCCCCGTCTCCGCCCAGGGCCTGTCGATGGCCAAGGACCAGTCCGGCGGCATCACCGTCGTCGACGACAGCGGTGTCACGCGCTTCCGCGCCCCGGTGCCGCTGCAGTGGGACTCCAGCAAGCCCGCGCCTTCGACCGCTACCGCCGACCGGTCTTCCAGGGGCTCGGTGCGTGCGGCGTTGGGGGCCGCCCCGACGCCCGCGCCCACGGGGAGTGCGAGCGGGATTCCGTCGACCGCCGAGGAGCCGGGTGACGGTGCGAACGTGGCCGCCATCACGACCAAGATCACGCCCGCGGCGATCGAACTGACACCGGACCACAACGCCCTCGGATCCGGTGACGGTCCCTGGTACCTCGACCCGTCCCTGGTGGCGGCGACGAGCTCGGTCCAGGGCTCGGTGGAGGTCCAGGAGAACCACAAGAAAGCGGAGAACTTCAACAAGAAGAGCAATCTGGCCACCGGCTACTGCGGCTACCACAGCAGTGACCCGAGCCTGGACTGCGGTGACCTGGGCCGCCAGCGCGCCTACTTCCAGTTCGGCATCAACCCGGTGCTCTACACCAAGCCCGGCGGCGCCGAGAGCCCGCCGAGCATCCAGAGTTCCACCCTCAACTTCCAGGTCACCGGCGCCTCCAGCCCAGGCACGAACTCGCCGCTCGTGGTGTACTCGGCTCCCAAGCCCATCCATGAGCACACCAGTTGGAACGATCAGCCCTGCGGCACCAACGGCAACGTCGCCATGGAGAACTGCCCGACGGTCAACGGCCAGTGGATCACCGGCACCGGCCCGCTGGCCGTCGACGTGACCGACATGATGAAGCAGGCGATCGCCGGCCAGTGGCCCTGGTGGACCGTCGGCATCGCCCCGATGGGCAACGAGTGGGAGAAGCTCTATCGGCACTACATAGCCAACAATCCCTCCATCACCACCACTTACGACATCACTCCGACCGTCTGGTACCCGCGCACCAGCCCCGCCCCCGGCTTCGCCTGGAACAACAGTGTCGCCGAGTGCACCACCGGCGGCGCGCACCCCTGGGACAATCCCGGCTGGATCGGCGCCACCCAGAACATCAACCTCACGGCCAACAGCTACTCGCCCGCCGGGCAGACCCTCCACACCGACTACCAGATGTGGGACGACAACGACGCCAACTTCAGCTGGACCCAGGGACGCTGGGGGACCAGCTACAACGACCCCGGCCCCTCCGTGGGCGTGGGATCGCTGTCGGACGGCCACCAGTACGGTTGGACCGCCCGTGCCACCGACGAGATCCTCACCTCGCCCATGACCCCGTGGTGCTACTTCCGCGTCGACAGGACCAACCCGCGCGTCAGCATCAGCTCGACCGACTTCCCGCCGTCGGGCACCCCCAACCCCACCCCGGACAAGTACATGAACGACCCGGGCGCCTTCACCATCAACGCCGAGGACCCCGCCCCCGGCGCCGGGCTCCAGGCCTCCGGTGTCGCCTGCGTGCGCGTGAGCACGGACCCGACACCGGTCGTCGGCTGGCGCTGCGGCCAGAACGGAACCCTGCCCCCCGGCCAGCCGTACACCTACAAGCCCAGGGACTGGGGTACCAACACCCTGTACGCCTGGGCCATGGACAACGCCGGCAACTACAGCCAGCCGGCCGTCTACAACTTCTACGTTCCCTGGAAGCCCGACACCCAGCCCCTGTTCGGCGACGTCGACAACGACCAGAAGCCCGACGTCATCACCGTCGACAGGAACGGTGACCTGCGCGTCATCGGCGGCACCATCGACCCCACCACGTCCCTGGCCGCCCCCGCTGCCGCCGCCCCGGGAAACCGCGACTTCGGCGCCACCTGGTCCGACTACCAGGTCAGCCACCACGGCACCTTCGCCGTCGGACAGGCCGTCGACGAGATCCTCGCCCACTACACCAAGGACACGACCTCCAAGCTGCGCGAGGCCCTCTACCTGATCCCCAACAACGGCACCGGGCGCTTCGACACCCTGACCCCGATCGCCCTCAACCGCCCGGCCTGCACGACCTACGAGACCGGCAAGCCTTGCTCCGGCTACAACCAGAAGAACTGGAGCGGCGCCTCGCAGGTCATCGCGATCGGCACGCCCGACGGCGAGGCCGTGGGTGGTGAGCCGGGCAACGAGGCCCGCAAGGTCATCATGACCCAGACCTCTGTTCTCTCCCTGGAGAACAACAACCTCTACCTCTTCCAGCCCAACGGCCTCGTCGACTCCCTCGACGCCGCGACCTACCTCCCGGCCGTCTCCGGCAGCTGGGCCGACCTGGAACTGCTCAACCCGGGTGCGGCCAACGGGGCGACCGCCGTCTCCGGCACCACCGACCCCACCTACCAGACCACCATCTGGGCGCGGAACCGCACGACGGGCGACCTCTTCGCCTACCCGCTCGGCTACAAGGCCGACGGAACGGTCGACTACTCCGCCCTCACCAAGCCCGACCAGGGGATCAAGCTGAACGTCGGCCAGCCGGTCAAGGCGGGCGACTACCCCCGGATCGGCGCCGGAGACCTCAACAACGACGGCACCCCCGACCTCTGGGTCATGGACAACAGCAACGCGCTCTCCATCTTCGCGGGCAAGAGCAGCACCGGCACCAAGGGCAAGGTCGACGGCTTCGTCCCGCCGGCCTTCGCCGGCTTCTCCGACTCCAGCGTCACCATTCACTCCCAGCTCGTGAACTGGCTGTGCGCCGACTCCATCGGCGGACCCAACGAAGGCACCGAGGTCGCCGCCTACGCCTGCTGGCAGACCATCAACCAGCGGTTCAACTTCGCCACCGACGGCACCATCCGTTCCGGCAGCTGGTGCGTCTCGACCAAGGGCAACGCCCTCGGTAACGGAACCGGCCTGATCCTGTCCCGCTGCGTGGGCAACACCGGTCAGAAGTGGGCCGTCCGCCCGGACGGCCGGATCTACCTCCCCGCCACCGTCACCGCGGACAACCCTGGCGGCCGCTGCCTCGAGCTGCCCGGGTGGGCCACCGAGCAGGGCACCCGGCTCGGTATCTGGAACTGCCCCGGTCTGCAGGCCAACCAGCAGTGGAGCCTCAACTACGAGCAGCACGCGCCCTGATGTCGCTCGCCGTGGGGCGAGCTGAACCGATCCGAAGAACGTGAACAGCCTGTAGACAGGCCGGTGGGCCTCGACGTTGCGTCGAGGCCCACCGGCCTGTGGTGGCCCGTCTGGTGCGGGCGCTCTGCGACGGTTGGGGCTGCGCGTAGCCGGGGGTTGTGATGGGAGGTGAAACTCCGTTGTCCGGGGGTGGGGCTCGCGGCGATGATTTCGGGTGTGGCTGACACCAGGTTCGAAGGCTCCGCGTTGCGGCCGTACCCCAAGATCTCGGCGAGGGGGCGGCTCTCCGCGTCCGGGAACCGGGAGTGGGTCGCCGTGGAGAAGGTGCACGGGGCGCACTTCGCGGTGGTCTGCGAGGGGGGTGCGGTTCGTCCGGCCAAGCGGCGGGAGCTCCTGGGGGAGGACGCGCTGGACGGCTTCTTCGGCGTCAGCCGGGTCTGGCCGGCGCTGGCGGTGGCGGCCGCCCGGTTCGCCTCGGCGGTGCGTGAGGCGGTGGGCGGGGGCGCGGGTGCGGGCGCTGTGGTGACTGTTTACGGTGAACTGGCCGGTGGTTGCTACCCGCTCCCCGATGTGCCCGCCGTCACCGGGGTCGAGCCCGTGCAGACCGGCGTCTGGTACGCGCCGGGGCTGGAGTGGCTGCTCTTCGACGCCACCGTCGACACCGCCGAGGGCCGGTTCTGGATCTCCGACCATGACTTGCGTGACGCTGCGGGCGCCGCCGGTCTCGCCTGCGCCCCCGCGATCGGGCGCGGTGCGCTCACCGCGCTCCAGGAACTGCCGGCCGCCTTTCCCACCCTGGTCCCCGCGCTCCTCGGGCTCCCCGAAGTCGCCGACAACCTCGCCGAGGGCTACGTCCTCAAACCCGCCGGCACCTGGCGGGAGACGGGTCCCGAGGGGGTCGGCGCGCGTCCGGTGGTGAAGGTGAAGCAGCAGGCCTTCGCCGAGGACGAGCGCTACGACGGCGCCCGCCCGTACCTGCCGCCGCCGCAGGGTGCGGCCGGGGTCCCCGCCTGGCTCCTGGTCCAGGCCGCCGCACTCCTCACCCCCGCCCGCGCGGCCGCCGCCGTCAGCAAGCTCGGTCCGCGTGCGCCCGAGGAGGTCGTGGCGGCGGAGCTCACCCGGGACGTGGCGGAGGAGCTCGCCGAGGCACTGGGGGGATTGGACGGTGACGTCCTGCGCGCGCTGGAGGCCGCCCTCGAGTCCGGAGCGCGCTCCCTGGCGGCGTTCGACGCCGAGGACCGGCGCTCGCTGACGAGCCGGGCGGGACTGGCGGGCCGGTCGGGCTGACGGGCTGACGGGCCTGAGTGGTCGGGCTGGTCAGGTCGGTCGGGCGCGGAAAGGTTCCTGAAGAAAGTCGCCCGCCCATGTGGAGGGCCCGTCGCCGACTCCGACCGAAGAGTGACAGCGCAAGGGCGGGCGGGCCGTGGCTGCGGGAGGGGCGTTCGGGAAGAATATGTCGGTCGGTCTACTGATTTTGCGACGAGCTGGCGCGTGCACAGGAAGTCGATTCGGTCGACTTTCTGTGCGGCCGTAATGAGTGCCCGCAGCAGAATATGTCGGTCGGTCTACTGATTCCTTGCCGCCGTCCGAGTGGTGCCCGCACAGGAAGTCGGCCTGGTCGACTTCCTGTGCGGATGGAGGTGGTGCAAGTGGCAGCGATGGAGAGAATGTAGACCGGTCTACATATTTCTTGTCGGAGAGGGCGTCGGCGGTCGAGGGTGGGTGAAGGGGGCGTCGAGGGGGGCTTCCGTCGGGGGTGGGTCGGGCCCATCATGGGCTCCCGGTCCGAGCCCCCGGTCGAGGGCTCCGGGTGAGGCTCCAGGAGGCAGCAGAGATGGCGATTCCCTTCCCTGTCCGGATCCAGTCCGCCGTCGTCCGGGGCGCGTACGCGCTGCCGGAGGGGCTGCGGCGGGCGATCGCGGGCGCGCCGGTGGTGCGGGACGGTCAAGTGCTCTCGCTGGACGCGCAGTTGATCCTCAAGTTGCAGCGCCTGTCGAAGGCCGCCCTGGTGCTGCCCGCCGGGGTCGGGCCGTCGCGGGAGGCGATGGAGCACGCGCGGTACCTGGTGGGCGGGGCGACGATCCAGCCGGTATCCGTCCGGAACGTCGGAATCCCGCAGGAGTACGGCGAGTTGGCGGCCACGCTGTACACGCCGGGCGGGCTGGCGGCGGGTTCCGGGCTGCTGGTGTACCTGCACGGCGGGGGCTGGGTGGTCGGCAGCCGGGCCAGCCACGACCACGTGGTGCGGTTCCTGGCGCAGCGGGCGCAGGTGCGGGTGCTGTCGGTGGAGTACCGGCGCGCGCCCGAGCACGCGTTCCCGGCGGCCGCGGACGACGCGCTGGCCGCGTTCGACTTCGCGTACGCCAAGGCGGCCGACCTGGGCGCGGATCCGGAGCGGATCGCGATCGGCGGCGACAGCGCGGGCGGGAACCTGGCGGCCGTCACCACGCAGGCGGCGGTGCGGCGGGGCGGTCCGGCGCCGGTGTTCCAGTTGCTGCTGTACCCGGCGGTCGACGCCTCCGTCCGGCGGCCCTCGCGCGACCTGTTCACCGACGGGTTCTTCCTGACCAGCGCGGACATGGACTGGTTCCTGGACCGCTACGCGCCCGCGCCGGCCGACCGGACGGACCCGCGCCTGTCGCCCCTGCTCGCCGCCGACCTGTCCGGGCTTCCGCCCACGTACGTCGGCACCGCGGGCTTCGACCCGCTGCGGGACGAGGGCGAGGCGTACGCCGAGGCGCTGGAGGCGGCCGGGGTGACGGTGCGCCTGAGCCGGCAGCCGGACCTCATCCACGGCTACGCCAGCTACCTCGGCATCGGCCACCGCTTCCGGGAGGCGACGGCGGAGGCGGCCGAGGCACTGCGGCAGGCGCTGGGCGCCGCGTAGCGCGCAACCAGGTGCGGTACAGCTCGGAGGCGCTCGGCGCAGCACCGGGCGGGGGCTCGTTCGGAGGACTCGACGGCCCCTGCCCGGGCGCTCGTTCAGGCCGGGATCCGCCGTGCCGCGGCGAGCTCCGACGCCCGCGCGCCGTGCGCGAGGAAGTACTCCGCCACCGATCCGTGGTGACTCCGGATCGACAGCAGCGCGCGCCGCAGATGCACTTCGCGTACGGGCAGGGCGTTGTGCGCGGCCCCGGCCGGCGGCGGGTCGGTCAGGCCCAGTTCGTCGTTCGAGCGCAGGAAGTCCTGGAGGACCTCCGCCTCGGAGGCGCCCAGCAGCGTCTGCAGGACGGCGACGACGACTCCCGTGCGGTCCTTGCCCGAGGCGCAGTGGACCAGGACCGGCGCGGCCTCGCCTCCGTCGGCGAGCAGACGGCGCAGGACGGCGACCGCCGCCGTGCCGGCGCGCTCGGCCATCAGCGGGTACAGCTCCAACTGATCGGCGGGCCAACGTCGTTCGGCGAAGACCGGTGCGTGCAGGTACCGGGCGTCGACGAGGTCGACGGCATCCGGGCGCTCCGCCACCTCCGGGTCGCTGCGCAGGTCGACGACCGTCCGCAGGCCGAGGCGCCGCAGCGTGTCCGTGCCCTCCGCCGAGAGGCCGTGCAGGCCGTGCAGGCCGTGCAGGCCGTGCAGGGCGTGCAGGGCGTGTAGGGCGGCGGAGCGGTACAGCACGCCGCGCGGCAGGGAGCCGACGCCGCCGGCGTCGCGGAAGTTCCGTACGCCGGTGGGGGCGACGCGCTCCGGACCCGCGCCGGGCTGGTTGGTGATCACGCCTCACTGTATTCGGGGGGTGGAGGGGGTGGCCGGGCGGAGGCCACGGACGGGAAGGGGCGCGGGAGTTATGGTCGTGCGCCGTCCGGTGCTGCGCAGGGGGTTCTCGGCGGCGGGCTCTTATTGTACTGTCCGTCTAATAAGCGGGTGAGCGGGCACCCGTAGGGGCAGGCATCTGGAGGCAGCCATGGCTCTCACCAACGCGGCGGCAGGGCGGGCGTCGGGTGCGCACGGCCACACCGCGGCCGACGACGACGTCTCGAAGCGGCTGCTGGAGTCCGCCGCGACCCTCTCCTACGACCCCTCGACCGAGATCGACTGGGACGCACCGCTCCCAGCCGACCACTACGGCCTCAACCCCGAGTGGAGCACCCTCTACGGCACCCGACTGTGGGACGAGATGACCGAACAGCAGCGGGTCACCCTCACCCGGCACGAGGTCTGCTCGATCATGAACACCGGGATATGGTTCGAGATGATCCTCCAGCAGATGGTGCTGCGCGATCAGTACCTGAAGAACCCCGCCAACGCCGAGTTCCAGTTCGCGCTCACCGAGATCGCCGACGAGTGCCGCCACTCGATCATGTTCGCCCGCGCCTGCGAGAAGATGGGCGTCCCCGCGTACCGGCCGAACAAGGTCATCGCCCAGGCCGGGCGCGCGTTCAAGGCCCTGGCGAAGGGTGAACTCGCCTACGGCGGCATCCTGGTGGCCGAAGAGGTGCTCGACGTCATGCAGCGCGACTGGATGCGCGGCGAGAACGTCCTGGAGATCGTCCGCGGCACCTCCCGGATCCACGTCGTCGAGGAGTCGCGGCACATGAAGTTCGCCCGGCAGGAGATCCGCGAACGGGTGCGCCACGCCGGCCCCGCCCGCCGCCGCGCCTCGGCCACCGGCATCGCCGTCGGCGCGTACGTCATCGTCTCCAGCATGGTGCACCCCGGGGTCTACCGGGCCGCCGGCCTCGACACCCAGCGGGCGATCGCCGAAGTGCGGGCCAACGAGCACCGCAAGGCGATGATGCGCACCAGCTCCCGGCACCTGATCGCGTTCCTCGCCGAGACCGGACTGCTCACCAGCCGCTCGGCCGCGATCTACCGTCGCATCCACATGCTCTGACGAAACGTCAAAGGTGTTGCGTCAAAAGCGATAAGCCAAAGGCGACACGTCAACAAAGGCTCCGATTCCCGCACTTCACCACCTGTAGCGAGGGACCCCACCCCGGCCATGGCCTACGCGATCACCCGGACCTGCTGCAACGACGCCTCGTGCGTGTCCGTCTGCCCGGTCAACTGCATCCACCCGACCCCGGACGAACCGGAGTTCGGCACCACCGACATGCTGTACATCGATCCGGCGGCCTGCATCGACTGCGGCGCCTGCGCGGACGCCTGCCCCGTGGACGCGGTGTTCCCCGTCGACCGGCTGCGCGGGCCCGACACCGTGTTCGGCGACCTCAACCGCGACTGGTACCGCGACCACCCCAACGACCACGCGTGGGGCGCGCCCACCTTCCCGCGCAGCCTGCCCGACGGGATCGGCACGCTGCGCGTCGCCATCGTCGGCACCGGCCCGTCCGCCGGGTACACCGCGCAGGAACTGCTGCGCAGCACCGGCGCCGAGATCACCATGATCGACCGGCTGCCCGTCACCGGCGGCCTGCTGCGCCACGGGGTCGCGCCCGACCACCAGTCCACCAAACGCATCGCGGACAGCTTCGCCGGCGTCTTCCACGACCCCCGGCTGCGGATGCACCTCAACGTGGACGTCGGTACCGACCTCACCCACGAGGAACTCGCCGCCCACCACCACGCCGTCGTGTACGCCGTCGGCGCGGCCGCCGACCGGCGGCTCGGCATCCCCGGCGAGGACCTGCCGGGCAGCCTGCCCGCGACCACCTTCGTCGGCTGGTACAACGCCCAACCGACCGTGCCGGCCGACGCGGTGGAGCTGTCCGGGCCCGGCGCCGAACGGGTGGTCGTCATCGGCAACGGCAACGTCGCCGTCGACATCGCGCGCATCCTGCTCACCGACCCCGACCGGCTCGCCACCACCGACATCGCCGACCACGCCCTCGCCGCGCTGCGCCGCAGCCGGGTGCGGGAAGTCGTGCTGCTCGCCCGGCGCGGGCCCGCCGAAGCCGCCTGGACCAAGGCGGAGTTCCTGGCGCTGCGGCAACTGCCGGGCGTCGAGGTGGTGGTCGAGGACCACCCGGAGGTGCGGGCGGCGGTCGATGAGGCGGCCGGGACCACCGCCGCGCCGACCGCGTCGGAGTCGCGGGCCGCGCTGCTCGCCGGGCTGCCGCTGGTGTCGTTCGACGGGGCCGCCGAGCCGGCGCCGGGCCGGCGGATCGTGCTGCGCTTCCTGTCCGCGCCGACCGCGCTCACCGCGTCCACCCCGCCTGGCGAGCCTGGCGAGCCCGGTGAACCCGGTGAACCCGGCGAACCCGGCGAACCCGGCGCGTCCACCGGGAGCGGGCGGGTGACGGGCCTGACCGTCGCCCGGACCACCCTCGCGGGCGGCCGGGCAGCCGAGCCGACCGGCGAGACGGACACGCTGCTGGCCGGCCTGGTGGTGCGCTCCATAGGACACCGGGGCGTACCGGTGCCCGGGCTGCCCTTCGACGAGCGGACGGCGACGGTCGCGCACCGGGGCGGACGGGTCGTCGACCCGGCGACGGGGCGGCCGCTGCCCGGGACGTACCTGGTCGGGTGGGCCAAGCGTGGGCCGTCCGGCGGGATCGGCGCCAACCGGGCGTGCGCCCGCGAGACCGTGGACGCGCTCCTGGACGACGCGGCGGCCCACGCGCTGCCCGCCCCCGCGTCAAGCTCGCCACCGTCCCCGCCCTGCTGGCCGCCGCCCGCCGACGGTAGGCGGGCAGCGGGTCGGCACTGGTCAGCGCGAATGAATATGTCGGTCGGTCTACTTAATCCTGGCGAGCTGCGCACAGGAAGTCGGACAGGCCGACTTCCTGTGCGCCGTTCCAGCAAGCATTGGAATGTAGACCGGTCTACATATTTCTTTGCTCGCTTCGGCTGCTGGCGATCCGATCAGCTGCGTAGCCGGATCGCCGGCCAGCCGGTCGAACGGCGCCGCTCGCAGTGTCGGACCCGTTGCCTAGGCTGCCCCCGGTGGCTCACGGGAGGGGCGGAATGTACGAGTACGAGGACGACGAGCACGGCGACCTGCGGTGGTTCGTGGACCAGGCGGTCGAGGCCCTGGAGCGGTGGCTCTCGTACGAGCGGGACCGTGACCGGTTCGGCGATCGGTACCGCAGTGAGTCGATGGTGCTCGTCCGGCACACCGTCGGCGCGAAGGGGTTCCGGCGGTCGCTCCGCGACACCGTCGATCTGGTCGAGACGGTGATCGACACCGTGGACCTGGTCGAGCGGGCGGCCGTGCGGGCCGAGGAGCTCAGCCTCTTTCCGGCGCCCCCGGACCTGGACCGGTGGTTGGGATCGCTGGCGCTGCGGATCCACGGGTGGCAGCGCGACCTGTGCGGCCTGCGGAGGACTCTCGGCGGCCTTGAGCGCCACTACTGGGCCGAGCGCCTGGGCGAGGCGGCGGCGGAGGGCGGTGGCGCGGCCGTGCCCCCGGGGGACGCGGACGGCCTCGGCCTCGGTGAGATCGACCGGCAGGCGCGGGCCGTCGCCGCCGAGGTGGTCGCGAAGCTCGGCCGCCGTCAGTGGCACATGGACGTGGACGAGGGCGGGACGGCGGACGGAAGGACGTTCGACGAGAGGATGCTCGACGAAAGGATGTCCACCGAGGCGTTCTCCAAGCGCAGCACGATCACCCTGGGGCAGATCGACGACGGTCACTTCACGACCTTCGAGCACACCGTCGCGGCGCTGCTGGAACGGGACGGGTTCACCGTCACGCGGGTGCAGGGCGGCGCCGGTGACATGGGCGGCGACGTCCTCGGGGTCACCGACCTGAACGTCCCGTTCATGGTGCAGTGCAAGCACTCCGGTGACCCGAGGGCGACGGTCGGCCAGCCGGTCGTGCAGCACGCGCTCGGCGGCGCCAGGGCGGTGTTCCAGGCCGGGATCATCCTCATCGTGACGAACCGGGGGTTCTCGAAGCCGGCGCGCGAGTTCGCCGCCCTGCCGACGGTGGGCGCGACCTTGATCGACCGCGAGATGCTGGTGTCCTGGGCGGAGCAGCGGACCCCGCTGGCCAAGGTGTTGGCCCCCCAGCGCGGTGCCGAGGTGTCGATCCCCTAGCGCGGCGAAGAGGGGCCGGACCGGCCCCTGGTGCGGGGAGCGCCGCCGGGCCCGTCAGCCCCGCCGCGTGTGCTTGAGCTCCTCCCAGCGGGTGGCCTGGGCGGGGGTGAGGCAGCCTCGGAGTTCGGCCAGCTTCAGCAGCTGTGCTTCGGCGTCGGCGCCGAGGGGTTGGGCTTCGGCGCGGTAGTGGTCGGTGAGGAGGGCGTCGAGTTCGGGGCGGGTGAGGGCCGGGTCGAGGCGCTGGGCGAGTTTGGCCATGTTGCGGTAGGAGCCCTGGAGGAGGAACGGGGGTTCGGTGCGGGTGCGGTCGTCCTGGGCGGCGGAGGCCAGGTAGGCGCGGTTGACGGCGAGGACGGTGCCGTGCAGGTGGAGCAGTCCGGCGAGGACGGCGGTCATCCGTTCGACTTCGGCGGCGGGCCAGGCACCCGCGAGGGTGCCGCCCGGGGTGCCGGTGGCGCGGGCCAGCAGGGTGTCCAGGTCGGCGCGGTCGGCGGTGGCGAGCGGGGCCAGGTGCGGGTTGGCGGGCAGCGCGTTCTCGACGAAGCTGAGCGCGAAGAGGTCCTCGCGCCCGGCGATGACGTCGCCGAGGTTCCAGACGTCGGCGCGGTTGGCGAGCATGTCGGGCAGCCGGAAGAGGCGGCCGGACTCGGTGTACGGGTTGGCGGCCATGACGACGGCGAAGCGCTTGCCGCGCAGGTCCCACTCGCGGGCCTCGCCGTCCCACACCCCGTCGATCCGGCGCTGGGCGTCGCAGAGCGGGATGAAGCGCTGGAGGAACTCGGGCGAGGTGTGCTGGACGTCGTCGAGGTAGAGCAGCACGTTGTCGCCCGCGTGCAGGGCGAAGTTGAGCTTCTCGATCTCGCGGCGGGAGGTGGCGTCGGGGGCCTCGGCGGGGTCGAGGGAGGTGACCCGGTGGCCGAGTGCGGGGCCGCTGACGGTGACCAGCAGCAGGCCGAGCCGTTCGACGAGGTACTCGACGAGGGTGGTCTTGCCGTAGCCGGGCGGGGAGACCAGGAGCAGCAGGCCGCTGCGGTCGACCGGTCCGCCGGCGTCGGCGGTGCCGAGCTGTTTGGCGAGGTTGTCGCCGACCAGCGGCAGGTAGACCTGGTCGATGAGCTGGTTGCGGACGAAGCCGTTGAGCGGGGCCGGCCGGTACTGGTCGAGTCGCAGCCGGGTGTGCTCGGCGGCCAGCAGGTCGGCGCGCAGTCGCTGGTAGGCGCGGTATCCGGGGGCCTCGGTGGCGGCGAACTCGGCCACGCGGGCCAGGAGTTCGTCGAGGCGCAGGTCGAGCTCGCCGCCCGGGAGCCGGGGGTGGTCGCCGAGCAGGCCGGTGAGGCGGGTGGTGGTGGCGCCTTCGGCGGGCCGACGGGGCAGGGACGGGCAGAGGAGCGCGGCGGCGGCCTCGGTGAGGTCGCCGGGGTCGGCGTCGACGGCGCTGGACTCCAGCCAGGCCTGGGCGAGTTGGCGCCGGGCGGGCAGCAGGTCGGGCTCGTCGGGCAGCGCGGCCAGCGCTTCGGTGAGGCCGGCGGACTCGGGTGCGGCGTGGAACTTGTCGAGCAGCGCGGCGGCCCCTGGTGCGTGCGCGAACGTGGGTGTGACGGCAGCGAGTTCGGCCACCAGGTACGGGCCGGCGGGCTGCGGGCACGAGGTGAACTCCGTGACGGCGGAGCTCAGTTCGTCGGCCAGCGAGTCCAGGGCTGTCAGGGCCGCCGGCGCGCCCGAGTCCGGTGCGCCGCCGAAGGCCTGTCGGGTGAGGGTGAGCGCGAGGGCGAGCGAGCGGGCCCGGGTGTGCCAGACCAGTCGCTGCCGCTCGTCGGCGCCGTGCGCCCAGTACAGCTGCGCGGCCGCCCGGGCGGCCGCCGGGTGGCGCAACAGCCCGGCCTCGGCGTGGAGTTCGAGCAGGGCGCGGAGCAGCAGTGCCGCGTCGTGGTCGTGGACGCCGCGCTGGTAGCCCTCGTCCGGGCGCTGTTCGGCGGCGCGGCGGACGAACTCCAGCAGGTCGCCCTCGGCGCGCAGGGCGTCCAGCCCGTCCGGTTCGGCGGCCAGCAGCAGGCCGGCGGCGAGGTATTCGGACCGGTAGAGCGCGGGGGTCTCGGAGGGCAGCGGCCGGCCCCAGTAGCGCTCGGTGGCGGCGAACGCCGGGTCGGTGACGGGGGAGCGGTAGTCGGTGCCGGTGAGGGTGAAGGCGGGGCGGCCGCGCCAGGGGACGAGGGTGAGTTCGGGCCGCTGGGTGGTGACGGCGAACAGGTGGCGGCCCAGCCGCAGGGTGCCGGGGCCGTCGCCGGCGAGTTCGGCGCGGTCGCGCCGGGCCCGGTGGGCGCGGCTGCGGGCGGCGCGCAGCCGTCCGGTCAGCTCCTCGGCCCGGACCCGGTCACCGAGCGCGGTCAACTGGGCGGCGAGGTCGCGGAGTTTGACGGCGGTCGGGTCGGCGGCGAGGGCGGTGTCGATCTCGGCCGCGGTGTCGAGGGCGGTGAGTCGCCGGTGCAGGGTGTCGAGGATGCGTTCGGCGGAGGCGGCGATCCGGTCGGCGCGGCGGGCCCGTTCCTCCAGCAGGTGCTGGCGGCGGGCGGTGAGGGCGTCGTGGATCGCGGTGCGCCGGTCGGTGAGTTGTTCGCCCAGCGCCGGGTCGGCGTCGGCGAAGCGGGTCTCCAACTGCTCGATCCGCAGCAGGAGTCGGCCGAGCTGGTCGTCGCAGGCCTCGGGGGTGTCGGCGGCGGCGAGCGCGGCGGTGGTGGCCTGGGCGAGCAGGGCGGTTTCGGCGGCGAACTCGGCGGCGGCCTCGCGGGTGCGCAGGTCGCGGCGGCGGACGGTGAGGGCGGCGCGGGCGCGGTTGAGCAGTCCGAGGACGTCGGCGAGCCGGTCGAGGATGGCGGTGCGGGTGGTGGCGTCGGCCAGGTCGAGGGTGCCGACGAGTTCCGAGACGGTCTGCAACGCCTCGCTCTGCTCGGAGATCCGCAGGCCCAGCGGCTCGGCCTCGGCGGCGGTGGCGAGGGCGGCGCAGCGGTCGGCGAGTTCGCCGGCGCGCCGGCGGTGCGGGGCGAAGGCCTCGGGTTCGGCGAGGTGTCCGACGGCGCGGGCGGCGGCCTCGGTCAGGCCCTCGGCGAGGTGGGCGGCGAGCGCGTCGATCCGGGCGGGGTCGGCGCGCGGCAGGTCGCGCAGCGCCTCGACCCGGCCCTGGGCGCGGCGCAGCCCGGCGAGCCGGTCGACCCATTCGGCGGCGTCGGCGAGGGTCTCGCCGCGGGCGGTGCGCAGCAGGCCTTCGACGTGTTCGGTGGCCTGTTCGGTCTGCCGGGCGGCGTGCGCGGTGAGTTCGGCGACGGCCTCGTACTCGGCGATGACCTGCCGGGCGGTGTCGCGGATCTCGGCGAGCGGGGCGGCGAGGTCGCCGAGGCCGGGCTGGCCCAGCCAGTGGTGCCGGTCGGCGGTGCGGGTGCAGGCGGCGAGGACGGCCTGGTGGCCGGCCGGGGTGTCGGCGCCGGCGGCGGCGAGCCGGGCCAGGGAGAGGCAGTCGGCGAGGCCGCGGACGAGGTCGGCGTTGCCGATCCGGGCGAGCGGGCCGGTGCCGGGCGGCTGCGCGGCGGCGTGGCGCTCGCTGGTGAACGGGGTCTGCCACAGCTGGACGGGATGCAGCCGGGTGGGCCCGTCCTCGGCCGGGCGGAGGGCGATCAGGGTGCCGTCGGCGAGCAGCGCGTAGCCCTGGCAGGGCAGCGGGGCGGCGGCCTCCTGGCGGACGCTGTTGTACGGCTGGAGCAGGGCGCGGCCGTCGGCGGGGGAGCGGAACTCGTACAGCACGTCCTCGCCGTTGGGGGAGACGAGGGTGCGCTCGTAGGCCAGGCCGTCCACCGGCTGGTCATAGCTGCGCACGGTGCCGTCGGCGAGGTGGCAGCCGCCGGGGAAGGCCACGCCCTGGTCGGCGGGGAGCCGCAGGCAGGCCTGGCCGAGCGCGTCGATCCGGGTGACCCGGCCGGTGGGCAGGTGGCAGACCAGGTGCCGGACGGTCTCCTCCTGGTACGGGCGCACGCGCACCAGCAGCAGGGTGCCGAGCCGGGCGTGGGCGATCTGGGCGTCGGCGAGGGTCTGCAGGGCCTCGGCGAGGGGTTCGTGGTGCAGTTCGCGGCCGTCGGGGGCGGTGATGGTCAGCCGGCCGCCGTCGATGCCGAGCCGGAGTTCGCCGCCGAGGTCGGCGCGCGGCGGGCTGCCGGGGGCGGCGGGCAGCTGGTCGTCCCGGGTGAGGGCGGTCCAGGCGAGCTGCTGGCCGTCGGCGGCGGTGTGGTCGCGTTCGCCGCGCCCGTCCTGGTAGGCGGGGTGCCCGTCGTCGGCGAGGTCGTCGACGGGGCGCCAGCGCAGCACCCGGACGTCGGCGGCGGCGGGGCCGGTGCGGAAGACGGCGAGCAGGCGGCCGCCGACGGGGCGCAGCCGTTCCAGCCGGGCGTCGCGGAAGTAGCGGTGCAGGTCGGTGAGGTCCTGGCGCAGGCGCGGGTCGTCCAGCAGGGTGCCCTCGGCGGGGGCGGGGGTGAGGTCGGGGTGGTGGACGCTCAGGACCTCCCCGAGCGGTCCGGCGCCCGGGGAGCCCAAGGCTGGGGAGCCCTCGGACGGGGAGCCGCCGGAACCGGAACCGGAGGCGGAGGCGGTGGAGCCGGCGGTGTCGGGCGCGCTGCCCGGGCGGGTGCCGAGCAGCAGCAGCCCGCCGGCGGCGGTGAGGTCCTGCGGGAGGCAGGCCCGGCCGGTGGTGAGCCGGCCGGTGCCGACCAGCCGTAGCTCCCCGCCGCCGAACTCCTCGACCCGGCGGGCGTTCAACGCCTGCGCGCGGTCGGCGAGTTCGGCGGCGGACCGGGCGAGTCGGCCGCGCAGGACCTCGTAGGTGCCGGCATCGAGCCGGGCGTCGACGGCGTCCACCACGTCAGTTCCTCAACTACTCGGTTTCTCGACTGCTCAGGAGATCGGGCACTCGGGCGCGTCAGGCGCGTCAGGCACTCGGGCGCGTCAGGTGCTCACTTGGAGCCGTTGACCGACGCCAGCGCCCCGATCGACGTCTCGGCGATCCCCAACTTCTGTGCCGAGGTGAGCAGTTGCCGCAGCTGCCCGGCCTGCTCGCCGCCCCCGGCGCCGATCATCCGCATCAGCAGCGCGGACACCGTCAGGTTCTGCACGTCCGCCGTGGACACCGAGGACAGCACCCGGGTCAGGTCCTCGGTGAAGCTGGCGCTGCCGTCGAGCCAGGGCCCGGCCAGGGCCTGGGCGGTCTGCGAGTGCCCGACGAAGGCGTCGACGCTCTTGGCGGCCGTCACCGACTGCACCAGGCGGTCGAAGAACACCCCGTCCCCGCCGACGATGTCGATCTTCGCCTTCTCCAACCCGGCCGCGACCAGCGCGGACTGCGCCTCGGCGATCTGCCGCTGGGTGTCCAGCCCGGCCAGCCGGACGTCCTTCTCGGCGGCCAGCCGCAGCCGGTACTCCTCGTGCCCGCGCGAGGCCTCGTCCAGCTTCGCCATCGCCGCGGCCTTCTCGGTGAGGCCCTCGGCCTCGGCCTTCAGCTTGGCGCCGATCTCCAGCGCGGCGGCCTTCGCCTTCTCGGCCTGGACGGTGGCCTCGGCGCGGCCGACCTTCTCCACCGCCGCGGCCTCCTGCTCGCGCACCTGCACCTGGGCCAGTCCCTCGGCGGCGGCCTCCGCCCGGATGCCCTCGGCCATCCGGATCTTGGCGGTGGCGTCCAGTTCGGCGGCCTTCTGCCGGGCCTCGGCCAGCACCAGCGACTCGCGGGCCTTGTGCGAGGCGGCCTGCTCGGCGGCCTCGGCGGCCTTGATGTCCTTGACGAGCTTCTCCTGCGCCTGCGCCTCGGCCTGGATGATCACCGCGCGGCGGGTGCGCTCGGCGTCCTCGGTGGCGCGCAGCGTCTTGACGGCCTCCTCCTGCTCGGCGACGGTCCGCTCCACCGCCACCCGCTCGCGGACCACATCGGCGACCTCCCGCCGGCGGGACTCGACCTCCTTCTGCTTGGCCATGGTGGCGAGTTCGGTCTCCCGGTCGCGGCCGATGACCTCCAGCAGGCGGTCCTTCTCGATCCGCTCGTTCTCCACCGCGATCACCCGCTCGCGGTTCTTCTGCGCCACAGCGACCTCGCGGGCCTGGTTCTCGCGCTGCACGCCGAGCAGTTCCTCGGTCCGGAGGAAGGCGGTCTGGGCGTTCAGCCGCTCCTCCTCCTGGACCCGGGCGATCACCGCGTCCTCGGTGGCCCGCAGGGTCTCGATCTCGCGGCGCTGGCGGATCTCGGCGTCGGCCTGGCGGCGCTGGAGTTCGAGGACGGCCTCCCGGGCGTCCACGTTCTGCCGGGTGATCTCCTTCTCCTCGGTGCGCTGGTACTCGTTGGTGCGCACGTGCTCGATCGCCGTCAGTTCGGTGATCTTGCGGATGCCCTGGGCGTCGAGGATGTTGTCGGAGTCCAGCTGGTTCATCGGGGTCTGTTCGAGGTGGTCGATGGCCGCGTCCTCAAGGGTGTAGCCGTTGAGGTCGGTGCCGATGACCGCGATGATCTGGTCCCGGAACTCGTGCCGGTGCGTGTAGAGGTCGGTGAAGTCGAGCTGCTTGCCGACGGTCTTCAGCGCCTCGGCGAACTTGGCCGCGAAGAACTCCTGGATCGCGGACGGGTCGCTGGCGCGGGCGGTGCCGATGGCCTGCGCGACCTTGATGACGTCCTCGACGGTCTTGTTGACCCGCACGAAGAAGGAGATCCGGATGTCCGCCCGGATGTTGTCCCGGCAGATCAGCCCGTCCCGGCCAGCGCGGTGGATCTCCACCGTCTTCACCGAGATGTCCATCAACTCGGCCTTGTGCAGCACCGGGAGGACGATCGCGCCGGTGAAGGTGACGTCCACCTTCTTGGTGCGGGAGACGATCAGCGCCTTGCCCTGCTCGACCTTCTGGAACAGGCGGCCCACGAACAGCAGCATGGCGAGCACGATGAGCAGTACGACGGCGACGAGAATGCCGAAACCCACGGCGATGGTGTCCATCACGGAGTCCTTTGACGAGATGACGAGATGGTGCGAAGTCGAGCGGATGAAAGCGGAACGAGTGGGACAAAGGGGGAGGAAAGGGGGGGGGAGGGGACGCCCGGGGGAGTCAGCCGCCCGGTAGCGCCGGGTCGAACGGCGCCACCAGGAAGTGCTCGCCGTCGGCGTCGTAGTCGAAGATCAGGGCGGTGCGGCCGGCCGCCAGCCCGGGCTCCTCGGTGAGCGTGCGGACCTGGACGGTCGCGGTGGAGCCGTCCTCGGCGGTGACCTCGGCCTGCCCGAAGTCGGCCGTCACCCGGCCGGTGCGGATCACGCAGACCCGGCCGACGAAGTCCCCCCGGGTCGCCGGACGGTCCTCGGGGAACAGCCGGGACAGCGGCCGGACCAGCAGTCGGGTGCCCGCCCAGGAGGCGACCAGCGCGACGGCGAACACGCCGCCGCGCGCCGGTGCCCCCGAGGTGAGGACGGTGCCGGCCAGGCTGACGAACCAGGCGAGCGCGACCAGCAGCGACACCGCCACCGTCACGGGCACCCCGCCCAGCCCCAGCGCGTCCAGCACGCCTCCGTGGTGGTGGGCGCCCCCGCCGTCGGCGCCGTGCCCGTCCTGGGCCCCTTGCCCCCCGTGGGCCGTGTGCCCCCCGGCACCGTGACCCAGGTCGCCCGTGTGACCGGCATGGCCGACGTGACCGGCATGTCCGACGCCGTGCCCCCCGTGCAGGGCGTCGAAGCCCAGGCCGCCGACCAGCATCAGCAGCCAGTACCCGACGACCACCACCAGCGCGAAGCTGAAGAGCGCCGTCGGAAAAGCCAGCGCGGCCGCGACGAATCCCCCCATCCCGGCCACGCTCCCCCGCTGTTCCCACGGCGCCGCACTTCGGCGCCATGGAGATCGTGACAGCGGAGGGGGTGTTCGCACATTGCCAGGATCCGGCAATCTTTACGGCCCTTTGACACCCTGGAACGCACCGCCCGGGTGGCGTTCGGCCGCCGCCTACAGCGGCTGCTCCGGCCAGTTCAGCAGCCGGGCCCCCATCGCCGCCGTCTCCAGGGTGAACCGCTGCAGGGCGTCCGACGGGTCGTAGCCGGTCAGCGCCTTGATCCGCTCCAGCCGGTAGCCGAGCGTGCGCACGCTCAGCCCCAGCCGCCGGGCCGCCTCCGCGTTCACGTACGCGGCCTCCGCCTGCACCGCGATGGTGTCCAGCAGGGGGCGGGCGCCGCCGCGCGCCTCGGTCAGCGGGCCCAGCACGCTGCGCACCAGGTCGGCCATCGCCGCCCGGTCGCGCATCAGCACGGGGAAGACCAGCAGTTCCTCGGCCTTCAGCTGCCGCGCCGGCAGGTCCAGCCGGTCCGCGTAGTCCAGCGCGCCCAGCGCCTCCTCGTAGCTGCGCAGCACCCCGCTGGCCCCCGAGTGCCGGCGCCCGGTGGCCACCCGCAGCACCGGGCGGTAGCCGGGGCCGGGGCGCAGCGTCAGGTCGGCGAAGGCCTCCAGGACGGCGCGTTCGGTGTCCGGGGCGATGCACACCAGCCGGCCGTCCTTGCCGGCGAGCAGGACGTCCCGCTCGCCGAACCGCCCGACCAGCTCCCGTTCCACCCGGTTCACCAGCGGGTGGACGTCCGCGAACGGCGTGTCGCCGACCGCCACCGCCACCGCGTACGCGCCCGCCAGCCGCAGTCCGAACCGCTCCGCGCGCTCGGCCAACAGGCCCAGGTCGCTGCGGCCGTACAGCAGGTCGTCGATGAACTCGCGCCGCGCGGACTCCTGTTGGCGCACGGCCATGCGCTGCGCGCGCTCGTGTCCCTCGCCGAGTGCGGCCAGTGCGGCCTCGGTCGCCGCGAGCACGGCGTCGCCGATCCGGCGCAGTTCCCCGACGCCGCCCGCCGCGGTGATGCCGGGCAGCGTCTGCCAGGCCCGCCGGGTGGCCGACAGGCAGTGCGCGACGACGTCGCGCAGCCCGTACCCGGCCTCGGCGCAGTGCTCGCCCAGCGTGCGCAGGCACTCCAGTTCGTCCCGGCGCAGCAGCCTCCCGGTGCGGGAGGCGTCGGCGAGCAGCCCGAGGTAGGCCTCGGCGAGTTCGGTGGGTATGTCGTGTTCGGTCCCCTCGGACATCGCGGTACTCCGCCCCCCGTGACGCGTGATGATCCGGCGCGGAACTTTAGCAGGATCGATACGGCGCCGAACGGTGCGGGGTGGGCGGCTGACCTGGCGCTATCGCGAATCCGGCGGGGTGTCTGCCGCGGGGCCGGACGGCGCCTCCGGCCGGGGCTCGCGGAAGTTCAGGACGAAGCGCGCGCTGCTGCCGTCGATCCGTCGCCGGACGTACAGCGCCGGGGCGCCGTCCGGGGTGCAGCTGACCCCCTCCCGGACGAGCAGCGGGGTGCCCGGCGGGACGCCCAGCAGCTCGGCGTCGGCCAGATCCGCGCCGATCGCGCCGAACGCCCGCCAGTCGTACTCCAGCTCCACCCCGGCCGCGCGGGCCAGGTCCAGCACCAGGTTCCCGGGCCGGCCGGGCCGCACCAGGGCGTCCGGCAGCGGGCCGAACGGCACCCAGTAGCTGCACACGGCCCTGGCCTGCCCGCCGAGCCGGATCACCGTGTCCACCCGGGACAGCTCGGCCGGCGCCCGGCCCAGCTGCCGGGCCGCCTCCTCGTCCTCCACCGATCCGGCCACCGGCGGGGTGCCCAGCACGAACTCGCCGTCGCCGGTGTCGGGGAGCGCGGCGTGCACGCTGCCCAGGTCGAAGCGCTGGCTGCGCGGATCCACCGCGATCGAGACGCGGACGGCCGGCGGGCGGACGAACGTGCCCACGCCCCGCCGGATCTCCACCACGGCGGCCCGCTCCAGCTCCGCCACCGCCTGCCGGACGGTCAGCCGGTTCACCCCGAACTCGGCGCTCAGCTCGGGCTCGCTCGGCAGCCGGGCGCCCGCCGGGTACGCGCCGGCGTCGATCCGTTCCTGGAGCTGCCGGGCCAGCCGTCGGTAGAGCGGGGTGCTGGGAGGGTTCGTCGCCACACGCCCGATCCTACGAACCCCGGGCCCGGGGCCCGTCCACCCCCGGGCCTGAGGCCCCGCCCACCCCGTGCCCTCCTCCGGTCGACGGGGCCGGTCGGCGGGGGTGGGATGGAGGGGTGCGGGCGACCGTGGTTTGCCTCGCACCCCGGGGAGGGACTAGACATCTAGATGTCTCGATGCACGTCTGGATGTCCGGCCCCTCCCCCCACGGCCCCACCGAAAGGCCCCGCGCATGTCCCTGGTCAACTTCCGCGACTCCGCCGTCCTCGGCGACCCCGAGGGCCTGCGGATCCGCCCCGGCGTGCTGTACCGCTCCGCCCAGCCGTTCCCGGCCGCCGACGAGGCGACCGTCGCCCAGCTGCGCGCCTGCGACATCCGCACCATCGTCGACCTGCGCGACACCCGCGAGACCGACCCCGCCGACTGGGCCGCGGCCGAGGCCGCCGGGATAGCCGTCGTCGCGGCCCCGGTGAACCCCACCGGCGACGGCCTCGCCGCCCGGATGCGCACCATGGCCACCGCCGCCGACCTCGGCGACTACTACGTGCTGCTGGCCGAGTCCGCGCCCGGGGCCGTCACCGCCGCCGTCGAGGCCGCCGCCCGCCCGGGCGCCGTCCTCCTGCACTGCGCCGCCGGCAAGGACCGCACCGGCCTGCTGACCGCCCTGCTGCTGGACCTCCTCGGCGTGCCCGCCGAGCGGATCGTCGCCGACTACGCCCGCACCGCCGACGCCCTGCCGCAGATCTTCGCCGGCCTCTCCGAGCGCCACCGCACCGCGCTCAACGCCCGCGGCGCCCGGGTCACCGACTCCGAGGGCCGCGAACTCGCCATCCCCGCCCCGCTCCTCGACGCCCCGGCCGAGGCCATGGCCGTCTTCCTCGACCGCGTCCGCACCCGCCACGGCGGCGCCGGGGCCTTCCTCCCCGCCTGCGGCGTCCCCGCCGCCGCCCTCGGCGCCTTCCGCGCCAAGGCGGCCGCCGCGGCCGCCTGACGCCCCGGCTCCGTCGGGCTCAGACGTCCCGGCGCCGCATCAGGACCACCGTCGCCGCCAGCGCGACGGCCGCCCAGACGCCCAGGGTGATCCAGGAGTCGAGCACGCTCGGCGCGTACCTGCCCATCGTCGTCGAGGAGTTGGGGTTGATCGTCAGCCTCCCCTCGGCGGCGAGCGGCAGGTGGTTGCCGATCTCCTTCAGCCAGCGGTAGCGGTCGCCGCCGAACAGCATCGGCACGATGAACAGCAGCATGACGAGCGAGACGATCGAAGCGGCGGCGTGCCGCAGCAGGGCGCCGAGGGCCATCCCGATCAGCGCGCAGACGGGCACGATCGCCGCGTAGCCGAGGACGGCCCGCAGGCAGCCCTGGTCGGTGACGGAGAGCCCGACGTGCCGGGAGGCCAGCATGGCGTTGCTGCCGAAGAAGGACACCGCGGACACCACCGCCCCGGCGAGCGAGGTGAGGCCGGCGACCAGCACCACCTTGGCCACGGCCACGCCCCGCCGGTCGGGCACCGCGGCGAAGGTGGTGCGGATCATGCCGGTGGTGTACTCGCCGAACACGGTGATCGCGCCGAGGCTGCCGGCCGCGACGGCCATCAGGGCGCCGGAGATGCTGCTGAGGCCGTGGAAGAGCGGGTCGTACCGGTACGGCGGGAAGCCGGGCACCGGCGGGCGGGGGTGGTCGATGTAGGTCAGGTCGGTGTGGACGGCGTTCAGGTTGACCACGATCGCGGCCAACGAGGCCAGCGCCAGCACCCAGTACGTGGACCGCAGCGAGCGCAGTTTGATCCACTCGGCGGCGAGCAGGTCGCCGAACCGGGGCCGCGGCTCGGCCGGGCCGGTGCGGGGGCGGGCGGGGGCGAGGGCGGCGGTACTCATCGGGCATCTCCTGCCAGGTATTCGACGCTGTCGGCGGTCAGCGACATGAACGCCGACTCCAGGGACGAGGTACGGGTGGCGAGCTCGTGCAGCACCAGGCCGTGCCGCAGGGCGAGTTCGCCGATCCGGGCGGCGGGCAGCCCGGTCACCATCGCGCCGTCCGGCTCCTCCGCCTGCCGTACGGCCGCCCCTTCGGCCCGCAACACCTCGGCGAGCGACGGCAGTTCGGGCGTCCGGACGGCCACGCTGGTGACGGCGTTGCGGGCGGAGAACTCCGCCAGGCTCTCGTCCGCGATCAGCCGGCCCCGCCCGATCACCACCAGCCGGTCGGCGGTGTGCTCCATCTCGGCCATCATGTGGCTGGAGACGAAGACCGTCCGCCCCTCCTCGGCGAGGCGGCGGAACAGGCCGCGCACCCACAGCACGCCCTCCGGGTCGAGGCCGTTGAGCGGCTCGTCGAACAGCAGCACGGGCGGGTCGCCGAGCAGCGCGCCGGCGATCCCGAGCCGCTGCTTCATGCCCAGCGAGTAGCCGCCGATCCGGCGCCCGGCGGCCTTGCCGAGGCCGACCTCGGCCAGCACCTCGTCCACCCGCCGGAGCGGGATGCGGTTGCCGCGGGCGAGCGCCGACAGGTGGGCCCGGGCGCTGCGCCCGCCGTGCACGTCCTGGGCGTCCAGCAGGGCGCCGACGTGGCGCAGTCCGCGCGGCCGGTCCGCGAACGGCACGCCGTCCACGGTGACGGTCCCCTCGGTCGGGGCGTGCAGCCCCAGGATCATCCGCAGCGTGGTGGACTTGCCGGCGCCGTTGGGGCCGAGGAAGCCGGTGACGGTGCCCGGCCGGACGGTGAAGGTCAACTGGTCGACGGCCGTGGTGGCGCCGTACCGCTTGGTCAGTCGCTCGATCTCGATCACGGGGACAACGGTGCCGTCCGGGGCCCCGGCCGGGCATCGGGCCGCGGGCCACAACCGCCGGCCGCCGCACTGGCCCGGGGGATTACGCCCCCGGGCCGATGTGCCGCCGTACGGGCCGCCGCTACCATCGGGCGATGATCACCAACCCGCGTCCGCCCCTGCTCAGGCGCCTGCCGCCGGGCGTCTGGGTGGCGGCGTTCTGGGGGGCCGTCATCACGTTCCGCGGCTTCCAGCGGAGCAACGAGCTGGCCCACCTGTTCCGCTACAACGGCAACTTCGAGGACATGCCGTTGCTGGTCACCGCGGTGGTCACGATCCTGATGGCGTCGCTGCTGGTCCGGCTGCCGCTGCTGGCGGTGGCGATCCCGCTGGCGGCGTGCGTCTTCACGATCGGCATGCGGATCCAGGAGACGGCCGTGGTGCAACTGCTGCTCGCCGAGGTGGCGATCGGCTACTGCACGGCCACCCGCTCCCGGGCCGTTTCGCTGTGCGCCGCCGCGATGCCGGTCGCCATGGTGGCCGTCCTCGCGGTCTGGCGGGTGGCGAACGACTACCACACCGACTTCGTCGCCCAGGCCGCGTTCGCCTCGACCGCCGCGATCGCCTGGCTGGTCGGCAACACCGTCCGGCAGAACCGCGTGCACGCCGAGGCCCTGCGCAGCCGCGTCACCGAGCAGGCGATCACCGCCGAACGGCTGCGGATCGCCCGCGAGTTGCACGACATGGTCGCCCACAGCATCGGCATCATCGCGATCCAGGCCGGGATGGGCAGCCGGGTCATGGACACCCAGCCCGCCGAGACCCGCAACGCGCTGAACGCCATCGAGGCGACCAGCCGGGAGACCCTGGCCGGGCTGCGCCGGATGCTCGGCGCGCTGCGCCAGGGCGAATCGGAGTCCGCGCCGATGGAGGTCGCCCCGGGGCTGGGCGAGTTGGACCGGCTGGTCGAGCAGACGGCCGGCGCGGGCGTGCGGGTCGCGCTCACCCGCCTCGGCGAGCCCCGCCCGCTGCCGCCCGAGGTGGACCTCGCCGCCTACCGCATCGTGCAGGAGGCGGTCACCAACGTGGTCAGGCACTCCGGCACCCGGGACTGCCGGGTCACCGTCGACTACGGCCCCGAGGAGGTCTCCGTCACCGTCGTCGACCTCGGCGCCGGAGCCGCCGGGCCGTCCGCCGGCTCCGGGTACGGCATCGCCGGCATGCGCGAGCGGGTCGGCCTGCTGCACGGCGAGTTCAGCGCCGGCCCGCGCCCCGCGGGCGGCTTCCAGGTCGCCGCCCGACTGCCGCTCCCCGTGGAGGTCTCCCCGTGATCCGTGTCGTCCTGGTCGACGACCAGCCGCTCATCCGCACCGGTCTGCGCGTGCTCATCGCCGACACCCCGGACCTGGAGGTCGTCGGCGAGGCCGGCAACGGCGCCGAGGCGGTGGAACTGGTCGCCCGACTGCGCCCCGACGTCGCCGTGATGGACATCCGGATGCCCGGCATGGACGGCATCGAGGCCACCCGCCGGATCACCGCCGACCCCGGCCTGCCGACCCACGTCCTCGTCCTCACCACCTTCGACGACGACGACTACGTGTACGGCGCGCTGCGGGCCGGGGCGGCCGGCTTCCTGGTCAAGGACCTCGCCCTGGAGACCATCCTCGACGGCGTCCGGGTGGTCGCCGCGGGGGACGCCCTGATCGCGCCGAGCATCACCCGCCGGCTGATCGGCGAGTTCGCCGCCCGCCCGCAGCCCGCCGCCCGGTCCGGCCGGGCGACGGTCGACGGGATCACCGACCGCGAGCGCGAGGTGCTGACGCTGGTCGGCCGCGGGCTGTCCAACGGCGAGATCGCCGAGGAGCTGACCATCAGCGTGGCCACCGCCAAGGCGCACGTGGCCCGGCTGTTCACCAAGCTGGACGCCCGGGACCGGGTCCACCTGGTCATCCAGGCCTACGAGTTCGGCCTCGTCGCCCCCTCCTGAGCCGGTCCCGAAGCGGTCCTGAACCGGTCCTGAGCCGGTTCCGCGCCCAGCCGGTCCACGGCGGGATCACGGTTCGAACAGCTCCCCGATCCGCATGATCCGCCCGTGCGAGTCCAGCACCACGTCGTACACGTTGCCGTAGCACCCGTACGGCGCGTCGGGTTCGTGCTCGGCCAGGCAGTCCTCCAGGTGCCCGAGCACGTCCTCCAACCGGACGGTTCTGGTCGGGTCGCCGTGCGGGCGGTCGACGAGCGTGGCCTCGACCCCGGCGGTCGCGAAGCCGTAGCGGGCCGGCGTCCCCGTCCCCTCGTAGCGGGCCTCGTCGCAGGAGTAGCGGGCGGGCTGCGCGGTGACGTCGCCGTCCTCGGTGGCGAGGAGCACGAGGACGGTGTGTCCGGGGCGTTCGGTCGGGGTCGGGGTGGCGCAGTCGGCGGTGGGGGCGGGGGAGGTGTCCATGCTGGGCTCGGGGTCGGCGAGGTCGTCGTCCAGCAGGTCGTCCTCGTCGTCGTACGCCCCGTCGGCGACGGCGGCGGCGGAGGCGGCGGCGACGGTGGGCGCGGAGTCGGCGGGAGTGCAGGCGGCGAGGGCGGCTGCGGCGGTGCAGCAGAGCAGCGCGGCGATGAGGGTTCGGGGCACGGCCATGGCACTAGTCTCCCCGGACAGCGGCGGAACTCGTCACACAGCTACACGACTGGTGCACGGGCTGTGGTTCCCGCCGCCGCCGGATGTGCGGATCCGGCGGCGGCGGGAGTCTGGGGGGCGGCGTAACGGTCAGGCGGCGACGGGCCGTTGTGCCTCGTACGCCTCGCGCAGCCGGGCCTGGGCCTCGGGGCCCGCCCCGAGGTGGTCGAGTCCGAGCAGCGCCGCGCCCAGGACGGGCGGCGCGACGACGACCCGCGGTTCGGCGAGCGGCGCGGCCTCGGCCAGACGGGCGGTCAGGTTGTCGAGCAGCAGCGGCTGCCGGGAGGCGAGCACGCCGCCGCCGAGCACCAGCGGGGTGGGCGCGTCGAGCAGTTCCAGCCGCCGCAGGGCGACGACGGCGAGCCGGACGATCTCGTCGGCCTGGCGGTCGATCAGCCCCAGGGCGACCTCGTCGCCCTGCTCCGCGACGGCGAACAGCACCCGGACGATCTCGTGCAGCCGGCTGGTCGGCAGGTGCCCGAGGTGGACGGCCTCGGCGACGGCGCCGGCGCTGGGCAGGCCGAAGTGCTCGGCGATGGCGCGGGAGAGCCCGGTGGGGCCGCCGCGGCCGTCCTCGTGGCGGACGGCGTGCCACATGCTGGTGACGGCCAGGCCCCCGCCGCCGCCCCAGTCGCCGGTGAGCTCGCCGAGGGCGGGGAAGCGGGCGGTGCGGCCGTCGGGCAGCAGGCCCACGCAGTTGATGCCGGCGCCGCAGACGACGGCGACGCCGCGCGGGCCGTCGGTGCCGGCCCGCAGCAGGCCGAAGGTGTCGTTGACGACGGTGTTGCTGGCGCCCCAGGGGTGGGATTCCAGCGCGGCGCGCAGGGCCTCCTCCTCGACGGGCAGGTCGGCGTTGGCCAGGCAGGCGCTGACGTGGCTGGTGAGGACGCCGCTCCAGGCGGGGTGGCCGGCCGCGGCGGCGGCCTGCTCGACGAGCGGGGCGAGGCCGGCGACGGCGGCGGCGCCGCCGATCTTCTGGGGTGCGAAGCCGCCGCCGCGGGCGGTGCCGCGGACGGTGCCGTCGGCGCCGATCAGGGCGACGTCGGTCTTGGAGTTGCCGGCGTCGATGGCGAGGACGCCGGGCAGGATCGGTTCGGGCTGGTGGGTCATCAGGTCCCCGCGGCTCGTACGTGGCCCGGCCGTGGCGTTGTCCCCGGCCGGGGGTGATCGGTCTCCTCGCAGTGCCCGGCCCGCGACACCCTCATATCGCGGGCCGGGCAGCTTTCCGGACGGGGCCCGGGTGCGAAGCCGGGCCCCGGGCCGTCAGGCCCAGGCGAGGTGCTCGCGGTTGTGGGCGAGCAGCCGATCGGTGAGCTGGTCGGCGAGTTCGAGCTGGCCGACCAGCGGGTGGGCGAGCAGGGCGTCGAAGACCCGGTCGCGGCCGCCGTGCAGGGCGGCGTCGAGGGCGAGGTGCTCGTACGCGGTGACGGCGGCGATGAGGCCGGCGTACAGCGGCTCGACGGGCCGCTGGGGGAGCGGTCGGACGCCGTTCGCGTCGACCTCGGCCGGGACCTCGATGACGGCGTCGTCGGGCAGGAACGGCAGCACGCCGTTGTTCGGCGCGTTGACGACCTGCACGGACGTCCCGCCGCCGGTGCCGAGCAGCGCGGCGATCAGCTGGACCGCCGCCTCGGAGTAGAACGCGCCGCCGCGCTGGCCGAGGAGTTCCGGCTTGGTGTCGAGGGCCGGGTCGGCGTACATCTCCAGCAGCTGCCGCTCGATCTCGGCGACCTGGGCGGCCCGCGAGCCCTGCACCTTGAGTTCCTCGACGACGGCGTCGTGCTGGTAGAAGTAGCGCAGGTAGTAGGACGGTACGACGCCGAGCCGCTCGATGACGGGCTGCGGCAGGTGCAGGTCCTCGGCGATCGCCTTGCCGTGCGCGGCGAGCAGCTCCGGCAGCACCTCCCGGCCCGTCGCCGATCCCGGGGCGTCGAGCAGGGTGACGCCGCGCTCCCAGGTGAGGTGGTTGAGGCCGACGTGGTCGAGCCGGACCAGCTCCGGGTCGACGCCGAGGTGGGTCGCGAACTTGCGCTGGAAGCCGATGGCGACGTTGCACAGGCCGACGGCCTTGTGGCCGGCGTTGCGCAGCGCGCGGGTGACGATGCCGACGGGGTTGGTGAAGTCGACGATCCAGGCGTCCGGGTTGGCGCGCCGGACCTTCTCGGCGATGTCGAGGACGACCGGGACGGTGCGCAGCGCCTTGGCGAGGCCGCCGGCGCCGGTGGTCTCCTGGCCGACGCAGCCGCACTCCAGCGGCCAGGTCTCGTCCCGGTTGCGGGCGGCCTGCCCGCCGACGCGCAGTTGCAGCAGCACGGCGTCGGCGTCGGCGACACCGGCCTCGACGTCGCCGGTGGTGGTGACGACGGCACCGTGCCCCTGCTTGGCGAAGATCCGCCGGGCGAGCCCGCCGATCAGCTCCAGCCGGTCGGCGGCCGGGTCGATGAGCACCAGCTCGCCGATCGGCAGGGTGTCGCGGAGCCGGGCGAAGCCGTCGATCAGCTCCGGGGTGTACGTCGAACCGCCGCCGACGATTGCCAACTTGAGAGCGGACATCAGCCCTTGACCCCTGTCAGTGTCACGCCTTCGATGAAGGCCTTCTGTGCGAAGAAGAAGAGGATGATCACCGGTGCCATCACGAGGAGGGTGGCGGCCATGGTGAGGTTCCAGTTGGTGTGGTGGGCGCCCTTGAACGACTCCAGGCCGTACGAGAGCGTCCAGGCCTCGTGGTTGTTGCTGGCGTAGATCTGCGGGCCGAAGTAGTCGTTCCAGCAGTAGAAGAACTGGAACAGGGCGACGGCGGCGATGGCCGGCTTGGCCATCGGCAGCACGACCTTCAGCAGGGTGCGCAGGTCGCCGCAGCCGTCGATCCGGGCGGCCTCGATGTACTCCTTGGGGATGGTCAGCAGGAACTGGCGCAGCAGGAAGATCGAGAACGCGTCGCCGAAGGCCATCGGGATGATGAGCGGCCAGAGCGAGCCGCCGAGGCCGAGCTGCTTGGCCCAGAACAGGTACATCGGGATGACGGTGACCTGCGGCGGGAGCATCATCATGGCGATGACGGCCATCAGCGCCAGGTTGCGGCCCCGGAAGCGGAACTTGGCGAGCGCGTAGGCGACCGGCAGGCTGGAGACGATGGTCAGCACGGTGCCGAGGCCCGCGTAGAGCAGGGTGTTGCGCCACCAGGTGAGGAAGCCGGGGGTGTCCCAGACCTTGCCGTAGTTGCCCCACTGCCAGGAGGTGGGCCAGTAGTCGGTGGTGAGTGCCTGCTGGTCGGTCATCACCGAGGTGAGGAAGGCGAAGACGAACGGCAGCAGGAAGAACAGGGCGGCGGCGATGGCCAGCGAGTGCACGGCCACCCAGTTGAGCACCGCGCGGCGGCGGGCCGCCCGGGCGGCCGGGCCGGAGGCGCGGGAGGTGCCGGCCGGGGCGGGCGCCTTGGTGAGTGTGGAGCTGAGAGTCATGATCGGGTCCTCATCGGTCCGCTGGGTCCGCAGCACACGGACTAGTCGTCGCTCGCCATGAAGCCGGACTTGCGGCGGAGCAGGAGCGAGGTGACGGCCATCGAGATGGCGAACAGCACCAGGGCGACGACGCACGCCGCGCCGTAGTTGAAGCGCTGGAAGCCGAGGTTGTAGACCATCTGCGGCAGGGTCCAGGTGGAGCCCTGCGGGAAGCCGGGCTCGAACTGCTGGCCGGAGTTGCCCGCGATGCCGCCGGCGACCTTCCCGGCGACGATCGCCTGGGTGTAGTACTGCATGGTCTGGATGACGCCGGTGACCACGGCGAACATGATGATCGGCGAGATGTTCGGCAGCGTGACGTACCGGAACCGCTGGAAGGGGCCGGCGCCGTCCAGTTCGGCGGCCTCGTACTGCTCCTTGGGGACGTCGAGCAGCGAGGCCATGAAGATGACCATCAGGTCGCCGATGCCCCACATCGCGAGCATGGTGAGCGCGGGCTTGGACCAGTCGGCGCTGGCGAACCAGCCGGGCTGCGGGAGGCCGAGCTCGCCGAGGAAGTGGTTGACCGGGCCGGTGCCGGGGTTGAGCAGGAACGCGAAGGCGACGGTGGCGGCCACCGGCGGTGCCAGGTACGGCAGGTAGAACGCGGTGCGGAAGAAGCCGACGCCGGTCTTGACCTTGGTGATGAGCAGGCCGATGCCGAGGCCGAAGGCGACCCGCAGGCTCACCATGATGAAGACCAGCCACACGGTGTTGCGCAGGCCCTGCCAGAACGCCGGGAGGTCGTTGAAGACGTAGTCCCAGTTCTTCAGGCCGCTGAAGGTGGGCGCGCCGAAGCCGTTGTACTTGGTGAAGGAGAAGTAGACGGTGGAGATCAGCGGGTACAGGAAGAAGACGCCGAAGCCGATCAGCCAGGGGGAGAGGAAGGCGAGGTTGCGGGCCGCCTCCCGGCGGCGCTTCCGGCGCAGCAGGTGCTGCGTGGAGGGCGCCGCCGGGTCGGTCGATCCGGTGCCCTTGCGGGTGCCGAACGCGAGTGACATGGGAGCTCCGTGGACCGTTTCCGCTACTTCGCCTGGGCGATGGCGGCGTCGATCTCCTTGGCGGTGGCCGCGAGGCCGGCCGCGAGATCGGGCTGCTTGCCGGACTCGTAGTCGTAGCCGAGGTTCTGCAGGGAGGCGATGTAGCCGCTGCCGTTGACGGCCGCCGGGGTGGTGCCCGAGTGCTGGTTCTTGGCGACGTCGATGAAGGTCTTGAAGTTCGGGTCGTTCGTCAGCTTCGGCGAGTTGAGCGCGTCGAAGGTGCTGGGCACGTTGTGGATCGCGTTGGCGAAGCTGACCACCGCGTCGGTGTCGGTGGTCAGGTACTTGACCAGCTCCCAGGCCGCGGCCTGCTTCTTGCTGCTGCTGGCGATGCCGACGATGGTGCCGGTCTGGTAGCCGCGGCCGTAGGTGTCGGCCTGGTCGTCCGGGACGGGGAACGCGGCGGTGGCCCAGTCGAAGTTCGGCTTGTTCTCGGCGAGGGCGGCGGTGCGCCACTCGCCGTCGATGGCCATCGCGACCTGGCCGGTGAGGAAGGGGTTCTTGGCGCTGAACTCCTCGCCGAAGGTGGCGCGGTACTTCTCCAGCTTGGTGTAGCCGCCGAGCTGGTCGACCATGTCCTTCTGCCACTTGAGCATCGCGGCGACCTTCGGGTCGGTGGCGATGTTCGACTTGCCGTCGGCACCGAAGTAGGTCGGGCCGTACTGGCCGAGGAAGTGCTCGGTGGTCGACTCGTAGCCGTGGTACAGCGGCATGAAGCCGAGCTGCTTGTAGCCGTCGCCGTCCGCGAGGGTCAGCCTCTTGGCGTCCTCGGCGAACTCGCTGAAGGTCTTCGGCGGGTTGGCGATGCCCGCGTCGGCGAAGGCCTTCTTGTTGTAGTAGAGGCCGTAGGCGTCGCCGAGCAGCGGCAGCGAGCACTGGTTGCCCTGGAACTGCGTGTAGTTGAGCATCGCGGCCGGGAAGGTCTTGACCGGGTCGATGCCGCTCTTCTGCAGCAGCGGCTTGAGGTCGGTGAACGCCTTGGTCGAGCAGAACATGCCGACGTTGTTGGTGGTGAAGGAGGAGACCACGTCCGGCGCGTCGTCGCCGCCGGCCCGCAGGGCCTGGTTGACCTTGTCGTCCGCGATGTTGTCCACGGCCTTGACGTGGATGTTGGGGTGGGCCTTCTCGAAGGCGGCGATGTTGTCGTTGATCGCCTTCACCTCGTTGTCCTGGCTCCAGCCGTGCCAGAAGGTGATGGTGACGTCCTTGCCGCTGGCCGAGTCGTCGCCGCCGCTGCTCTCGCTGCCGCCGGTGCAGGCGGTGGCGAGCAGGGCCAGGACGGCGGTGCCGGTGACGGCGGCGATCGTGCGACGGCCTCTGCGGGAGGTGGTGGAGTGCACTTCGAGGTCCTCCTGGGGGTGCGCGGGCAGGCGTCATTGCCTCGGGGCCCGCGTTCGGGGGGTGGGAGAGGTGGGTGCAGGGTGCGTGCGGGGTGACGGGCGACCGGGGAGCGTCGGTGGGTGGGCTTCGGTGAGCGCCGGTGGGCGGCTGTCCGTGGGTGGCTGTCAGTGGGGTTGCTGTCAGTGGGTGGAGAAGACCGCCTCGCGGGCGTCCGCCAGCGCGCGTTGCAGGGCGCCGAGCAGGACGGGCGAGCCGGGCAGGGCACTGCTGCGGACCTCGGGCCGGGCGATGGAGAGTCTGGCCAGTTCGTCCTCGACGAGGGCGCGCAGACGTTCGCCGCCCGCGGTGGGCACCGCGCCGGAGAGGACCACCAGCTGGGGGTCGACGACGGCGACGATCGCGGCCAGTCCGACGGCGAGCCGGCCGGCCAGTTCGACGAGGAAGGCGTCGCCGGCGCCCGGGGTCTCCAGGGCCTTGGCGATCGAGTCCTCGGCGGTGGGCGCGCCGAGCCCGTGCTCGCGGGCCAGGGTCCGGACGGCGGGTGTGCCGACCAGCTCCTGGAACCCGCCGAACTTGCGGCGGCGCACGTCCCGCGCGACCGGTGAGCCGGGCACCGGCATGTAGCCGACCTCCCCGGCGCCGCCGGTGAAGCCGCGGTGCAGCCGGCCGGCGATGACGATCGCGGCGCCGGTGCCGGCACCGGCCCAGAGCAGGACGAAGTCCTCGGAACCCCGCGCCGCGCCGGAGGCCTGTTCGGCGACGGCGGCGAGGTTCACGTCGTTCTCGATCGACACGGGCGCGCCGATCGCCTCGGACAGCTCCTCGACCAGCCGCGGTGAGTGCCAGCCGGGCAGGTGGGAGGCGTAGCGCAGCTTGCCGGTGACCGGGTCGGGGGCGCCGCCGACGCCGATCGCGGCGGTGCGCAGGCTGCCCGCGGCCAGTCCGGCGGCGCGGACGGTCTCGGCGACGGCGGCGGCGACCTTGGCGACGGTCTCGGCGGCCGGCACGCCCTTGGTCGGCACGGCGTGCTCGGCCAGCGTGGAGCCGGTGATGTCGGCGACGGCGACCCTGATCTCGCTGTTGGTGACGTCCAGCCCGGCGACGTGGCCGGCGGCCGGATTCACCTCGTACAGCTGCGCGTTGGGGCCGGGGCCGCCGGCGGTGGTGCCGACCGGCAGGACCAGTCCGGCCGCCTCCAGGCGGGCCAGCAGCTGGGAGGCGGTGGGCTTGGAGAGGCCGGTCAGGGTGCCGATCTGGGTGCGGGAGAGCGGGCCGTTCTCCAGCAGCAGTTCGAGGGCGGCGCGGTCGTTGATGGCGCGCAGCAGGCTGGGGGTGCCGGCGAGGGGGGCCTTGGCGGTGGTCTTGGTCACGCGCGAAATCCTCCTCTTCCGGCTGGTGGGGGGAGCGACGAGGGTGAACCCGGCGGTTCGGGGAGCCGAACTGTTAGGAAAGTTTCCAGTCGCTTGGGAAGGACCGTACGGGCCCCGTCAGCGGGGTGTCAATGGTCCGTGGCCCGGAGGATGCCGAAGCGTTACCGGACAGCACGAAGCCCCGTTCCCAAGGGTCTTGGGAACGGGGCTTCGTGCTGCCGGGCCTGGGGCCCTACGGCTTGGCGAGGTCGTCGGTCGGCCTCGGCGCCGGTATCGGCTCGGTCGCCCGGTACCGGGGAGAGGTCGGGTCGGACAGCGCGGACGGCGGTGCCGGCTCGGTCGCGGGGGAGATCACCACCCCGGTGGCCGGGGCCGCCGTCGCCGCGGCGGCGACCGGTGCGACCTCCTCCTTGACCTTGATCCCGGCCTGGTCGAAGGCCGTCTTCAGGCGCTGGCGCAGCGCCCGGGACACCGTCGGTGCCTTGCCCGGCGCGGTCCGCGCCTCGATCCGCACCATCACCGAGTCCGCCGCGACCGACTCCACGCCCAGGACGGACACCGGCGCCCAGACCAGCTCGTCGTACGGCGACTCCTTGGACAGCGCCTCGGCCGTCTCCTGGATCAGGTCCTCGACCCGCAGCAGGTCCTCCTTGTACCCGACCTGCACGTCCACCGAGGCGGTCGACCAGCCCTGGCTCATGTTGGCGATCCGCTTCACCTCGCCGTTGCGGATGTACCAGATCTCGCCGTTGGCCCCGCGCAGCTTGGTCACCCGCAGGCCGACCTCCAGCACCGTGCCGGCGGCCACCCCGGTGTCGATCTCGTCGCCGACGCCGTACTGGTCCTCCATGATCATGAAGACCCCGGAGAGGAAGTCCGTCACCAGGTTGCGGGCGCCGAAACCGATCGCCACACCGGCCACACCGGCGCTGGCCAGCAGCGGCGCCAGGTTCACGCCCAGCGCGGACAGCACCATCAGCGCGGCCGTGCCCAGGATGGAGAACGACGCCACGCTGCGCAGCACCGAGCCGATCGCCTCCGACCGCTGCTGGCGCCGCTCCGGGTTCACCACCCCGGTGTTGGCCAGCAGCCCGCCGAGCCGGCTCTCCTCGTGGTGGTCGTGCGAGCGCGCCATCCGCGTGATCAGCTGGGTGATCAGCTTGCGCACCACGGCGCGCAGCACCAGGGCCAGCAGCACGATGAAGACGATCCGCACCCCGCCGGCCAGCCAGCCCTGCCAGTGCGTGTCGAACCAGCTGGCGGCCTGCTTGGTGGTGTCGCTGACCTCCTGCGCGCTGGTCGGGATTCTCAGGTCCAGCTGCGGCAGCTGCGGCGCGGTCGGGCTGGGCGCCGGTGTCGGAGTGGAGAGCGTCGAGGACGCGTCGGCGATACCGGTGGCGCCGGAGCGGAACACGTGCGGGCCTTCCTGCAAGGGGTGGTGGCGGGCCCGCGCCGCGGCACGCGGCCCGCGGACCGTCCGCCTCAGCCTAACCGGCGCCGAACACCCGACCGGACACGCCGAAGGGCGTACGGAGCAACACGAACGCCCCGTCAGCGCACCGGTGCGCTCCCCCGGACGACGGGGTCGACCGCTGCTCCGACCGGCCGAGCGCTCCCCCGGGAGGGCCACGGGCGGCACCCCGGGGGCACCCGGGTGCAACCCGACCTTCCCCAGGGCATACCGGCTATGACAGAGGCCACACCCGAAGTTCACACCAGGTCCGTTACACAGGAGTGGTGGCGCCGTACAAAGGCGTAAGGCGACACTGGGGGAGATCGCGCACCAGTTGTGCGATCCAACCGCTCGTCCCGGCGCGAGCCACGCGCCGCAGGCGTCCAAGGAGGCATCCGTGCCGCATGTCCTGGTCCTCAACGCGTCCTACGAGCCACTCGGCGTCGTATCGATGCGCCGCGCACTCATCCTCGTCCTCAACCACAAGGCGGTCAGCCTGGAGGACTCGGAAGTCACTCTGCACAGCGCCACCAGCGCCCTTCCGGCGCCGTCCGTCGTCCGCCTGACCCGCTTCGTCCGGGTCCCGTTCTGCGGGCCCGTCCCGCTCACCCGCCGGGCGCTGTTCGCCCGTGACCACGGCCGCTGCGTCTACTGCGGGGCCGCCGCCACCAGCGTCGACCACGTCATCCCGCGCAGCCGGGGCGGCCAGCACCGGTGGGACAACGTGGTGGCGGCCTGCCGCCGCTGCAACCACACCAAGGCGGACCGGCACCTCACCGAACTCGGCTGGCGGATGAAGCGCCCACCGGCCCCGCCCAGCGGCCTCGCCTGGCGGATCATCGGCACCGGCATCAAGGACCCGCGCTGGCGCCCCTACCTGGAGCCGTACGGCGGCTCCGACCAACTGCGCGCCCCGCAGTGGGGCGAGTACGAACACCTCGACCATACCGAGCAGGGCCTCCCCGTCCCGCTCGGCCGGGCGCATTCGGCCCACTCCGCCCCCGTCCGCCGCGGTGAGCAGCCCGAACCGCTCTCCGCCTGACCCCGCTCCACAAGGGCCAGCCCGTCATACCGTCGGTACGCCTCATGGGCCGCCGCGCCCCCCACCGGGGAGCACGGCGGCCCGCCGCGTTGTCCGGCGGGGGCGCGGCGGCTACTGCTTCGGCGGCGTCGTCCCGCCCGTCGTACCACCCGCCGGGGGTGTGGCCGGGGGCGTGGCCGGGGCGCTCGGAGCGGTCGGGGCCGTGGGCGGGGCCGTGGGCGCGGTGGTGGCGCCGCCGCCCGGCTGGGCCGGGGGGACGGCCGGCGGCTGCGACGGTGCGGGCGGGGTGACGGCGTACAGCTCGACGCCCCACAGCGAGTAGCCGTACTTGTTGGCCCGGGCCACGCCCTGCACCCGGAGGAACCGGGCGCCCGGCGCGTCGAAGCGCACGGTCTCGTCGCCGCCCTTGCCGTTGTCCACCGTCGCCGCGTCGGTCCAGGTGGTGCCGTCCGCCGAGACCTGGAGCCTGTAGGCGGCGGCGTACGCGGCCTGCCAGTGCAGCACCGCCGCGCCCAGGTGGGGCGCCCGCGGCAGTTCCAGCTGCACCCAGGCGTCGTCCTTGGCGGGGGAGGACCAGCGGGTCTTCGGGTCACCGTCGGTGACCGCCGAGGCGGGGAAGTTCGGCGTCTCGTCGCCCGAGGAGGTGGCCTTCGCGCCGAGCGCCAGGTCCGGACCGCTGGTCGGCGGCACCACGCGCACCTGGAGCACCTGCTTCACGGTGGTGGCGCCGGCCACGAACTCCACCGGCACCTGGTACGTCCCGAACGGCGTCCCGGGAGCGGCGCTGACCAGCAGCGGCACGCCGATGCGGCCGCCGCGCGGCACGGTCACCCCGGCCGCCGGGGTCACGGTCAGGCCCTTGGCCGCGGCCGGCACCTCGGTGCGCAGCTCGCCGCTGGTCCCCTCGGGGCGGCCGGCCTCGACGGTGGCCCGGGCCTGGGCGGGCGCGGCGGCGCCGGTCACCACGTCCAGGGTCGGGTCGGACAGGCTGAGCCGGGCCGCCGGGACGTCCGCGTACCAGGGGATCACCTGGTTGACCACCGGCGGGTCGCCGCCCGGCTTCCAGGTCAGCCGGAACGCGTCGGCGGCCTGCCCGCCGGCCGGCAGCTCGTTGTAGCCGGGCTGCACGGTGCCGATGTCCGCCCAGCCACCGTCCGAGCGGCGCACCGAGACGGTGGCGGTGGCGTGCACGCCCGGGTCGGTGAGCACGGTGAGCCGGTCGAGCGGGCGGGCGGCGCCCAGCTCGACGGTGAGCGGCTCGTCCTGCGCGGTCGGCGGCTTGGCGGCCCGGTACGCGGTGTCCGGATTGCCGTCCAGCACCGCGGACGCCGAGGAGCCGGGCAGCGCGGCGGGGCCGCCGGTGACGCTGGCGGGGGCGTCGTCGGGCGCGGTGACGGTGAACTCGCGCACCGCGACGGCGGTCTTCTGGGCGGCGGTGGCCCGCAACCGCACGGCCCGCACCACCGAACCGGCCGGCAGCTTGGCGCTGACCGACTTCTGGTTCTTGACCACGGCGAGCTGCTTCCAGCCGCCCTCACCGGTGCTGTACTCCAGCACGCCGTCGTGGAGGTAGTCGTCGACCGCGCTCCGGCCGTCCGGCCCGTTGCCCCAGGAGCCCATCAGCACGGTGACGGCGCCGACCGGGCGCCCGCCGCCGAGGTCGACGCCGACCGCGTCGCCGGGCTGCGGGGGAGCGGAGCTCCAGTAGAAGGTGTCGGCCACGCCGTCGGTCATCAGCGCGGGCAGGTGGTCGTGCGCGGTGCCCATGGTGGTGGTCGGGGTGATCCCGCCGCCGGCCACCCCGGCCCAGTTGTCGGCGGCCCCGACGGCCCGCTCCAGGAACGGGTCGAGCACGCCCGCGCCGATCGTGGCCGGGCTCTGCGCGAGCTGCTCGCGCAGCCGGTTGAGCTCCACCCGGGCCTTCCAGGCGGCCGCGCCGTCGCCGCCGTGCTGGGCCAGCAGCATGTCCAGCGCGGACTGCCCGGCCAGCCCGTAGTCGTGCAGCGGGGCGAGCCAGGGCGCGGCCTCGGCGGCGAGCTGGGCGGTGGCCTGGGTGCCGGCGAGGGTCTGCTGGGCGGTGGCCATCGCGGCGAAGGCGTCCCGCAGGGGCGCGGCGGCCTCTATCAGCTTGGCGAGGTCCGACGCGGTGCCCGAGGTGGGCTCGGCGGCGGCCCAGAACCGGTCGAGCAGCGGCGTCAGGTAGCCGGACTCCTGCTTGGACAGCGGCGAGGAGGAGCTGTTGCCGGCCAGCGCGGTGACCGCGGACAGGGCGGTGCCGGTGGGCGTGCTGCCGGCGCCGGTCGGGCCGGCGAGCGAGCGCACCGCGGCCTGCCAGGAGTCCTCCGGCCGGTAGCCGGCCGGGTTCCAGGCGAAGTCGCCGGCCGTGGCGAGGGCGATCCGGGAGGCCGTCGGCTGCTGCATGGCGCCGGTGAGCATCACCGCCGAGCGGGTGGCCACCTCCGGTTCGCGCCCGGTGTAGGCGCCGAGGAAGAGCCGGTCCGGGCTGGCGTCGTTGACCGGGTAGTTGTCCATGGTGACCAGCGGGTGGCCGTACAGGTCGCCGGTCTCGGCGGCCTGGGCGCCGGTGATCTTCTCCGGGATCACCCCGCCCCCGCTCCAGGCCACCTGCACGCCGTCCGGCAGCGCCGCGGCGAGCGCCTTGAGGTACGGCGTGACGCCCTGCTTGTGGTACTCGGTGGGCACCACGGACAGCGGCGCCAGGCCCGGGTTGCGCGCGATCAGCCGGTCCCGCACCTTGGTCACCAGCGCGGCCTGCGCCTTGGCGGCCGCGGCCGGGCCGGTGCCGTAGGTGTCGCGGTCGTCGCCGCAGTGCCACTCGTCGTAGCTGACGTCCAGGAACTGGAGCTGGAAGGCGGTGAAGCCGAGCTTGCGCAGCCCGTCCAGCTTGGCCACCAGCGCGTTCACGTCCTTGCCGGAGCTGAAGCAGAGGGACTGCCCCGGGTCGATCGCGTAGCCGAGCGTGACGTGGTTGCGCCGGGCCGCGGCGCCCAGTTCGCGCAGCTCGTCGGCCCGGGCGGCGGGGTAGGCGTCGCGCCAGCGGGAGAGCCGGAACGGGTCGTCACCGGGGGCGTAGAGGTAGAAGTTCTGCTTGGAGCGGCCGAGGAAGTCCACCTGGTCGAGCCGCTGCTGCGCCGTCCACGGGCTGCCGTAGAACGCCTCCGCGGTGCCGCGCACCGGCGCGCCGCTCGGCCAGTCCCGCAGCGTGATCCCGGGCAGGCCCAGCCCGGCGGCGCCCGGCGCCTGCCCCTGCCCGGCCGGGACGGCGGCGAGCAGCTGACGCAGGCTCTGCGCGGCGTAGAAGGTGCCCGCCGGGTCCGCGCCCGCCAGCACCACCGCGCCGTACGTCCCGCCGCCCCGGGCGGGCAGCTGACCGACCGACAGCACGTACCCGCCGGCCGGCATGCCCGCCGTCGAGGGGGCGGCGCCGTCCTTGCCGCCGGCCGCGGCGGACAGCGCGCGCAGCGCCCGGTCCGTCCCGCCGCCGGCGGCCTCGGCCGGTCCGCCGACGTACACCACCAGCGACCCGGCGGCCGGCGCGTCGGCGTCCGCGTCCGGCTCCGGGGTCACGGTCGTCGCCCCGGCGATCTCCAGCACCTCCCGGACGGCGTCCAACGCCCCCAGGTCCGCGTCCGGCGCCGGCACCAGCGTCACCGCGGCCGGCACCGCGACCGGCTTGCCGGCCACCGTCTGCTCCTGCGGACGCGGGAACACCTGCGGGTTCGTCATGCTCCCCAGCGGCGTCTGCGGCGCGCTGCTCACCACCTCCGGCCCCGCCGACGCCGCGTACGCCGCCGACGGCACCGGCCCGGCCAGCAACCCACCGACCACCGCCGCCGCCGCGACCCCCGCCGCGATCTGCAGCGTCCGCCGCCCCGGCCGCCCCGGCGCCAGCAGCGGTTCCGTCCCCTTGAGCCCGGCGATCAGCCGGTCCGCCGTCCTGGGCGCCAGTTGACGGCACGTCCGCGCCGTGGCCCGCCGCGCCGCCAGCGCCGCCGGGTGGTGCAGCACCTCCCACAGCGCCGCACTCCGCTCCAACCGCTGCCGCAGCCGCCGCCCGGCCACAACGGACACTCGGGCTTCCACAGGAGCCTCCTCGCCAGGCCTGGACCACATCGCCGCAACCCCACCAGCTACCCAACCCGGTGTCAACGCGACCGCCCGCTATGCCTGGTCTGCCCCGGTTCGAGAATTCGCTCCGGGGCCGCGGCGGCCCCCGGCCGCCAGGCCGATCCACCCGCGCGGTCGTGTCGCGCAGCGTCGTCGGGCCGTCACCCGGGTAGGACTGTGGTCGTCCTGACCAGGCGTTGCCGAGACATCGCAGGAGCCGCGAGTGGCCGCTTATCTCGACCGTGACGGAGCCGACGGGCTGAGGGTTCCGAGCCAGGACGCGCCGCCGCCACCGCCCGAACTGGTGGCGCTGGCGCAGGCGTACGGGGTGGACACCCGGTACCCGGGGCCGGGGGGTGTGACCGTGGGGGCGCGCACGCTGGTCGCGGTGCTGGCGGCCCTGGGGGTGGCGGCGGGGACGCCGGAGCAGGCGCGCGAGGCGCTGGAGCGTCACCGGGCCGCGCAGCAGGCCCGGTTGCTGCCGCCCTGCGTGGTGGTCCGGCAAGGGCGGCGGACGGCGCTGGACGTGCCGGCCGACGCGCGGCTGCACGTGGAGCTGGAGGACGGCGGGGTGTGGGAGCTGCCGCGCGGCCACTCGCACTGGCTGCCGCCGGACCTGCCGCTGGGGCGGCACGTGCTCAGGGCGGAGTGCGGCGAGGGCAAGGCCCAGGCGGCGCTGATCGTCGCACCGGAGAAGCTGCCCCCGCTGCCCGGCTACAGCTGGGGCTTCCTCGCCCAGCTGTACTCCGTGCTGTCCGACCGCTCCTGGGGCATGGGCGACCTCGGCGACCTCGCCGAGCTGGCCCAGTGGGCGGGCGCCGGCCTCGGCGCGGGCTTCGTCCAGATCAACCCGCTGCACCAGGCGCTGCCCGCCGCGCCCGCCGCCCCCACCGACCCGTCCCCCTACCGCCCCTCCTCCCGCCGCTTCGCCGATCCGGTGCACCTGCGGGTCGAGGCCGTCCCCGAGTACGCCTATCTGACGGGTGACCAGCGCGCCGAGGCGGAGGAGCTGGGCCGCCGGGCCGCCCGGCTGCGCGACGAGGTGCTGGGGCACGACGGCCTGATCGACCGGGACGCCGTCTGGGCGCTCAAGCGCGAGGCGCTGGAACTGCTGCACGAGGTGCCGCGCGGCCCCGGCCGTCAGGCCGCGTACGAGGCCTACCAGCGCCGCGAGGGCGACTGGCTGCGCCGGAACGCACTGTGGAACGCGCTCGCCGAGGCGCACGGCGCCGACTGGCACGGCTGGCCGAAGGGGCTGCGTCACCCGGACGGCCCACAGGTGGGGCACGCCTCCCGGGAGCTCGCCGACCGGGTCGAGTTCCACCGCTGGCTCGCCTGGCAGGTCGACCAGCAGCTCGCCGGGGCCCAGCGCGCGGCCCGGCAGGCCGGCATGCCGGTCGGCCTGATCCACGACCTGGCCGTCGGCGTCCACCCGGACGGCGCGGACGCCTGGGCGCTCCAGGACGTGCTGGCCGGCGGCATCTCCGTCGGCGCCCCGCCGGACGCCTTCAACGCCCACGGCCAGGACTGGGGCCTGCCGCCCTGGCGCCCGGACGCGCTGGCGGCGGCCGGCTACACCCCGTACGCGGAACTGCTGCGCACGGCGGCCCGGCACGCGGGCGCGGTCCGGATCGACCACGTGATGGGCCTGTTTCGGCTCTGGTGGGTGCCGGACGGCCACCCGCCGACCGAGGGCGCGTACGTCCGCTACGACGCCGAGGCGATGCTCGGCGTGCTGGCCCTGGAGGCGCACCGGGCCGGGACGGCGGTGATCGGCGAGGACCTGGGCACGGTGGAGCCGGGCGTCCGGGAGGAGCTGGCGGCGCGCGGGATCCTCGGCACCTCCGTGCTCTGGTTCGAGCGGGACTGGCAGGCGGCGGGGGAGATCCTCGCCCCGGACCGCTGGCGCCCGGGCTGCCTGGCCACCCTCACCACCCACGACCTGCCGAGCACCGCCGCCCGGCTCTCCGGCGAGCATGTCGAGCTGCGGCACCGGCTCGGACTGCTGGCCCGTCCGCTGGGCGAGGAGCAGGAGGAGGCGGTGGCCGAGCTGGCGGACTGGCGGGCCGAGCTGACCGCGCGGGGGCTGCTCGCGCCGGGCGAGCCGCTGTCGATGCCGGTGCTGTACCGCTTCCTGCGCGCGACCCCGGCGGAGCTGGTCGGCGTCTGGCTGCCGGACCTGGTCGGCGATCCGCGCCCGCAGAACCTGCCCGGCACCTGGGACCAGTACCCGAACTGGCGCCTGCCGGTCGCCGACGGCGCCGGCGACCCGGTGACCCTCGACCGGCTGGCCGCCACCCCGGCCGCCCGCCTGCTCGCCCACCTGCTGGCCCCGCCCGGCGCCCACCCGGCCGTCTGACCCCGCCGTCCGGCCCCGCCGCCTGATCCCGCCGCCTGATCCCGGCACCGCGGACGGCCCCCTTCCGGAAGGCCGACCCCGACGCGCGGGGGGTCATAAGCGGCGGGTAAGTTGGAAACGTGGACAAGAGGAACGCTTTGCGAGCCGGCGCGGTCTCCGCAACGGTCACGCTGATGATGCTGCTGTCGTCGCCCGCCATGGCCCTCACCAGGGACGACGGCGACGACCCGGGTCCTGGCCTGAGCGTCGGCCAGACGATCGGCCTGTACGTGCTGATCCCGATCGCCGCCTTCGTGATCATCGCCGCCCTCGCGGGCCTGCCGTACGGCAAGGGCAAGGGCAAGAAGAAGTAACCACCGCGTCCACCAGGACCTGCACGACCCCGAAGGGGCACCGGAGATCTCCGGTGCCCCTTCAGGCGTTCCAGCACCTTGACGGCGCCCGACGGAGCCTGTCAGGACCCCGGTCGGGGTCCTGACAGGCGCCTCAGCAGGTCAGGCAGGTCAGGCAGGTCAGCGCCCGGCACCCGCCGCCCGGTCGACCGCCTGGGCCTTGAGCGCGCGCTCGATCCCGGCCCGGGCCTCGACGACCTGGCGCCGCAGCGCCGGGGCCGGCTCGGCCTCGGCCAGCCACGCGTCGGTCGCGTCCACGGTGGCCTGCGTGACCTGCAGCGCCGGGTACAGCCCGCCGATGATCTGCTGCGAGATCTCGTGGCTGCGGGTCTCCCACACCTCCTTGACGGCGGCGAAGTACTTGGCCGCGTACGGCGCGAGCAGCTCCCGCTGGTCGGACTGCTGGAAGCCCGCGATGGTCGCTTCCTGGACGTAGTTGGTCAGGGTGTCCGACTCGACGACGGCGGTCCAGGCCTCGGCCTTGGCCTCGGCGGTGGGCCGGGCGGCGCGGCAGGTGGCGGCGTGCTCCTGGCCGGCCGCGGTGTTGTCGCGGGCCAGCTCGGCCGTCACGGCGGCCTCGTCGGCGCGCCCGGTGGCGCAGAGCCGGGTGAGCAGGGTCCAGCGCAGCTCGGTGTCGACGGCGAGGCCCTTGATCTCGGCGGTGCCGTCGAGCAGGCCGGCGAGCAGGCCGAGCTGCCCGTCGGTGCGGGCGACGGAGGCGAGGGTGCGGGCCCAGGAGAGCTGGTGGTCGCTGCCGGGCTCGGCGGCGCGCAGGTGCTCCTCGGCGGCGGCGGCCCACTGGGCGAGGCCCTGCTCGCGCCAGTCGGGGTCGGTGTAGGCGTCGAGGGCGAGCCGCACCTGGCGCTGCACGGACTGCACGACGCCGATGTCGCTCTCCCGCCCGATGCCGGAGAGGGCGAGCGCCAGGTAGTCGCGGGCGGCGAGTTCGCCGTCGCGGGTCATGTCCCAGGCGGAGGCCCAGCACAGGGCGCGCGGCAGCGACTCGGTGAAGCCGCCGAGGTGCTCGGTGACGACGGCCATCGAGTCCTCGTCGAGCCGGATCTTGGCGTACGAGAGGTCGTCGTCGTTGAGCAGCACGACGGCCGGGCGGTGCCGGCCGACGAGCTCGGGCACCTCGGTGCGCGGGCCGTCGACGTCGAGCTCGATCCGGTCGGTGCGCACCAGTGCGCCGTCGGCGAGCTCGTACAGGCCGATGGCGATGCGGTGCGGGCGCAGCACGGCCTCGCCCTTGGCGCCGGCGGGCAGCGCGGGGGCCTCCTGGAGGACGGCGAAGGACTCGATCTCGCCGTCGGTGTTCAGCGTGATGGCGGGCCGCAGCACGTTGATGCCGGCGGTCTCCAGCCAGGCCTGGGACCAGGTCCGCAGGTCGCGGCCGCTGGCCTCCTCCAGGGCCCCGAGCAGGTCGGTGAGCCGGGTGTTGCCCCAGGCGTGGCGCTTGAAGTAGGCCTGCACGCCCTGGAAGAAGGCGTCCTGGCCGACGTACGCCACCAGCTGCTTGAGCACCGAGGCGCCCTTGGCGTAGGTGATGCCGTCGAAGTTGACCTGGACGTCCTCCAGGTCGTTGATGTCCGCCATGATCGGGTGGGTGGAGGGCAGCTGGTCCTGCCGGTAGGCCCAGGTCTTCATCTGGTTGGCGAACGTGGTCCAGGAGTGCGGCCACTTGGAGCCGGGGGCCTCGGCCTGGCAGACGGCCTCGGCGAAGGTGGCGAAGGACTCGTTGAGCCAGAGGTCGTTCCACCACTCCATGGTGACGAGGTCGCCGAACCACATGTGGGCGAGCTCGTGCAGGATCGTCGCCGCGCGGGCCTCGTAGGCGGCGTCGGTGACCTTGGAGCGGAACACGTACTGGTCGCGCAGGGTGACGGCGCCCGCGTTCTCCATCGCGCCGGCGTTGAACTCCGGGACGAACAGCTGGTCGTACTTGGCGAACGGGTAGGGGAAGTCGAACTTCTCCTGGAAGTAGTCGAAGCCCTGCTTGGTGACGGCGAAGATGTCCTCGGCGTCCAGGAACTCGCGCAGCGAGGGGCGGCAGTAGACGCCCAGCGGCACCTTCTGGTCGCCGTTCTCGTAGGTGTCGAAGACCCCGACGTACGGGCCGGCGACGAGCGCGGTGATGTAGCTGGAGATCCGGCCGGTGGGCTCGAACGTCCAGACCTGCGAGGCGCCCTCGCCGACCGGGGTCGGGGTGGGCGAGTTGGAGACCACGACCCAGCCGGTGGGGGCGGTCACGGTGAACGCGAACGCGGCCTTCAGGTCGGGCTGTTCGAAGGAGGCGAAGACGCGGCGGGCGTCCGGCACCTCGAACTGGGTGTACAGGTAGGTCTCGCCGTCGACCGGGTCGACGAACCGGTGCAGGCCCTCACCGGTGTTGGTGTAGGCGCAGTTGGCGACGACGCGCAGCTCGTTCTCGGCGGCCAGGTTCGGCAGCGGGATCCGGCTGTCGGCGAAGCTCTCCGGGTCGAGCGGCGCGCCGTTGAGGGTGATCTCCTCGACGCTCGGCGCGACGAGGTCGATGAACGTGTCCGCGCCGGGGGTCGTGGCCGTGAACCGGACCACGGTGGTGGACCGGAAGGTGCCTCCTTCGCGGGCCGAACTCAGGTCGAGCTCGATGTCGTACGCGTCCACGTGGAGGAGGTCGGCCCGGGTGCGGGCCTCCTCGCGGGTCAGGTTGGTGCCGGGCACTCGCTGCACTCCTTCGTCAGGCTGATGGGGCGAATCCTCCCATGACCCAACGGACGGGCTCCCGGAATAATCGCAGGCGGGGCGGGCCCGGACAGATCGCCCGTTCCCGCCCCGCCAGGACGAGCCCCGAGGGCCCGTGTTCGAGGAGTGCTCAGCCCCTCGGTGTCACTTCTTCCACTTGGTCAGCGGCGCGTCGGAGCTGCCGCGGCGGAAGGCGTACACGGCGCTGCCGTCGTTGGAGAGGACGTACTCGGACATGCTCATCCCGATGTCCAGGCCGTTGGGCATGGCCATGGTGCCGAGGTCGGTCATCGAGCCGTCGGCCGGCGAGAGCGTCACCAGCCGGGCGGGCTTGTTGTAGCCCTGGCTGACGATGGCGCGGACCTTGCCGTCCTTGTCGGTGCCGGACACCAGCCGGATGTCCTGGTTGGACGTGGCGCTGGCGGCGGACCAGATCCGCTTGCCGGTGGTCAGGTCGTACGCGTTGACGGCCGACTTGGCGCCGGTGATCTGGGCGTACAGGGTGGTGCCGCTGACCACGTTCTGGCTGTAGGCGTCGGACTGGCCGGACAGCCGCAGGCTGTCCGCGCCGGGCTCCTTGACCGACATCTGGTTGCCGGGCTTGTTGCCCTGGTCGAACGGCAGGATGTAGTCGCCGTTGGGGCCGCTGCTCATCAGCAGCACCAGCGGCTGGTCCTGGACGACCTTGTCGATCCGCTCGATGCTGCCGGTGAGGGGGATCGGCGTGCTGGCGGCCTTGCCGCTGTCGGCGTCCACGATGACCAGCTGCGACTTCGGGCCGGAGTTGCCGTAGCAGCGGTCGCTGACCGCGATCTGGCTGCCGGCCGCGCGGCCGTAGAGGCTGCAGTTCTTGTCGCGCGGCTGGAACTGCCAGGCCGCCGAGCCGTTGTCGATGTTCAGGCCGCCGACCACGTTGCCGCCGATGGCGACCACCTTGTCGGTGACGCTGAGCGTCGGCGAGGACATCCGGTCGGTGGAGACCTTGACGCTCCAGAGCAGCTTGCCCTGGCCGACGTCGACGGCGCCGATGGTGGAGCAGTCGCTGTCACCGGTGTTGAAGGAGACGGCGGCGATGTTCTTCGAGTTGGCCGAGTAGGAGGCGGTGCACACCTCCTTGCTGCCGGCCGGGACCGGGATGTTCCAGGCCTCCTTGCCGTCGGAGGTGTTGAACGCCCGGATGCCGGTGCTGTCGGCGCGCACCGCGACCTTGTCGCCGCCCCAGATGCCGAGCAGCTGCGAGCCGCTGTCCGCGTTGGCGGCCTTGGCGGCGTTCCAGGCGATGGTGTAGCCGGCCCCGCCGGTGTTGCCACCGGTGGTGCTGCCGCTCGTGCTGTCGGCGGTCGGGGCGTTGGTGACGGTGCCTCCGGACGTGGTGCCACCGGACGTGGTGGTGCCGCCGGAGCCGGCGTTCGGCGTGGGGTCGGGGTCGTTGCCCTTGAGGAGCACGACCAGCCCGGCGACGATGGCGATCGCCAGGACGCCGCCGATGATCCCGCCCCACAGCATCACGGGGTTGCGCTGCTTGGGCGCGGGGGGCATCGGCGCACCCGGGTAGTACCCGGGCTGCTGCTGCGGGTATCCGTAGCCGGCGCCGTAGGCCTGCCCGCCGTCCGGCGCGCCGTAGGCGCCACCGGGCATCGGGTCGTACGGGCCGACCGGCGCACCGGCCGGCGGCGGCGGAGCCTGGCCGGGGAAGGCGGGCGCGGTGGGCGCGTACGGCTGGTAGCCGGCACCGGCGGCGGGCGGCTGCACGGGCGGCTGCGCGGGCGGAGCCGGCGGCTGGGCCGGCGGCGGCCCGGCGGGCGAGGCCGGGCCCGGGATCGCCGCGCCGTCGAGCTGTGTCACCTGGTCCGCCACGGCGGCCGGATCCACGCCACCGGGCGGGCGCCCGAACGAGACGCCCCGATTGTCCTGCGGGCCGCTGCCCGGCACTGCGCCTGCCCCCGGCGTAGGGTGATCCCCTGCCATCTGATTCCCCGTCATTCCTGGAAGCGTCCCCCTGCCGATACCGCACCGCGGTCCGGGGGGACGCGTGAGATAGGGCACCATGCTAGTGGCGGGTGATTTTCGGTCGAACCCAGGACTCCGTCGGCCCGTTTCCGTCCGTTCCCCCGCCGCTTCCGGGCCCGCCACCGCCGGCCCCCGTCGTACCGCCCAGGCCCGATCAGCGCCGATCCGCGGCACAGGCCCTACCCTTCAGGAGTTGAAGGGGACGTCCCGGCGGAGGGGTCCCCGCCCTGGGAGGGTGGATCATGTCGACGGACACACCGGGCTCGCAGTCGTCCTTGCACCGGGCGAACCTGGAGCGGGTGCTGCGCGCGGTGCGGACGGCCGGTTCGCTGACCCAGGCCGAGATCGCCCGCGGCACCGGCCTGTCCGCGGCCACCGTCTCCAACATCGTGCGGGAGTTGAAGGAGAGCGGCACCGTCGTGGTCGCCGACACCTCCTCCGGCGGTCGGCGGGCGCGCAGCGTCTCGCTCAGCGGGGACGCGGGCATCGTGGTGGGCATCGACTTCGGCCACACCCACCTGCGGGTCGCGGTCGGCAACCTCGCGCACCGGGTGCTCGCCGAGGAGAGCGCCCCGATCGACGTGGACGTCTCCGCCGCGCAGGGCTTCGACCGGGCCGAGGCGATGGTGGAACGGCTGCTCCGGCAGGCCGGGTTCCGCCCGGAGAAGGTGATCGGCGTCGGTCTCGGCGTGCCCGGCCCGATCGACGTGGAGACCGGCGCGCTGGGCTCCACCGCGATCCTGCCCGGCTGGACGGGCATCGCCCCGGGCCGGGAGCTGGCCGAGCGGCTCGGCATGCCGGTGCACGTGGACAACGACGCCAACCTGGGCGCGCTCGGCGAACTGGTCTGGGGGGCCGGGCGGGGGCTGAGCGACCTCGCGTACATCAAGGTCGCCAGCGGGGTCGGCGCCGGACTGGTGGTCAACGGCCAGATCTACCGGGGGCCGGGCGGCACCGCCGGTGAGATCGGGCACATCACCCTGGACGAGGCCGGGCCGGTCTGCCGCTGCGGCAACCGCGGCTGCCTGGAGACCTTCGTGGGCTCCCGCTACCTGCTCTCCCTGCTGACCCCGACCCTCGGTCCGGACCTCGATCTTTCCCGGGTGGTCGAGCTGGCCCATCAGGGTGACCTCGGCTGCCGCCGGGTGATCGCCGACGCCGGCCGGCAGATCGGCACCGGCGTCGCCACCCTGTGCAACCTGCTCAACCCGCGCCGGGTGATCCTCGGCGGCGACCTCGCCGAGGCCGGTGAGCTGGTGCTCTCCCCGATCCGCGACTCGGTGGCCCGCTACGCCATCCCGAGCGCCGCCCGCCAGCTCTCGGTGGTCCCCGGCACGCTGGGCGGCCGGGCCGAGGTGCTCGGCGCGCTGGCCCTGGTGATGAGCGAGATGGGGGAGTCCGGGGCGCTGGGGCGCGGCTGAGCCGCCGCGGCCCGGGTCGTTCCCGAACACCCGTTCGTCAATCCAGGGTGACGCGCGACCCCCGGGCCGACCTCCGGGAATGGCGGTAACGGGTCGGTGGCACCGGGCGCGCCGCTCGGCGTCCGGCAAGCGGACATTAGACTCGACCGGTCGGCACCGGCCGCGACCGCCGGCCCGCCGCCAGACCGGGCAGCGACGCCCGTCGGACCGCCCGCGGTCCGCGAACACTGAACGAGGAGGAACGGGTGGCCCTGCTGACCCGCATTCGGGGACCGCGTGATCTCGACCGGCTCACGCCGGGACAGCTGGCCGCACTGGCCCAGGAGATCCGGACCTTCCTGGTGACCGAGGTCGCCAAGACGGGCGGCCACCTCGGCCCCAACCTCGGCGTGGTGGAGCTCACCATCGCGCTGCACCGGGTCTTCGACTCGCCGCGCGACCGCATCCTCTTCGACACCGGCCACCAGAGCTACGTCCACAAGCTGCTCACCGGCCGCCAGGACTTCTCGATGCTGCGGATGAAGGGCGGCCTGTCCGGCTACCCGTCCCGCGCCGAGTCCGAGCACGACGTGATCGAGAACTCGCACGCCTCCACCGTGCTCTCCTACGCCGACGGCCTGGCCAAGGCCAACAAGATCCTCGGCAAGCCGGACCCGGTCGTCGCGGTCATCGGCGACGGCGCGCTCACCGGCGGCATGGCCTGGGAGGCGCTCAACAACATCGCCGACGCGAAGGACCGCCCGCTGGTCATCGTCGTCAACGACAACGAGCGCTCCTACTCGCCGACCATCGGCGGCCTGGCCAACCACCTCGCCACCCTGCGCACCACCCAGGGCTACGAGCGCTTCCTCTCCTGGGGCAAGGACGCGCTGCAGCGCACCCCGGTGGTCGGCCAGCAGCTGTTCGAGACGCTGCACGGCGCCAAGAAGGGCCTCAAGGACTTCATCGCCCCGCAGGGCATGTTCGAGGACCTCGGCCTGAAGTACATCGGCCCGATCGACGGCCACGACCTGACCGCCCTGGAGTCCGCGCTGACCAAGGCGCGCGGCTTCGGCGGCCCGGTGATCGTGCACTGCCTCACCGAGAAGGGCCGCGGCTACCACGCCGCGGAGAACAACGACGAGGACCGCTTCCACGCGGTCGGCAAGATCCACCCGGAGACCGGCCTGCCGATCAAGAACGCCGGCGGCCGGAGCTGGACCTCGGTCTTCGCCGAGGAGATGGTCGCGCTCGGCCACGAGCGGGACGACATCGTCGGCATCACCGCCGCCATGCTCCACCCGGTCGGCCTCGCGCCCTTCGCCGAGGCCTTCCCGGACCGCATCTTCGACGTCGGCATCGCCGAGCAGCACGCCGTCACCAGCGCCGCCGGCCTGGCCACCAACGGCCTGCACCCGGTCTTCGCGGTCTACGCGACCTTCCTGAACCGGGCCTTCGACCAGGTCCTGATGGACGTCGCCCTGCACAAGCTGGGCGTCACCTTCGTGCTCGACCGGGCCGGCGTCACCGGCGACGACGGCGCCTCGCACAACGGCATGTGGGACATGTCGATGCTGCAGATCGTCCCGACCCTGCGGCTGGCCGCCCCGCGCGACGCCGACCAGGTCCGCGCCCAGCTGCGCGAGGCCGTCGAGGTCAAGGACGCCCCGACCGTGGTCCGCTACTCCAAGGGCACCGTCGGCCCGGCCGTCCCGGCGGTCGGCCGGATCGGCGGCATGGACGTGCTGCGCGCCGCCGAGGAGCCGGGCGGCACGCACCGCGCGGACGTGCTGGTCGTCTCGGTCGGCGCGATGGCCGCCACCAGCCTGGAGGTCGCGGACCTGCTGGCCGCCCAGGGCATCACCGCCACCGTGGTGGACCCGCGCTGGGTCAAGCCGGTGGACGCCGCCCTGCCGGGCCTGGCGGCCGAGCACCGGGTGGTCGTCACGATCGAGGACAACGGCCGGGTGGGCGGTGTCGGTGCCGCGGTGGCGCAGGCGCTGCGCGACGCGGACGTGGATCTGCCGGTGCGCGACTTCGGGATTCCGCAGGAGTTCCTGGACCACGCGAGCCGGAACGAGATCCTGGCCGAGATCGGCCTGAACGCCCCGGACATCGCCCGAAAGGTGACGGCCCTGGTCGCCAGCCTGGACGGGGCTCGGGTCGAGGCCTGAGAACGGGCCCGGAACGCGTTCCACCGACGACTGTTCGTCGTAACTTCGTAACAGTTCGTCACGAAACAAGCTGACAATCGCACCGAAAGGCGGGACCGGCGCCGCCCGCGCCGATCCCGCCCGGTAGGTTGTCATCCGTGCCCACCCCCACCCGCTTCCGCTTCGCCGGACTGGCCGAGCGCCTGCCCGAGCGCGTCCGTACCCACGTGCAGACCGGGTACTGGACGAGGCTGGTGCCGGTGCTCGCACTGGTCGCACTGCTCACCCACATCCCGTCCTTCGCCCGGCCCGTCTGGAGCCCCGACGAGGGGTTCCTGGCCACCCAGGCCCGGATGCTGGCCGACGGCGGAGTGCTGTACGACACCGTGGTGGACCGCAAGCCGCCGTTGCTCCCCTGGCTCTACCAGGCCTGCTTCACGATCTTCGGCTCCGCCTCGCTGTGGCCGCTGCGCACCCTGGCGGTGGGCGCCCACCTGGTCACCGCGATCCTGCTGGCGTCCATCGCCCGCGGCCGCTGGGGCAACCGGGCCGGGGCCGGCGCGGGGCTGCTCTACCTGCTGGTCTCCATCGGGCTCTCCCCGGAGGACACCCAGGCGGCGACCTTCGAGGTCTTCATGCTGCCCGCCATGGTGGCCGCGTTCCGGTACGCCGAGCGCCGCCGCTGGCTGGCCGCGGGCATCGCGGTGGCGCTCTGCTCGCTGACCAAGCAGACCGGCGGCGCGGTGCTGCTGCCGGTGCTCTGGATGCTGTTCCAGGACGCCCGCCGGCGCGGGGTGCGCTGGCCGCCCGCCCTGTTCAAGATCGGCTTCGGCTTCATCCTGCCGATAGCGCTGGTCGCGGTCATCCTGACCAAGCCCAAGGGCTTCCTGTTCTGGGTGGTCACCGGCAGCGGGGACTACGCCTCCTTCGGCGGCGCCTGGCTCCAGATGATCGGCCGCGCGCTCGGCAACTCGGCCATCCTGGTCGCGGCCGGGCTGGGCTTCCTGCTCCCGGTCGGGCGCCGGCTCTGGCTCAAGCACCGCCACCGGCCGCTGCCCGTCGCCGGGGAGGAGCACGGCTCCACCGGGGACCTGTGGGTCTGGCTGGCCTCCTCGGTCGTCGCGGTCAGCGTGGGCTTCCACTTCTTCGGCCACTACTACCTCCAGCTGATCCCCCCGCTGGTGCTGCTGGGCACCGGGGCGGTGGCCACCTCGGCGGTCCGCTGGAAGCCCGTCCTGGTGTACACCACGGTCGCCTCGACGGTCTTCTGGGCGCTGGCCCTGGCCTGGCCGGGGGAGCGGCTCAACCGCACCACCGAGGTCGCCACCGCGGTCGCCGCCCAGACCACCCCCAAGGACACCGTCCTGGTCTGGGGCATGCACCCCGAGCTGTACTGGCTGGCCGACCGCAAGCCCGCCACCCGCTACCTGACCGCCGGCTTCCTGACCAACTACAGCGGCGGCAAGGACGGCAACGCCAACGTGGGCGAGCAGTTCAGCGTCAGCAACGCCTGGCAGACCTTCGACAAGGAGCTCGCCGACAACCTGCCCGAGGTCGTGGTGGACGACTCCGGCATCGCCCCGTACCAGCCGGTGCTGGTCCCGCGGATCGAGAACCTGCTGGACACCCACTACGAGATGGTCGGCGTCTTCGCCGACACCGTGGTCTACCGCCTCAAGAAGAGCTGACCGCCCCCGCACACGCCGGAGCCCCGGTGACCGTCCAGGTCACCGGGGCTCCGGCGTGCGGTGGCGCTGCGCGTTACGCGGGCACCGAGGCCACGCCGGGGGCGAGGAAGCGCTTGCCGTTCACCCGCTCCGAGACGCCCTCACGGTCCAGGTACGGGGTGATCCCGCCCAGGTGGAAGGGCCAGCCGGCGCCGGTGATCATGCAGAGGTCGATGTCCTGCGCCTCGGCGACGACACCCTCCTCCAGCATCAGGCCGATCTCCTGGGCCACGGCCTCCAGGGAGCGGTTCAGGACCTGCTCCTCGGTCAGCACGGTGTCGCCGAAGGACAGCAGCTCCAGCACCTCGGGGTCGAGGACCTGCTTGCCGTCCACCCAGGTGTAGAAGCCGCGCTTGCCGGCCTTGACCACCTTGCCGAGGTTCTCGGAGACGGCGAACCGCTCCGGGAACGCGCCGTGCAGGGTCTCCGAGACGTGCAGCGCGATGGCCGGGCCGACCAGCTCCAGCAGCACGATCGGGGACATCGGCAGGCCGAGCGGCTCGACGCCCTTCTCGACGGTGGCGATCGGGGTGCCCTCGTCGATGATGGTCTGGATCTCGCCCATGAAGCGGGTCAGGATCCGGTTCACCACGAACGCCGGGGCGTCCTTGACCAGCACCGAGGTCTTCTTCAGCTTCTTCGAGACGCCGAAGGCGGTGGCCAGCGAGGCGTCGTCGGTCTGCTCGCCGCGGACGATCTCCAGCAGCGGCAGGATCGCGACCGGGTTGAAGAAGTGGAAGCCGACGACCCGCTCGGGGTGCTTCAGCTTCGAGGCCATCTCGGTGACCGACAGCGAGGAGGTGTTGGTCGCCAGCACGCAGGTCGGCGAGACCACGTTCTCCAGGTCCGCGAAGACGGTCTGCTTGACGCCCATCTCCTCGAACACGGCCTCGATCACGAAGTCCGCGTCGCCGAAGGCGGCGGCCTTGTCGAGCGAGCCGCTGACCAGGCCCTTGAGACGGTTGGCCTTGTCCTGGCCGATCCGGCCCTTGCCGAGCAGCTTGTCGATCTCGGCGTGGACGTAGCCGACGCCCTTGTCGACGCGCTCCTGGTCGATGTCGGTGAGGACCACCGGCACCTCCAGACGGCGGGCGAACAGCAGCGCCAGCTGCGAGGCCATCAGACCGGCGCCGACGACGCCGACCTTGTTGACCTGGCGGGCCAGCGACTTGTCCGGCGCGCCGACCGGGCGCTTGGCCCGGCGCTGCACCAGGTTGAAGGCGTAGATGCCGCTGCGCAGCTCGCCGCTCATGATGAGGTCGGCCAGGGCCGCGTCCTCGGCGTCGAAGCCGGCCTGGAGGTCGGAGTCCTTGACCTGCTGGATGATGTCCAGCGCCTTGTAGGCGGCCGGCGCGGCGCCGTGCACCTTGGCGTCGGCGACCAGGCGGCCCCAGGCGACGGCGTCGTCCCAGGCCTTGCCGCGGTCGATCTCCTCGCGCTCGACGATGACGTCGCCCTTGAGGACCTTGGCGGCCCACAGCAGCGACTGCTCCAGGAAGTCGGCCGGCTCGAAGATCGCGTCGGCGATCCCCAGCTCGAACACGTCCTTGCCCTTGAGCTGCTTGTTCTGGTTCATCGAGTTCTCGATGATGACCTTGATCGCCTTCGAGGGGCCGATCAGGTTCGGCAGCAGGGTGCAGCCGCCCCAGCCGGGGACGAGGCCCAGGAAGACCTCCGGCAGCGAGAACGCCGGGACGCCCGCGCTGACCGTGCGGTAGGTGGCGTGCAGGCCGACCTCGACGCCGCCGCCCATCGCCGCGCCGTTGTAGAAGGCGAAGGAGGGGACGGGCAGCGCGGCGATCCGCTTGAAGACCTCGTGGCCGCCCTTGCCGATGGCCAGCGCGTCCGCGTGCTCCTGGAGCAGCTCGACGCCCTTGAGGTCGGCGCCGACCGCGAAGATGAACGGCTTGCCGGTGACGGCGACGGCGACGACCTTGCCCTCGGCGGCCTCGGCCTCGACCTGGTCCAGCGCGGCGGACAGCTTCAGCAGCGAGCCCGGGCCGAAGGTGGTCGGCTTGGTGTGGTCGAAGCCGTTGTCCAGGGTGATCAGGGCCAGCTTGCCGGCCTGCAGCGGCAGGTCCAGGTGGCGCACGTGCGCGGTCGTGACGACCTCGCCGGGGAACAGCTCGGCGCCGTGCTGCAGCAGCTCAGTGGTGCTCGTCATGTTCACTTACCACCCTTGAGCTCGGACGACTTTTCCGATCCGCTCCAGTGCGGGTTCTCCCAGATGACGGTCCCGCCCATGCCGAAGCCGATGCACATCGTGGTGAGGCCGTAGCGGACGTCCGGGCGCTGCTCGAAGCGGCGGGCCAGCTGGTTCATCAGGCGCACGCCGGAGGAGGCCAGCGGGTGGCCGAAGGCGATCGCGCCGCCGTACGGGTTGACCCGCTCGTCGTCGTCCGCGATGCCGTAGTGGTCGAGGAAGGACAGCACCTGGACGGCGAAGGCCTCGTTGACCTCGAAGGCCTGGATGTCGTCGATGGTCAGACCGGCCTTGGCCAGCGCCTTCTCGGTGGCCGGCACCGGGCCGATGCCCATGACCTCGGGCTCCACGCCCGCGAAGGCGTAGGAGACCAGGCGCATCTTGACCGGGAGGCCGAGCTCCTCGGCGACGTCCTCGGCGGCCAGCAGCGAGGCGGTGGCGCCGTCGTTGAGGCCGGCCGAGTTGCCCGCGGTGATGTTGCCGTGCGGGCGGAAGGGGGTCTTCAGGCCGGCCAGGCTCTCCATCGTGGTGCCCGGGCGCATCGGCTCGTCCACGGTGGCCAGGCCCCAGCCGGTCTCGCCGACCTCGGGGTTGGTGTTGCGGATCGAGATCGGCACCAGGTCGGGCTGGATGTCGCCGTTGGCGTACGCCTTGGCGGCCTTCTCCTGCGAGCGCACGGCGTAGGCGTCGCAGCGCTCCTTGGTCAGGTGCGGGAACCGGTCGTGCAGGTTCTCCGCCGTCATGCCCATGAACAGGGCGGACTCGTCGACCAGCTTCTCGGAGACGAAGCGCGGGTTCGGGTCGACGCCCTCGCCCATCGGGTGGCGGCCCATGTGCTCGACGCCGCCGGCCACGACCACGTCGTACGCGCCGAAGGCGATGCCGCCGGCGGTGGCGGTCACGGCCGTGAGCGCACCGGCGCACATGCGGTCGATCGAGTAGCCGGGGACGGACTTGGGCAGGCCGGACAGCAGGGCGGCGGTGCGCCCGATGGTCAGACCCTGGTCGCCGATCTGCGTGGTGGCCGCGATGGCGACCTCGTCGATGCGCTCGACGGGCAGGTTCGGGTTACGGCGCACGAGCTCCCGGATGCACTTGACGACCAGGTCGTCGGCGCGCGTCTCGTGGTAGATGCCCTTCGGGCCGGCCTTGCCGAACGGGGTGCGGACGCCATCGACGAAGACGACGTCCCTCACGGTACGAGGCACGGGGGCTCTCCTCCCAGGGACCAACATTTGAGGTGGGCAGGCTGCCGCCGGTGAAGACCCGAGCGGCGCCGCTTCACCGTCATGCTACCGGTCGGTAACCAGCCTGCCCAGGCCTCACGGAGGGTTCACCCCGTGTGTCCCGCGACACGTCCGACCGGCGGAGTTCGAAAGACGGACCCCGAATGCGCCGAAGGGGGCACCGTCACAAGGACGGCACCCCCTCCGGACACGCTCCAGGTCAGTCCTGGGCGGCCGCGGCCTCGGCGAACGCGGTGGCCACCACCGGCGCCACCAGGTCGACCTGCCACTGCCGGGCGCCGAGCCGGCGCAGCGCGGCGGCCACGCCCTCGGCGGCCGGATCGGCCGGCGGCTCCCAGGAGACCCGGCGCACCAGGTCCGGGGTGATCAGGTTCTCGGCCGGCAGGTTGTGCCGCTCGGCGAGGTCCGCGACCGCGGCGCGCGCCCCGGACAGCCGGGCGGCGGCCACCGGGTCCTTCTCGGCCCAGGCCCGCGGCGGCGGCGGGCCGTCGTGCGGCGCGGAGGCCGGCGGCAGCTGGTTCTCCGGGACCTCCCGGCCCCGCTGGACGGCCGCCAGCCACTGCTCCAACTGGCGCCGGTGCACCCGCGGCCCGAAGCCCTGGACGCCCTGCAGCGCGGCGATGTTCAGCGGCATGGCCAGCGCGGCGTTGACGATCGCGGCGTCCGAGAGCACCCGGCCCGGCGAGACGTCGCGCTCCTGCGCCAGCCGGTCCCGGGCCAGCCACAGCTCGCGCACCACGGCCAGCTGGCGGCGCCGGCGGACCTTGTGCAGCTGCGAGGTGCGGCGCCACGGGTCGGTGCGCGGAGCCGGGCGCGGTGCGGCGGCGATCGCCGCGAACTCCTCCAGGGCCCAGCCGAGCTTGCCCTGGGCGTCCAGCTCCTGTTCGAGTGCGTCGCGCAGCTCGACCAGCACCTCGACGTCCAGAGCGGCGTAGCGCAGCCACGGCTCGGGCAGCGGGCGGGTGGACCAGTCGACCGCGGAGTGCTCCTTGGCCAGGCTCAGCCCGAGCACGCTCTCGGTCATCGGCCCGAGGCCGACCCGGGCGAAGCCGGCGATCCGCCCGGCCAGCTCGGTGTCGAACAGCTGCCGGGGTCTCATGCCGACCTCGGCCAGGCAGGGCAGGTCCTGGGTGGCCGCGTGCACCACCCATTCGGTGTCGGCGAGGGCATCGCCCAGGCCGCTGAGGTCGGGGCAGGCGATCGGGTCGATCAGCGCACTGCCGGCGCCCGCACGGCGCAGCTGAATGAGGTACGCGCGCTGCCCGTAGCGGTAGCCGGAGGCCCGCTCGGCATCGACGGCGACCGGTCCGGTGCCCCCGGCGAAGGCGGCGACGGTGGCGGCCAGCGCCTGCTCGTCCGCCACGACGGGCGGGATCCCCTCCTTCGGTTCGAGGAGCGGGACCGGGGCTGCTTCTTCTGGGATGGCTGCTACGGCGTCGGTCACCCACCAAGGGTACGACGGTCCTCGCGGCCGGGAGTGTTGTCGGACTGGTCAGACCGGGTCCGTGACTATGCCACGGGGCCCGGGCGGTGGCCGAGGAGCACGGCTACGGCGGCCGAGGAGGAAACGTTCCTCCTCGACCGCCGTGGCGGGGCCGTCCGAGGACTCAGTGGATGATGCCGGTGCGCAGCGCGACCGCGACCATCCCGGCACGGTCGCCGGTGCCCAGCTTGCGGGCGATCCGGGCGAGGTGGCTCTTGACGGTCAGCGCGGACAGGCCCATCGCCACCCCGATCGCCTTGTTCGACTGTCCTTCGGCGACCAGCCGCAGCACCTCGACCTCACGGCCCGACAGCTCGCGGTAGGCGGACTGCTGCGTGCCCGGCGCACCCGGAGCGCCGGGGGCTCCATGGGGTCCGTGGGCGCCCGGCGCACCCACGGCGCCCGGCATGCCCGGCATGCCGGGGCGGCGCATCCGGCCGGCCAGCCCGGCGGCGCCGAGCGGCAGGCCCGGGCGGCCGGGCATCGCCACGTTGGTGCGGGTGCCCGTGACGACGTATCCCTTGACGCCGCCGGCCAGCGCGCTGCGGACGGCGCCGATGTCGTCGGCGGCGGACAGGGCCAGGCCGTTGGGCCAGCCCGCGGCGCGGGTCTCGGCCAGGATGGTCAGGCCGGAGCCGTCCGGCAGGTGTACGTCGGCGACACAGATGTCGCGCGGAGTGGAGACCCGGGGGCGGGCCTCGGCGATCGAGGACACCTCGATCACGTCCCGGACGCCGAGCGCCCACAGGTGACGGGTGACGGTGTTTCGGACACGGGGATCGGCGATGACCACCATGGCGGTGGGCTTGGTCGGCCGGTAGGCGACCACGTTTGCGGGGTGCTCAAGAAGGACCGACACCAGGCCTCCTGCGGGGAGTGGCGGACGGAACCCCGAGGGGGCGGTCGGAGTGTTCCGCGTTCGGAAAGGGTCACAGTCTGCTTCGGCAGCTACCGTGCCCGGCTTTAGCGAAAGATCACGATCTAGTGAGTAACAATACGGACAAATCGCGCATATGAGTGATGCGACCCGTCCTGAATTCGCACAAAATCGATCAGATCTGGTGCTGATCGGTCGGTTTCAACCGGTTAATTGACCCAGAGCGGGTTCGAAGTCACACTCCGTCAGTCCTGGGGGTGGCATCGGGGCGGCCGGGGCCGCCCGGCCCGGGGCGCCACTCCTCAGTGCGAACGAGGACGCCGCCGCGCGGGCATCGGGACCACCCCACCGAGTGACGGCACATCGGCCGGCGCCTGCGGGGCCGGCGCGGTCGGCGGCAGGCCGGCGCTGATGCACAGCAGGTCCCCCCAGGCCGCCAGGTGCCGCTCGAACCGGCCGTCGGCCGGCGTCCAGGAGGCCCGGATCTCGATCTCGGTCGAGGACGGGCGGTCCGCCAGCCCGCCGAAGTACTGCGAGGCGCAGTGGCTCACCGTGCCGGACGGCTCCGCGTACCCGGCCCCGTGCGCCTGCAGCGAGTCCAGCAGCCAGGCCCAGCCGACCTCCGAGAGCATCGGGTCGCCGGCCATCTCCGGCTCCAGCTCCGCCCGGGTCATCGTCACCACCCGGAACTCCCCGTTCCAGGCCTCCTGCCCGGCCGGGTCGTACAGCAGCACCAGCCGGCCGTCCGCCAGCTCCTCGCCGTCCACCTCCACCGAGGCGGTCACCGCGAACGCGTGCGGGGCCAGCCGGCGCGGGGCCGGCGCGGGGGAGAGCTGGATCTCGGGCCGCAGACGTGCTCCGTCGAGGGCCTCCACGGCGGCCCGGAACTCGCTCGGAGCCCCCTCCCGACCTGTTCCGCCACCTGCTCCGCCACCCTGCGCGGGGTGCCCGCCGACCGCTGCCATGACCCGAAGACTAGGTCGAAAACCGCGGTTAAGGCCGCAACTTCCGTCCGAGCGGCGTGCCGGAACGGCAAACCCGGCCAGATCTTGGAGGAACCGACGAGGCCGCCCGGGAGGAGCGCCCCGAGGCGCATGCGAAGATTTGGACCGTGAGCGAGACTACGGCAGACACCACGGCGGCCACCCCCGACGGCAGGCCCACCCCCGCGCGCCGCGGCGCCGCGCACGACTCCGCGTTCCTGCGCGCCTGCCGGCACGAGCCCGTGCCGCACACCCCGGTGTGGTTCATGCGCCAGGCCGGCCGCTCGCTGCCGGAGTACCTGAAGGTCCGCGAGGGCATCCCCATGCTGGAGTCCTGCATGCGGCCCGAGCTGGTCAAGGAGATCACTCTCCAGCCGGTCCGCCGGCACAAGGTGGACGCGGCGATCTTCTTCAGCGACATCGTGGTGCCGCTCAAGGCCGTCGGCATCGACGTCGAGATCAAGCCCAACGTCGGCCCGGTCATCGCCGACCCGATCCGCACCGCCGAGGACCTCAAGCGGCTGCGCCCGCTGGAGCCCGACGACGTCCCCTACATCACCGAGGCCGTCGGCCTGCTGGTGGACGAACTCGGCGAGACCCCGCTGATCGGCTTCGCCGGCGCCCCCTACACGCTGGCCAGCTACCTGGTCGAGGGCGGCCCGTCCAAGAACCACGAGCGCACCAAGGCCATGATGTACGGGCAGCCCGAGCTGTGGGCCGCCCTGGTCGACCGGCTCGCCGACATCACCTCCACCTTCCTGAAGGTGCAGATCGAGGCCGGCGCCTCGGCCGTCCAGCTCTTCGACTCCTGGGTCGGCTCGCTCGCCCCCGACGACTACCGCCGCTCGGTCATGCCGTCCAGCACCAAGGTCTTCGACGCCGTCGCCTCCTACGGCGTGCCGCGGATCCACTTCGGCGTCGGCACCGGTGAGCTCCTCGGCCTGATGGGCCAGGCCGGCGCGGACATCGTCGGCGTCGACTGGCGGGTGCCGCTGAACGTCGCGGCCGAGCGCGTCGGCCCCGGCAAGGGCCTCCAGGGCAACCTCGACCCGGCCGTGCTGTTCGCCCCCACCAAGGTCGTCGAGACCAAGGCCCGCGAGGTGCTGCACGCCGCCCAGGCCCTCGGCACCAGCGGCCACATCTTCAACCTCGGCCACGGCGTCCTGCCGTCCATGGACCCGGACGCCCTCTCCCGCCTCGTCGCCTTCGTCCACGAGGCCAGCGCCCGCTGACCCCGGCGGCGGGCCCCCTCCCGACCGGGAGGGGGCCCGCCGTGTTCCGGTCCTCGCCCGGTCGTCGCTCAGTCCTCCGCGGGACCTTCCTGCGGCCCGGACTCCGGGGGCAGCGCGGCCGCCGGGCGGCGCCGGCGCCACAGCCGGTACACCAGCGCCGCCGGGGCGCCCAGCACCAGCAGGAACGGCGCCACCGCCGCGAGCCCCACCGCCAGGGCGCGCACGATCGCCACCAGCACGTGCCAGCCGCCGCCCAGCGCGGAGCCGACCGACGCCCCGAAGCCCTCGCCGCCGCCCTTCGGCGGTCCCGGGGTGGGCGTCGGCGAGGCGGCCGCACGGCGCACGTCCAGCGTGACGGTCGAGAGCGAGGTCTTGCCGGCCAGCTCCTTCTGCTGCTTCTGCAGCGACTCCAGGTCGGCCTCCCGGCGGCTCAACTCGGCCTCCAGCGTGGTCACCTCGCCCAGCGACTTCGCCTGCCCCATCAGCGCCCGCACCCGCTCCACGCTCGCCTGCTGGGTCTGCACCCGGCTCGCCACGTCCGCGACCTGCTGGGTCAGATCGTCCGCCTGGCTCCTGCGGGACACCACCTGGCCCAGCGCGGCCAGCTGGTCCAGCGTCTGCTGGTAGGCGGCGGAGGGGATCCTCAGCGTCAGCTGGCCGCCCGCCTCGCCCCCCGCCGTGCTCCCCGGCCCGCCCTCCACCGCGCCGGAGACCGACTCGGCGCCGACGTAGCCGCCCGCGGCCGCCGTCAACTCCCGGGCCTTCGCCAGCACCTGGGCGACATCCCCGGTCCGCAGCGTCAACTGCGCGGTGTACGCGATCAGCCGGTTGTCCGCGACCGGCTGGGCGCTCGCCCCCGCCGCCGGCGCCGTCCCGGCGGCGCTCGGCGCGGCCGCCGGTGCCGCCGGGGCGACGGCGTCCGCCTTCGCCGCCTCCCCCGCCCGGCCCGCACCGTCGGCGCTGCACGCCCCGACCAGCAGCACGCCCGCGGTCGCTACCGCCAGCGCCCCCGCCCCTGCCCGTCTCCCCATTCCGAAGCCCTCCCCAAGTCCGCTGTGAGATCTCCCCATTGGACGAAGGAACGCCCCGAGCGGACCCCGCCGGAAGGTCGCGACTCGATCACAGCTCGGCGGCGGACCGGACAACCTCGACGCCCGCCCGCCGCAGCAGCGCCGCCGTCACCCCGTCCCCGGGACGCAGCTCCCCGGTGAACGTCCCGTCGTACACCCGCCCGCAGCCGCAGGACGGGCTGCGCGCCATCAGCACCGCCCGCCGCGCCCCCGCGGCCTCGGCCGCCGCCAGCGCCGCCCGGGCCCCGGCCACGAACTCCGCCGTACAGTCCGCGCCCGTCGCGTCCACCACCCGGGCCCGGCCGTCCAGCACGTCCGCGCCGTCCCCGCCGACGATCTCCGCCGGCGGGCGCGGGGTCGGCAGCCCGCCGGCCCCCTCCGGGCACACCACCACCGCCCGCCCCGCCTCGACCAGCTCCACCACGTCCGGCGAGGTCTTCGCCCGCCCGTCGTACCGGCACGGCACCCCGGCCAGACACGCACTCACCACGATCGGTTCCATAGCACACAGCCTAGGCAGCGGCTCGAAGGGCCTCGGAACTCGCTATCTTGGGAGCATGAGCGAGCTGCCGGACTGGATGTACGCGCCCAGAGACGAGGGCTGGTTTGCCGATGACCTCGACCACCTGCCGCAGGCGCCGCGGCACACCGAACTGATCGATGGAGCACTGGTCTTCATGATGTCTCCGCAGCGCTGGTGGCACGGTGAAGTTGTGGACAACCTGAAGATGGCGCTGATTCCCCAGGTCCCGGAAGGGGCCAGGGTCGGGCGGGAGATGTCGATCAAGCTCGACAGGCGGAACCGTCCTGAGCCGGACGTTCTCGTCGTCAAGGCCAATTTCGAGAGAAAGCGCACGCAGTTCACTCCCGATGAAGTCTTGCTCGTCATCGAGGTCGTCTCGCCCGAGTCCGTAGACCGTGACCGTTTCGTCAAGGTCCGCAAGTATGCCGAGGCAGGGATCCCGCACTACTGGATCGTCGAGGAGGAGGAGGGCGGTCGGCCGGCTGTACACGTCTACGAGCTGGACCAGGCGACCTCTGCGTACGTGCCCGCCGGGATCTTCCGGGAGGCGTTGGAGCGCCCGGTGCCGTTTCCGATCATGATCGATCTGAACGCGCTGGCGGATTGAGGGCCCGGTGTAAAGACCTGCGAGACTGCGAGGCATGTCGGATGCACAGGTCGTCGTCGTCGGTGGTGGGATCGCGGGGCTGGCTGCGGCCGCTTTTCTGAGCGGGGCCGCCGGGGGGCCGGTGCGGGCGCGGGTGACGCTGCTGGAGGCGTCGGAGCGGGTCGGCGGGAAGCTGCGGGGCGGCGAGGTCGGCGGGGTCCGGGTGGACCTGGGGGCCGAGTCGATGCTCGCGCGGCGGCCGGAGGCGGTGGAGCTGGCGCGGGCGGTCGGGCTGGGCGAGGAACTGGAGCCGCCGACCACCGCGAAGGCCTCGATCTGGACGCGGGGCGCGCTGCGCCCGCTGCCGGGCGGGCAGGTGATGGGCGTCCCGGGCGATCTGGACGCGCTGGCGGCCTCCGGGGTGCTCACCGCCGAGGGGCTGGAGCGGGCCCGGCACGAGGGCGCCACCGAGGTCGGGGACGACGTGGCGATCGGCCGCTACGTCGCCGACCGGCTGGGCCAGGAGGTGGTGGACCGGCTGGTCGAGCCGCTGCTGGGCGGCGTCTACGCCGGGCGGGCCGACGAGATCTCGCTGCGCGCCGCCGTGCCGCAGCTGCTGGCGATCGCGCGGGGCGGCGGCTCCCTGGTCGACGGGGTGCACGAGCTGGCCTCGCGGCCGAAGGTGGTCGGCACCCCGGTGTTCCAGGGCCTGCGCGGCGGGCTCGGCACCCTGCCGGAGGCCGTCGCCGCCGCCTGCCGGAAGGCGGGCGTGGACCTGCGCACCGGTACGTCGGTGGACGGGCTGCGCCGCACCCCCGGGGGCTGGCGGGTGGTGACCGGCGACGGCGAGGTGCTGCACGCGGACGCCGTGGTGCTGGCCGTCCCGGCGCCGGCCGCGGCCCGGCTGCTGCGCGCGGACGCGCCGGCGGCCGCCGCCGAGCTGGACGCCGTCGAGTACGCGGGCATGGCGCTGGTGACCCTGGCGTTCCGCCGGGCCGACCTGGCGGAGCTGCCGGCCGGCAGCGGGTTCCTGGTGCCGCCGGTGGACGGGCGGCGGATCAAGGCGTCGACCTTCTCCTCCAACAAGTGGGGCTGGCTGGAGCGTTCCGCCCCGGACGCGTTCCTGCTGCGCACCTCGCTGGGCCGCTACCGCGAGGAGGAGGCGCTGGAGCTGCCGGACGAGGAGCTGGTGGCCCGGTCGCTGGCGGACCTCGGGGAGGCGATCGGCCTGACCGCCCGGCCGTACGACACCGCCGTCTCGCGCTTCCGGGCGGGCCTGCCGCAGTACCCGGTGGGCCACCTGGACCGGGTGGCCCGGGTCCGGGCGGCGGCCGCCGGGGTGGGGGGACTGGCGCTGTGCGGCGCCGCGTACGACGGGGTCGGCATTCCGGCCTGCATCGGCTCGGCGGCCGCCGCGGTGGCGGCCCTCGACAAACTGTTGACCCCGGCAACCGGGGAAGGTTCCACGGAGAGGACAATGGGCGCATGACTGAGACCGTTGAGCGGCAGCCGGAGCAGCAGCCCGAGAAGAAGAAGGCGCGCGACCTGAACCAGGTCATCCGCTACACCATGTGGTCGGTGTTCAAGCTCAAGGGCACGCTGCCCGAGGACCGCACGGCGCTGGCCGCCGAGGTCGACGAGCTGTTCGCCCAGCTGGCCGCGAAGGACGTGACGGTGCGCGGCACGTACGACGTGTCCGGTCTGCGCGCGGACGCCGACCTCATGGTCTGGTGGCACGCCGAGGACTCGGACGACCTTCAGGAGGCGTACAACCGCTTCCGCCGCACCGGCCTGGGCCGCCAGCTGGAGCCGGTCTGGTCCAACATGGCGCTGCACCGCCCCGCCGAGTTCAACAAGTCGCACATCCCGGCGTTCCTCGCCGACGAGCGCGCGCGCGACTACGTCTGCGTGTACCCGTTCGTCCGCTCCTACGAGTGGTACCTGCTGCCGGACGCCGAGCGGCGCGCGATGCTCGCCGAGCACGGCCAGATGGCCCGCGGCTACCCGGACGTGCGGGCCAACACGGTGGCCTCGTTCGCGCTCGGCGACTACGAGTGGCTGCTCGCCTTCGAGGCGGACGAGCTGCACCGCATCGTCGACCTGATGCGCGACCTGCGCCCCTCCCGGGCCCGGCTGCACGTCCGCGAGGAGGTGCCGTTCTTCACCGGCCGCCGCAAGCCGCTCAGCGAACTGCTCAACGGCCTGGCCTGAGTTCCGCGGTATCGGTGAACGGGGTCCGCTTCGGCGGGCCCCGTTTCGCGTGTCACGTCCGGTGGGGGCGGAGGGCGGCGCGCAGGCGGGGGTCGGGGAGGACGGCGGGGCCGTTCATGGCGACGGCGGTGAGCAGTTCGCGCTCCTCGTCGTCGGCGAGGCCGTGCTGGCGGGCCGGGCGGACCTCGCGCAGCACCTCCTGGCCGACCGGGGACGCCCAGCGGGTGTAGGGGTAGACGTCGACCCGGGCCATCAGCAGGGTGCCCGAGGTGAGCACCAGCGGCAGCGAGAACCAGGCGAGCGGGGCGACGGTGTCACCGCCGGTGAAGCCGGTGAGGGTCAGCGCGGCGGCCAGCAGGAGGAGCGTCAGCAGCAGTGCGTGCCGCACCTGCCGGACCACCAGGACGGTGCTGCGCTGGACCAGGGCCGGGGTGGCCAGGCCGGCCAGCGAGAGCCGGGCGCCGATCTCCAGGACGGTCGGGTGCTCGGCCATCGACCGGCGCAGCCCGTCGGTGCGGCACTGGCCGTCGGGGCCGACGGTCACGATGACCGCGCGCTCCAGGCGGCTGCGGCCCCGGGGGTCGACCACCGTGGTCCAGCCGGTGTGGGCCAGGTGCAGCCGGCCCCGGCCGGCCATCAGGACGAGGGCGAGTTCGACCACCCGGTCCGGGCCGCCCGCCAGGTAGGCCGTCTCGTACAGCCCGATCCCGACGGCCTCGGGCGGGCGCAGGCCGTCCGCCTCGGCCAGGGCGTCGGCGGTGGCGGTCGTCCGGACGAGCCGGAGACACGAGAGGACCGCCGCGACGCACGCCGGTATCAGGAACAGCAACCACATGGGCTTGTTGTATGCCTGGGCTGACGGCGCGGGGAACGGCTTCCCGGACCGCGATACCGAACTGTGACGTCAGGAGCCGCAGCCGCCGCCGCCACCGCAGCTCGACGAGGACGACCCGCAACTGGAGGAGGAGGACCCGCAGCTCGACGAGGAGGAGCCGCAACTGCTGGAGCCGGAGCCGCAGCCGGAGGACGAGGATCCGCAGCTGCTGCTGCTTCCCCCGCAGCCGGAGGAGCCGGAGTGGGAGGAGCCGCACCAGGCCGTGGAGCCCCCGCAGGAGGACCCGGACGAGCTGCACGAGCTGGGGGGAAAGCTGCTGGAGGAGCCCGTCGAGGAGGAGGCGTAGGAGCTCGCGGCGGCCGACTTCATCGCCTCGTCCTGGGCGGCTGCGGCCAGCATCGCGGACTGCAGCTCGTCGTCCTCCAGCCCGGCGGCGGCCAGCCCGCCGAGCGCGAGGGCGCCCAGCAGCGCGCCGCCGGTCATCTTCGGCGACAGGCCGGTGCTCGGCGTCCACGGCGTGCCGACCTTCATCAGGGAGAGCTGGCGCCGCCCGGCCGGGGTGATCCGGCCCTTGGCCGGCCAGGTGACGAGCAGGCTGATCACGCCGAAGACCAGGAGCACCACGGGGACCCACGGCGCGGGGCGGTCGGAGCCGGCGCCGCCGTCGTCCAGCACGTAGGCGAGGACGGTCGAGACGGCGACGCCGAGCAGCGCGAGCCAGAGCAGCCGCCGGGCGGTGCGGGCCCGCCGCAGCCGCTCGGGGTGGCGCATCAGGCCGCGGTCGGCGAGCCGGTCGCCGATCTCCTGCACGGCGGCGGAGCGCATCACGGCCCGGCGCAGCGGGGCGAGTTCACGGCTGCGGCCCGGGCCGACGGCGTCCAGGACGGCCTGGTCGACGGCGTCGTACGGCTTGTGCCCGGTGAGGGTGACCAGGCCGGCGCGGCTGATCACGGCCCGCTCGGAGAGGTGCATCCGGATCAGGGCGGTGTCGAAGACCCGGCCGGGGCCGCCGGACAGGAAGGCGGTGTCCATCAGCGGCAGGCCGCGGCCCGGCAGGCCCTGGACGCGCGGGACGTGGCCGACCCGCTGCTTGGTCCGGGACGCGTACAGCGAGGCCGCCACCAGCAGGACGGCGGGGATAACGAAGTAGGTGTTGTGCCACATGGGCGGGTTCCCCCCGAAGGTGTGCGGTGAAGACGGGTGCTCAGCGCCGCAGGGCTCGGCGCAGACGGGCGAACGCGCCGGGCGGCGGCTCGGCGGCCGGGTGGAGCCACTGCTCCAGGGACCGGCGGTGCTCGGCGGCGAGCGGGCCGCCGTCGGCGAGCGCCCAGGCGGCGAAGGCCCGGGCGTCGGCGCGGTAGCCGCCGGTCTGCGGGTGCCGGCGGGCGTAGTCGAGGAACAGCGGCCCGTACGGCCGGCCGAGCAGGCGGGGCAGTTCGGGGGCCACCTTGGCGACGGTGTCCCGCCGTTTGGTGGCCAGGCCGGTGGACTGGGCGCGGACCTGGTCCGGGTCGAAGCCGGGCGGGACGGGCCCGCCGGCCACCAGGGCGGCGAGCAGGTCCGCCTGGCGCCGCGCCAGCCGGGCGCGGGTGCCGCTCGGGCACGCGCCCGCCGCGGTCTCCCGGGGCTCGGCGCGGGGGGCGGGTGGGGCCGTCCGCGGGGTGCTCCCCTCCAGCACCCGGCGGATGGCGTCCAGTTCGCCGGCCAGCTCGCTGGGCGGCGGGAAGTCGGCGTCCCGTTCCAGCAGGACGCCGGGTGGTGCGACCCGTGCGCAGAGTTCGGCCAGGACCTCCAGCACCGGTTCGGTGACGGGGTGGGCGTGGGTGTCGTGCCAGACGCCGTCGACCAGGGTGCCGCCGGCGACGTGGACGTAGGCGAGCGCCTCCAGCGGCAGGCGGTCCAGTTCGGCGGCCGGGTCGATGCCGAGGTTGACCCGGTTGGTGTGCAGGTTGGCGACGTCGATCAGCAGCCGGACGCCGGTCCGCTCGACCAGCTCGGCGAGGAACTGCCCCTCGGTCAGCTCGTCGTCGGGCCAGGCCAGCTGGGCGGCGATGTTCTCCAGGGCGAGCGGCACCGGGAGCTGGTCCTGGGCGATCCGGACGTTCTCGGCGATCACCCGCAGCGAGTCCCGGGTGCGGGGGACGGGCAGCAGGTGGCCGGCCTCCAGGCCGCCGGCCCGGACGAACGCCAGGTGTTCGGTGACCAGGGGGGAGTCGAGGGCGAGCGCCGCCCCGGCGAGCTCGGCGAGTCGGGCGGGGTCGGGCAGGTCGGCGCCGCCGAGGCCGAGCGCCACGCCGTGCGGGACGACGGTGACGCCGCGGGCGCGCAGGACCGTCAGGGACTCGGGCAGGTGGTCGGCGCAGATGTTCTCGGCGACCACCTCGACCCAGTCCAGGCCGGGTTGGCGTTCGACGACGGTGTCGATCTCGCTGCGCCAGCCGAGGCCGACGCCGAGGCGGGGCGCGCCGTCCCGCGCCGGGGTGGCGGAGCCGGGCAGGTCCAGGGCAGGGGAGGTCATCGGTGCGCCCCCTTTCGGAGGGCCGGGTGGGGAGGCCGCCGGGTGGTGCGGGCTTCGTCGCCAGGACCGCGCGGCCGTGTTGCTGAGGATGTCCCCGGGTGGGGCGACTGCCAAGCCCCGCCCGGTCTTCTCAGAGCATTATTTGAGCTTGCCGTTGCGGGGGTGAGGGACTTTGGTCCCGAGCCGGGGCCGTCGCCGCAGGTGAGGCGCACCGGCGAGGGGAAATTCGAAGGCGCCGGACGGGCCGCGGGGCTAGCGTGGGAACCCATGACTTCTTTGACGATCCGTGACTTCCGCCCCGACGACGCCGAGGCCGTGGCCGCCGCCCACCGGGCCGGGCGCGAGCACCTGGTGATGACCTCCGAGGCCCTGCTCTGGCTGAACGGCCGGCAGAGCCCGGGCGAGCACTTCCGCACCTTCGTCGCCGAGCTGGACGGCCGGGTGGCCGGCGCGGTGCGCTGCGCGGTGCTGCTCGGGACGACGACCACCGGCGTCGGGTACGCCAACGGCAGCGTGCTGCCGCAGTTCCGGCGGCGCGGCGCGGCCACCGCGCTGCTGGCCGCGGCCGAACGGCACCTGGCCGGGCACGGGGTGAGCGAGCTGCACAGCTGGGTGGACGACGAGCCCGCCTCGCTGGCCTTCGCCGCCGCCCGGGGCTACGAGCTCGGGCGCGCGGCGCAGTTCGGCGGACGGGACTTGGCGCTGCCGCTCCCGCCGGCGCCCGTACGGCCGGCCGGCGTCGAGCTGCGCCCGGCCGAGGAGTGGGCGGCCGACCCGCGCCCGCTGTTCCTGGTCGAGGCGGACGCCATCCAGGACGAGCCCGGCGAGGTGCTGATGGACGCCCTGGACTACGAGGACTGGCTGCGGGGCGACTGGGCCCGGCCGGACCTGGACCGGGCGCTGACCGTCGTCGCCGTGGTGGACGGCGAACCGGCCGCGTTCAGCATGGCGCAGACCGACGGGGTGGACCGCTACTGGTCCGCGTTCACCGCCTGCCGCCGGGAGTTCCGCGGGCGCGGGCTGAGCAAGCTGGCCAAGCTGGAGTCGCTGCGCCTGGCGGCCGCGGCGGGCTACCGGCGCGCGTACACCTCCAACGACGAGACCAATGCGCCGATGCTCGCGATCAACGCGTGGCTGGGGTACGAGCGGTGCGCGGGGGAACGCAAGGGGATCAAGCGCCTGAAGTGACACCGGGTGCGGCGATCCTGACGGTCGGAATTGCCGCGAGGGGGGTATTTCCGGCCACGGAGGGGACTTAACCAGGGCACACAGTTCGTGGTCGAGTCTTTCTCCGTGGGGATGATATGGAGATCCTGCTCCAGGTGTTCATCGCATCGGTTCCGGCCGTGATCGGCTTCCTCGCGGCCCGCTCCCTCGCCCGGACCAGACTGTTCCTGCGCTACGGCTTCCTGCGGGCGCTACTGGCGCCGTACAGCCGGGTGCAGATCATCACGCCGAGCATCGAGGTCGCGGAGTTCGCCTTCACCACGGACGGCTGCCAGCTGACCAGCCGCGGGCCGAAGAACGTGCTGTTCATGCCGATGGCCGAGGCCAGGGCGATAGCGGGGCTCACCGACCTGCTGCGGAAGGTCAACCGGAAGGCGACGATCGAGCTGGTGGTGGCCGGAGCGCAGGATCCGCGGATGCCGACGTTCTCGATCGGGGGCCCGAGCGTCAACTCCTATTCCGGCGGGGTACTGGACGCGGTGTTCCCGGATTTCGCCATCGAGTACCCGGACGAGGCCCGCGCCCGGTGGGGCGGAATGACCTTCGAGGCGCTGTACAACCCGGCCGGGGAGCTGATCCGGGACCACGGCTTCATCTTCGTGACCCGCACGCCCCGGCAGGCGCCCTGCGTCGTGCTCTGCGGGGTGTTCGCCTTCGGCTCCGCGATGGCGGTGGAGGCGTTGACCTCGGCGAGCCGCAACTCCCCGCTGGCGGCGCTCTTCCGCTCGGGGGAGAAAGGATTCGTCGCGGTGGAGGGGCGGGTGATAGGCCTGGACACCGTCGACGTCACGGTCGAGGTCTGCCGCACCCTGCCCGCGCCCCGGTCCGACGTCCCGTCGGGATTCCGGGGCGAGGTGTCCACGGGTCGTCCCGACGGTTGAGACGATTGGTCTCGACCAGGAGGGGCGAAACCGGACAGCTCGGGAGAGTCTGGGGCAGTAACTCCTCGCGGCCGTACAGGTTTTGCCCCGCTCCTGACACACTTTGGGCATAATCGCGCACATGACGATCAACCGTGCGAACGTGAGCGCGATTGCCGAGGACCTGTACGTGTGGCTCCCCCCGAAGCGGGGCTGGGGCCTGGCCAACTGCGGGCTGCTGGCCTCGGCGAAGACCGCGCTCTGGATCGACACCCCCTACGACCCCGCCCTGGCCGGGGAGTTCCTCGCCGCCAGCCGCCGCCTGCTGCCGGCCGGGGTCGAGGTCGACCGGGTGATCGTCACCCACGCCAACGGCGACCACCTGTGGGGCGCCGGAGTCGTCCCGGACGCCGAGGTGATCTCCACCCGCGAGGCGCTGGAGCACATCCACTACGAGCCCACCCCGCAGCAGCAGCACGCCCTCGTCGTCGGCGGCGACCCGGACTCCCCGCTCGGCGGCTACCTCCGGGAGCACTTCGGACGGTTCGACTGGTCCGCCACCGACCCCGTGCACCCGGACACCGTCTTCACCGGCGAGCTGGAACTGCGGGTGGGGGAGTACCCGGTGCAGGTGACCGGCCTGCCCGCCGCCCACACCGGCGGCGACCTGATCGTCCACCTCCCGTACCAGCGCGCCGTCTTCACCGGCGACGTGATCTTCGGCTCGACCCCCGAGTACCCCGGCGACCACCCGGTGCACTGGGCCGGCCCGCTGGAGAACGTGATCACCGCCTGCGAGCGGATCCTGGCCACCGGCGCCGAGATCTTCGTCCCCGGCCACGGCCCCGTGCTCGACCGCGACGGCGTCCGCCACCACATCGCCTACCTGACGTACGTCCGGGAGCGCGCGCACGCCCTGCACGCCGCCGGGATCCCCGCGCTCGACGCCGCCCGGCGGGTGATAGCCGAGCAGCGCCACCCCGAACTCGGCCTGCCCGAGCGGCTGGTGCTCACCGTCGCCGCCGAGTACCGGCACCTGGACGGCACCGAGGTGCCGAACGTCCTGGAGGCCATGGGCCAGGTCGCCCAGGTGGCCCGCGAACTGGCCGAGGACGCCGCCCGCAGCCCGCGCCCGCGCGCCGCCGCCGCCCGGGACTGACCGCCCGGGACCGCCCGCCGCGCCCGGGCCGGACCACCGCCGGCCCCGGTACCGGCAGCAGCCGACCAGCCGGACCCCCAGAGGACTCCCGAGGACTTCGATGACGCAGATCGCGCAGATTGCGCTGATCGTCCTGGCGCTGGTCGCCGCCGCCACGGCGGGCGTGCTCGCCCGCGGCCGGGCCCGGGCCCTCACCCGGGCGGTCGCCGCCGAGACCGCCCGCGGCCACGGCGAGGAACGCGCCCGCGCCGCCGAAGGCCGGCTGGCCCGCGCCGAGCAGCAACTGCGCGAGGCACAGGAGGCCGCCCGGCGCGCCACCGAGGAGACCCACCACGCCGAGAGCCGCTACCGGGCCGCCGAGGAGCGCACCCGGGAGGCCGAGAACCGGGCCCGTGCCGCCGAGGACGCCATCCGGGAGACCGACCAGCGGGCCGCCGCCGCGAACACCCGGGCCGAGGAGGCCGAGCAGCGGCTCACCGCCGCCGAGGAGCACACCGCCGCCGTGCTCGCCGAGATCGGCCACCTCGCCCAGGAACGGGTGGCCGCCACCGCCGTCCGGCTCAGCCACGCCAACGCCCCGCTGGTCGGCCCGCTGGACGGGAAGGCCGTCGGCCCCGAGACCGTCCGGGCGCTGCAGTCCGTCCTGGACGCCGCCTCCGCCGCCCTCACCGACGAGCGCGAACGCGTCGACGCCGCCGCCCGCGCCGCCATGCGCGGCGCCACCTCCCGGATCCAGACCCTGCTCTACCAGATCCAGAGCCTGGTCCAGCAGCTCCAGCACGACAACGACGACCCCCGGCTGCTGGAGGTCGACTTCCGCAACGAGGTCGCGCTGCGCCGGATCCAGACCGTCGCCGTGCTCTGCGAAGCCTGGCCCGGCCTGGCCCGCACCGACTCGCCGCTCGCCGAAGTGGTGGTCGGCGCGCTCTCCCGGGTGCCCGGCTACGCCCGGATCAAGGTCGCCAACCACCTGCGCGAGCAGCGGCTCGCCGTGGTCGCCCGGGCCGCCGAGCCGCTGGCCATCACCGTCGCCGAACTCCTCGCCAACGCCTCCGCCTACTCGCACCCGGAGACCGACATCCCGGTCACCGTCCAGCAGGGCGGCCGCGGCGCGCTGGTGATCATCGACGACAGCGGCATCGGCATGGACGACGACCAGCTGCGCCGGGCCCGCCGACTGCTGGCCGGCCCGCCCGACGTCCTGCTCACCGAACTCGGCAACCCGCCCAAGACCGGCTTCGCGGTGATCGGCAAACTGGCCCGCCAGTACGGCTTCTCCTGCCACATCGAGCCCTCGCCGTACGGCGGGATGCGCACCATCCTGCGCATCCCGGCCGCGCTGGTGACCGTCGTCGACGACGAGCAGCCGCTGTCGGTGCTCACCCCGCTGCCGCTGCGGGCCGGCGCGGGCCCGGCCCCCGCGCCCACCGTCCAGGCCGTCCCGCCGATGCGCGACGCCGACGAGGGCGACGGGCCGCCCCCGCTCGCCGACCGGCACAACCAGCCGGGCCCGCACCCCGCGCCCGCCATCCACGCGGTGCCCGACGCGCCGGCCGGCCCCGCCGACCCGGTCGACGACGGCACCGGCCTGCCCAGCCGGCGACGCCGCCGACCGGCCACCGCCGACGGCCCCGGCGCACCCGGGCCCGCCGCCCGGCCGTCCGCCGCACCGGCCGAGCCGCCCGCCCGGGCCCCCGAGCGGACGCCCGAGCGCGCCGCCGCCCACTGGCAGGCGCTCCAGGAGGGCACCGACTCCGGCCGCGCCGCCGTGGCGCAGGCCGCCCGCGGGACCAGCGCGACCGCCGAGCCCAGCACGACCAGCACGACCGCTGGGACCGGCCCGACCGCGGCCGCCCGCGACACCGGTGCCCGCACCACCGTCCGCCCGACCGCCCCGACCCCCGAAGGAGCCGAGCAGTGACCAGCACGCCCAGCCCGACCACCACCGACGAGATCTCGTGGGTGCTGACCCCGCTGCTGGAACTGCCGGGGGTGCTGCACGCGGTCATCGCCACCGGTGACGGCCTCGTCGAGGGAGCCTCGGACGGGCTCGACCGCGCCTCCGCCGAGCGGGTCGCCGCGATGACCGCCACCGTGCACGCCGCCGCCCGCGCGTTCACCAGCGCCTTCACCGACACCGAACGGCCCCGGCTGGCCCAGACCGTGGTCGAGTCCGACCTCGGCTACGCCGTCGTCGTCCCGGCCGGGGAGAACACCTCGCTCGCCGTGTTCACCTCCCCGGAGGCCCAACTCGGCAACGTGGCCTACCAGATGCAGGTACAGGTAGCCGCCCTGGGCCGTGCCCTCGCGAGTCCGACCCGGCAGCAGGACACCACCGTCCGATCATGACCGCCGTACCCCGCAGGCGGATGGTGCCCGCCTACCTGGCCACCGGCGGCCGCAGCCGCCCCGGCACCGCCGGCTTCGACCGGCTCACCGTGCTGTTCGCGGACCGCGTCGAACCGCCCCGCGACCTGGAACCCGAACACCAGCGGCTCTGGGAACTGCTGCGCCCCGGCGCGCTGACCGTGGTGGAGGCCGCCGCGCACCTGCGCCTGCCGGTCAGCGCCACCGTCTTCCTCGCGGCCGACCTGGTCGAGGCGGGCTGCCTGCGCGCCCGCGCGCCGATCCCGCGCGCCCAGCAGACCGACCGCTCCATCGTCGAGAGGCTCCTCGTTGGACTCCGTGCGCTCCGGTAGCCCGGCCGACCGGCCGAGCCGGGTGGGCTACCTGCCCGACCGGGACCAGACGCTGATGAAGCTGGTGGTGGCCGGCCCGTTCGGGGTCGGCAAGACGACGCTCATCCGCACCCTCTCCGAGATCGCCACCCTGCACACCGAGGAGGCGATGACCGAGACCGGACGGCCGGTCGACGACCTGGCGGGCCTGCCCGAGAAGGCCACCACCACGGTCGCCGTCGACTTCGGCCGGCTGACCCTGCCCGGCAACCTCGTGCTCTACATGTTCGGCACCCCCGGCCAGCGCCGCTTCTTCCCGCTCTGGCAGGACATCGCCCGCGGTGCCCTCGGCGCGCTGGTGCTCGCCGACACCCGCCGGCTCGCCGACTCCTTCGAGATCATGGACATGGTCGAGGAGCAGGGCCTGCCCTACGCCGTCGCCGTCAACTGCTTCCCGGACGCGCCGGTCCACTCGATCGAGGTGCTGCGCGCCCACCTGGACCTGCACCCCGCCACCCCGCTGCTGCTCTGCGACGCCCGCGAGCGCGGTGCCAGCCTGGACGCGCTGATCGCGCTGGCCGAGCACGTCCTCGACGGCCTGCCCGCCACCCCTGCCGCCTCCGCCGCCGAGGAGCGCCCGTGACCACCGACACCCGCCCGACCCCGATCTACGGCCCGGTCTTCGCCGCCGACCCGCAGCTGGTCTACGACCGGCTGCGCCGCTACGGCGCGGTCGCCCCGGTGGAGATCGCGCCCGGCGTCGAGGCCCTGCTGGTCACCGACTACCAGGCCGCCCTGGACCTGCTGCGCGACACCGACACCTTCTCCAAGGACTCCCGCGCCTGGCAGCGCACCGTCGCCCCCGACAACCCGCTGCTGCCGGTGCTCGGCTACCGCCCGACCGCCCTGTTCAGCGACGGCGAGGTGCACGCGCGCTACCGAGCGGTGATCACCGACGGCCTCGCCCTGCTCGAACCGCACCGGCTCCAGCGCCGGGTCGCCGAGGTCGCCCACCAGCTCGTCGACCGCTTCGAGGCGGCCGGCACCGCCGACCTGATCGCCCAGTACGCCCGCCAGCTGCCGGCCTTCGTCCTCACCACCTGGTTCGGCGTGCCCGAGGAGCACCGCGCCCGGCTGGTCGCCGGGATCGCCGGGATGATCGAGTCCACCGAGAAGGCCGTCGTCGCGTACGGGGACCTCGTCGCGGTGGTCACCGCCATGGTCGCCGAGCGGCGCGCGCGGCCCCGGCACGACCTCACCTCCTGGTTCGTCACCCACCCGGCCGGGCTGGAGGACGACGAGGTGATCCGGCAGATCACCCTCACCATGATCGCCGGGCACGAGCCGACCACCAACCTGATCGGCAACGCCCTGCTGCGCCTGCTCACCGACGCCCGCTACGCCGGCTCCCTCATCGGCGGCGCGATGACCGCCTACCAGGCGATCGACGAGGTGCTCTGGCACGAGCCGCCGCTGGCCAACCTCTCCGCCCACTACCCGCGCTACGACATCACCTTCCACGGCCGGGAGATCCCGGCCGGCACCCTGGTGCTGGTCTCCTACGCGGCCGCCAACTCGCAGGCCGCGCCGCCCACCGACGGCACCGAACTGCGCAGCGGCGAGAGCGCCCACCTGGCCTGGGCGGCGGGCCCGCACGGCTGCCCGGCCCGGGACCCGGCGCTGCTGATCGCGATCACCGCGATCGAGCAGCTGACCAGCCGGCTCAGCGACCTGGAACTGGCCACTCCGGCCGAGGACCTGCTCTGGCGCCCCGGCCCGTTCCACCGGGCCCTGGTCCACCTCCCGGTCCGCTTCGCCCCGACGGCCTGAGCCCCGGCGCCCCGGGACGTACGAGGGCCCGGGTGTCCGTCCGTACGGAAACCCGGGCCCTCGCGGCGCGACCGGCCGGCGCTACTCGGCCGGCTTCAGCGTCAGCGAGACGCTGTTGATGCAGTACCGCTGGTCGGTCGGCGTGCCGTAGCCCTCGCCCTCGAAGACGTGGCCCAGGTGCCCGCCGCAGCGGGCGCAGCGCACCTCGACCCGGCGCATGCCGAGCGTGGTGTCCTCGATGTACTGGACCCGGTCCCCGGCCAGCGGCGCGTAGTACGACGGCCAGCCGCAGTGGCTGTCGAACTTGGTCTCGGAGCTGAACAGCTCCGCGCCGCAGGCCCGGCAGCCGTAGACGCCGACGGTCTTGGTGTCGGTGTACTCACCGGTGAACGGGCGCTCGGTGCCGGCCTCGCGGAGCACGTGGTACTCCTCGGGGCTCAGCTCGTCCCGCCACTCGGCCTCGGTCTTCTCGATCTCGTAGCTCATCACGGCTCCCGGTCGGGGTACGTCAGACGTTGGAGGCAACGTTCGAGAGGTGCTGCACGCTTCCCCGGATCTCCTCCAGGATGGCGGGGCCCAGGTTGGTGACGTCGCCGGCGCCCATGGTGAGCAGCAGGTCGCCGGGGCGGGCCAGGCCGGCCAGCACGGCGGGGGCGGCGGCGAAGGAGTGCTCGGCGGTGACGTCGGCGCCGGCCCGGTGGGCGGCGTCGATGATCAGCTCGCTGGTCACGCCGGGGATCGGGTCCTCGCGGGCCGGGTAGATGTCCAGCACCACCGAGGCGTCGGCCAGCGCCAGGGCCTGGCCCATCTCCTCGGAGAGCTGCTGGGTGCGGCTGAACAGGTGCGGCTGGAAGACCACCAGCACCCGGCCCTCGCCCTCCAGGCCCTCTCGGATCGCCTCCAGGTCGGCGGTCATCTCGGTGGGGTGGTGGGCGTAGGAGTCGATCACCTGGACGCCGCCGGCCTCGCCCTTGAGCTGGAGGCGGCGCCGCACGCCGGTGTAGGCGCCCAGGGCCTTGGCCAGGTCGGCGGCCGGGACGCCCAGCGCGACGCCGGCGGCCAGCGCGGCGACCGCGTTGTGCGCGTAGTGCCGGCCGGGCACCGAGACGGTGAAGGACAGCTCGGCGCCGTCCAGCTCGACGGTGACCTCGCTGGTCATGCCACGGGCGACCACCGAGCGGACCCGGACGTCGGCGTCCTCGGCGGCGCCGACGGTCACCACGGTGAGGCCCTCGCGGCCGGCCACCCGGGCGGTCAGCTCGCGGGCGCCGTCGTGGTCGGCGGAGACCACCAGGGTGCCGCCGGGGGTGATCCGGCCGACGAAGGTCTCGAAGGACTCGTAGATCTCCTCGATCGACGCGTAGTTGGCGTGGTGGTCCAGCTCCACGTTGAGCACGATCGCCACCTCGGGCGCGTACTTGTGGAAGCTGCGGTCGCTCTCGTCGGCCTCGGCGACGAAGATCTCGCCGGCGCCGTGGTGGGCGTTGGAGCCGGGCGTGTCGAGGTCGCCGCCGATCGCGTAGGACGGGTCCAGGCCCAGCTCGCCGAGGGCGACGGCGAGCATGCTGGTGGTGGTGGTCTTGCCGTGGGTGCCGGCCACCGCCAGCGCCCGGCGGCCGCCCATCAGGGCGGCCAGCGCGTCGGAGCGGTGCACCACCGGGATGCCGCGCTCGTGGGCGGCGGCCAGCTCCGGGTTGTCGGCGCGGATCGCGCTGGAGACCACCACGCTGCTGGTGCCGTCCGGCACGTGCTCGGCGGCGTGGCCGACGTGCACGGTCGCGCCGAGGGCGCGCAGCGCGAGGACGGTCTCGGACTCCTTGGAGTCGCTGCCGGAGACGCTGGCGCCGCGCACCGCGAGGATCTTCGCCAGGCCGGACATCCCGGCGCCGCCGATGCCGATGAAGTGCGGGGCGTGCAGGTCGTGCGCGGCGTCGTTCAAGGCGGGGCTCCGTAGGGCGGGGGCGGAATGGTCGGGCGGACGGGATGGGGAATCGTCCTCGCGGGCGGACCGCAAGGACGATTCTGCACCACCGGTCGGGATCCCTAGGAGTCGCTGGCGAACAGCCGCAGCACCGGGACCCCCACCTTGTGCCGGGCCTGGGAGGCCCAGTCGCGGTGGAAGAACTCCTCCACGAAGTGCGGTGAGGTGAGCACCACCACCTCGTCCGCGCGGTGCTCCTCGACCGCCGCCCGCAGCCGGTCCAGGGGCTTCTCCTCGACCAGCTCGCCGACCGCCTCGGCCCCGGCGGCGCGCAGGTGGCGCAGGCTGTGTTCGAGCGACTCGGAGGCCACGGTCGGCCCGGACTCGGACTCGTCGTGCTCGTGCACCACCTTGTCGAGGTGGCCGAGCGCCACGTCGTCCAGCGCCCGCAGCAGCTCGTCCTGCTTGCCGCGCGGCTGCATCAGGACGACGAAGGAGACCTTCTCGTCGCTGTGGAGCGTGGTGACGAGTTCCACGTCCGCGTCGGAGAGAGCCTTTTCGATCATCAGTACCGTCTTGAACACGTGAGTCCCTTCCAGTGGCCGGCCCCCGGGCCCCGGCATCGCATTAACGGGATCACGACCCGTCGGTCACGGGGTCGCCGGACGCAGGTAGCGGGTGAAGAGGAATCCTTTCTGCTCGATCAATGAGACCAGCCGCATCCGCTGCACGTCAGGCATTTCCGCATCGCGGATGATGCGCGGCGCGTCGCCGCCGGTGATCAGCGGAGCCAGCGACAGGCACAGCTCGTCCAGCAGGCCGGCCGCCGCCAGCTGCCCCAGCAGCCGCGGGCCGCCCTCGCTCAGCAGCCGCGTCCAGCCCCGCTCCGCCAGCGCCGACACACCCGCCCGCAGGTCCACCGACCCCTCCCCGGCGAGCACCAGGTCGGCCACCTCGGCGACCGCCCGGCGGCGCTCCTCGGGCGCGTCCGCGGTGGTGATCACCACTGTCCTGACCAGCGGGGCGGTGAACAGCGGCGCGGTCAGGTCCAGGGTCAGCGAGCGGCTCACGATCGCGATCGCCGGAGCCGGGGCCTGCCCGGCCGCCGCCCGCGCCGCCGCGAACTCGGCCCGGGCCCGGGCCGGCCGGTACCCCTCCGCGCGGACCGTCTCCGCGCCCACCAGCACCACGTCCGACAGTGCGCGCAGCACACCGAAGATCCGCTTGTCGGCGTCCCCGGACAGGCCCTCCGAGAGGCCCTCCAGCCTCGCCCCGCCGTCCAGGCCCGCCACCATGTTGGCGCGCAGCCAGGGTCGACCCCGATTCACCTGCTCGGGGTACGCGTAGACGGCGGCGAGCGACTCCAGCGAGGCCGGGTCGACGACCGGCTCGCCCAGCGGGCTGATCAACTGTTGCATGCCCTCAGTCTTCCACCGGCCGCCGTCCCGAGGGGCTCCGCACCAGGCGTACCCTCTACTAACGTGCCAGCAGCCCCCCGCCCCGACACCGCGACCGAGTCCATAGCCGCCGCGAGCGCGGCCGGCTCCCCGATCGCGCTCGCCGACCGCCGCCCCGTCGTGCCCGCCGAGCGGCTGGTCGCCGAGATGGTCCCGCCGCCCCGGTTCTCCGACGTGAGCTTCGGGACGTACATCCCGGACCCGAACCAGCCCAGCCAGTACGAGGCCGTCCAGGTCCTGGAGCAGTTCGCCACCACCCTCGGCGGGGGAAACGGTTCCGCACCCAAGCGCAGCTGGTTCCGCCGCTCCGCCCCGGCGCCCACCGGCCCGGCCGGCGTGTACCTCGACGGCGGCTACGGCGTCGGCAAGACCCACCTGCTCGCCTCGCTCTGGCACGCCGCCCCCGGCCCCAAGGCCTTCGGCACCTTCGTCGAGCTGACCAACCTGGTCGGTGCGCTCGGCTTCCAGCAGGCCGTCCGGACCCTCTCCGGGCACACGCTGCTGTGCATCGACGAGTTCGAGCTCGACGACCCGGGCGACACCGTCCTCGTCTCCACGCTGCTCGGCCGCCTCGTCGACAACGGCGTCAAGCTCTGCGCCACCTCGAACACCCTGCCGGAGAAGCTCGGCGAGGGCCGCTTCGCCGCCGCCGACTTCCTGCGCGAGATCCAGGGCCTGTCCGCGCACTTCCGCCCGATGCGGATCGACGGCCAGGACTACCGCCACCGCGGACTCCCGGACGCCCCGCCGCCCTACTCCGACGCGGCCGTCGACGCCGTCGCCGCCCGGACCTCCGGCGCCTCCCTGGACGACTTCGACACCCTCCTCGCCCACCTCTCCGCCGTCCACCCCAGCCGCTACGGCGCGCTGCTCGACGACGTCACCGCCGTCTGCCTGCGCGGCGTCCGCCAGGTCGACGACCAGTCCACCGCCCTGCGCCTGGTCGTCCTCGCCGACCGCATGTACGACCGCGAGCTCCCCATCACCGCCTCCGGCCTCCCCTTCGACCAGGTCTTCCCCGACGACATGCTCCGCGGCGGCTACCGCAAGAAGTACCTCCGCGCCATCTCCCGCCTGGTGGCCCTCGCCCGCGACAGCGCGAAGCCCTGACCCCGTAACCCCCGCCCCGGTCTGGCGTTGCTCCCTAGCGGAGCAGAGGGGGACGCATGGCCGGTGACGGGCCCGCAGCGGGCTACTCGATCGAGATCGAACCCGAGGTGCGCGAGTGGCTGCGGCAGTGTCCGCTCCCCGAGTACCGTGCGGTCGAGCGCGCGGCGGATCGACTGGCCGAGGACGGTGAACTCCTGCCGTTCCCGCTCTCCAGCCACCTCGGCGGCGGACTGCGGGAACTGCGGGTCGGGCCGATGCGGATCACGTACTGGCTCGCACCCGGGCGGAGGGCTGTGCTGCTGACCGTCTTCCGCAAGACTAGGAATCGCGAAACGGATCAGGTCGATCGGGCACGGCGAGCTCAGAAGGTGTGCGAGGCCGAGCATCTGCCCGCTGCCGACCACGACGTCTACGACCGGGAGGAGCAGCGGTGAGCAGCGGTTATCACACGCGGTGGGTCGTGCCGCCGGAGCATCGGGAGAGCGAGCAGTACCGGGCGGCCGGGCGGCGGATGGCGCTGGCCGAGGCCGTGTACGCCCGCCGCTCCGCTCTCGGCTGGACGCTCGCCGAGCTCGCGGAGCGGTCCGGGCTGGACGAGGCGACGGTCGAGAGCATCGAGGAGAGCGGCGTCGATCCGACCCTGCCGCTGATCGAACGCCTCGCCGCCGCCTTCGACTCGGTCGTCCGCATCGACCCGGCCCGCGAGCCGGCCATGAGGTTCGAGGGGCACGCGGCCTGAGGGAGCGGCACCGCTTGTCGGTGGTGGGTCGTACGGTGGACTCGTGCGACCCATCACGAGTATTGAGCGGTCAGTGGCGCCCTTCGAGGTCGTCAGTCCCTTCCAGCCGAACGGGGACCAGCCGGCGGCGATCGCCGAGCTGGAGCGGCGGATCAAGGGCGGGGAGAAGGACGTCGTCCTGCTCGGTGCCACGGGCACCGGGAAGTCGGCCACCACGGCCTGGATGATCGAGCGGCTGCAGCGGCCCACCCTGGTGATGGCGCCGAACAAGACGTTGGCCGCCCAGCTGGCGAACGAGTTCCGCGAGCTGCTGCCGAACAACGCGGTCGAGTACTTCGTCTCGTACTACGACTACTACCAGCCCGAGGCGTACGTCCCGCAGACGGACACCTACATCGAGAAGGACTCCTCGATCAACGAGGAGGTCGAGCGGCTGCGGCACTCGGCGACCAACTCGCTGCTGACCAGGCGGGACGTGATCGTGGTCGCGTCGGTGTCCTGCATCTACGGCCTCGGCACCCCGCAGGAGTACGTGGACCGGATGGTCCCGCTCAAGGTCGGCGAGGAGATCGACCGGGACGTCCTGCTGCGCCGCTTCGTGGACATCCAGTACGCCCGCAACGACGTGGCGTTCACCCGGGGCACCTTCCGGGTCCGCGGCGACACCATCGAGATCTTCCCGGTCTACGAGGAGCTGGCCGTCCGGATCGAGATGTTCGGCGACGAGATCGAGGCGCTGTACACCCTGCACCCGCTCACCGGCGAGATCATCAGCCAGGACGAGTCGGTGTACGTCTTCCCCGCCTCGCACTACGTGGCCGGCCCGGAGCGCATGGAGCGGGCGATCACCGGCATCGAGAAGGAGCTGGAGGAGACGCTCGCCCGGCAGGAGAAGCAGGGCAAGCTGCTGGAGGCCCAGCGGCTGCGCATGCGCACCACCTACGACATCGAGATGCTGCGCCAGATCGGCACCTGCTCGGGCGTCGAGAACTACTCGATGCACTTCGACGGCCGCGAGCCCGGCTCCCCGCCGAACACCCTGCTCGACTACTTCCCGGAGGACTTCCTCCTGGTGATCGACGAGTCGCACGTCACCGTCCCGCAGATCGGCGCGATGTACGAGGGCGACGCCTCGCGCAAGCGCACCCTGGTGGAGCACGGCTTCCGGCTGCCCTCCGCGATGGACAACCGCCCGCTGAAGTGGGAGGAGTTCCTGGGGCGGATCGGCCAGACGGTGTACCTGTCGGCGACGCCCGGCCCGTACGAGCTGTCCCGCGGCGACGGCCAGGTCGAGCAGATCATCCGCCCGACCGGTCTGATCGACCCGGAGGTGATCGTCAAGCCGACCGAGGGCCAGATCGACGACCTAGTGCACGAGGTCCGCAAGCGGGTGGAGCGGGACGAGCGCGTCCTGGTGACCACGCTGACCAAGAAGATGGCCGAGGACCTCACCGACTACATGCTCGGCCTGGACATCCGGGTCCGGTACCTGCACAGCGACGTGGACACCCTGCGCCGGGTGGAGCTGCTGCGCGAGCTGCGCGCGGGCAGGTACGACGTGCTGGTCGGCATCAACCTGCTGCGCGAGGGCCTGGACCTGCCGGAGGTGTCGCTGGTGGCGATCCTGGACGCGGACAAGGAGGGCTTCCTGCGCTCCGGCACCTCGCTGATCCAGACGATCGGGCGCGCCGCCCGAAACGTCTCGGGCCAGGTGCACATGTACGCGGACCGGATCACCCCGTCGATGGAGAAGGCGATCGACGAGACGAACCGCCGCCGGGTCGTGCAGCAGGCGTACAACAAGAAGCACGGGATCGACCCGCAGCCGCTGCGGAAGAAGATCGGCGACATCCTGGACACCCTCGCCCGCGAGGACGTGGACACCGACGAGCTGCTGTCCACCGGCTACCGCGGGGCCGCCGGGAAGGGCAAGGCCCCGGTGCCGGCCCTGGGCATGGAGCGCAAGCAGGGCGAGAGCCTGCCGGCCGCCGAGCTGGCGGAGCTGATCCAGTCGATGACGGACCGGATGCACGCGGCCGCCGCCGACCTCCAGTTCGAGGTCGCGGCCCGGCTGCGCGACGAGGTGAAGGAGCTGAAGCGGGAGCTGCGCCAGATGCGGGAGGCCGGCGTGGCCTGAACGGGGGTCGAGGGGGCAGACGGGGGCTGAGGCGGGTCGAGGCGGCTGCCGGGTCGGGCCGGTGTGACACCGGTCAAGCCCGGCGGTGTCTCAGCCTTGCCACAATGCGGCGACCGCCGGGAGGTGCGGGGTGCCGCAGGCCCTAGGCTGGCCTGCGGCATCGACCTCGGGACGGGGTGGTGCCGCAGCAACAGGGGGCCTCAGCCGGGGGACGGCACGGGGTGTTCCACCGTGGCGCCGCGCGGGGAGCGACCGCGTGGCCGGGTAGAGAGGACAACGCCGTGTCGGTGAACCTTGCCAAGGGACAGCGGGTCAGTCTCCAGAAGGGGCCGGGCGGCGCGTTGACCGTGGTCCGGATGGGGCTCGGCTGGCAGGCCGCGCCGAAGCGGGGCCTGTTCGGCAGCCGTACCAGGACGATCGACCTGGACGCGTCGGCGCTCCTGTACGCCGAGAAGACCCCGTCCGACGTGGTGTTCTTCCAGCACCTGGAGAGCACGGACGGTTCCGTCCGGCACACCGGGGACAACCTGGAGGGCGGCTCGGGCACGGAGGACGACGAGGCGATCCTGGTGGACCTGCTGCACGTGCCGGCGCACATCACCCAGGTGGTGTTCACGGTGAGCTCGTACACCGGGCAGACGTTCGCGGAGGTGCGGGGCGCCCACTGCCGGTTGGTGGACGAGACCACGGGCGAGGAGCTGGCCCGGTACGAGCTGGCCGGGGGAGGGCCGCACACCGGGCAGATCATGGCGAAGGTGTTCCGTGACGGGGCCGGCGGCTGGGAGATGCAGGCGATCGGCGCGCCGGCCAAGGGGCGGACCTTCCAGGACCTGCTGCCGGCGATCGAGCCGTACCTCTGACGGGTACCTCCGACGGCACCTCTGGCGGCGCCCCGGACGGGCACCTCTGACGGGCGCCCTGGACGTCGCCCCTGACAGTTCTTTACCTTCTTTACCTTCCTTTGGGCTTCCTGTTACTCTCGATGGCAGCGGAGGGGAGTATTCCCCCGCAGTTGTCCCCGTCATCACGGGCGCCCACGAGTGGCGCCCCGGGGCGCTGGTCCGTGCGGATCCCCCGAGAGCGGGCCCGACGGGCGGAAGAGACCTCCGGCAGTGACGATGACTGTCTCGCCTACCTGCCGGAGGAGCAGTAGTGGACGTTTCCGTAGCCATGTGGGTCACCACGATCGGTGTGTTGATCGCACTGATCGTGGCGGACTTCTTCATCGGAGGGCGCAAGCCGCACGAGGTCTCGATCAAGGAGGCCGGGATCTGGACCGCGGTCTGGATCGTGCTGGCGCTGATCTTCGGCGGGTTCCTCTGGTGGCACTCCGGCGCGCAGCCGGCCGGTGAGTTCTTCGCCGGTTACATCACCGAGAAGTCGCTCAGTGTCGACAACCTGTTCGTCTTCATCCTGATCATGGGCAAGTTCGCGGTGCCGAGGATCTACCAGCAGCGCGTGCTGATGTTCGGTGTGATCATCGCGCTGGTGCTGCGGGCGGTCTTCATCGCCGGCGGCGCGGCGCTGGTCACCCAGTTCTCCTGGGTGTTCTTCATCTTCGGCGCCTTCCTGATCTGGACCGCCTGGAAGCTGATCAAGGAGGCCCGGGCCGGCGAGGAGGAGGACGAGTTCGAGGAGAACCGCCTGCTCAAGTCGATCGAGCGGCGCTTCCCGTCCACCGACACGTACCACGGCACCAAGCTCTTCATCCGGGAGAACGGCCGCCGGCTGATGACCCCGATGCTGATCGTGATGCTGGCGATCGGCACCACGGACGTGCTGTTCGCGCTGGACTCGATCCCGGCGATCTTCGGCCTCACCCAGGACCCGTACATCGTCTTCACCGCCAACGCCTTCGCCCTGATGGGTCTGCGTCAGCTGTACTTCCTGATCGGCGGCCTGCTGAAGAAGCTGGTCCACCTGTCGTACGGCCTGTCGGTGATCCTCGGCTTCATCGGCGTGAAGCTGGTGCTGCACGCGGCGCACGAGGCGGGTGCGAACGTGCCGGAGATCGGCATCCCGCTCTCGCTGGGCGTCATCGTGGTCGTGCTGGCCGTCACCACGGTGACCAGCCTGGTCGCCTCGAAGAAGCAGGAGCGGGCCGAGCGCGAGGCCGAGAAGCTGGACGCCTGACCCCCGCGTGACGGCCGAGGCCCCCGCGACCCGGAAGGGGTCGCGGGGGCCTCGTCGTGCCCGGTGCCCGGTGCCCGGAGGCCGGGGTCACCAGCCGCGTTCGCGCCACTCGTCGAGGTGCGGGCGCTCGGCGCCGAGGGTGGTGTCGTTGCCGTGGCCGGGGTAGACCCAGGCCTCGTCCGGGAGGACGTCGAAGATCTTCTCGTTGACGTCCCGGAAGAGGCTCGTGAAGGCCGCCGCATCGCCCCAGGTGTTGCCGACGCCGCCCGGGAAGAGGCAGTCGCCGGTGAAGACGTGCGGGTGGCCCTGCGGGTCGTCGTAGATCAGCACGATCGCGCCCGGGGTGTGCCCGACCAGGTGCCGGACGGTGAGTTCCACGTCGCCGACCCGCAGCTTGTCGCCGTCCGCGAGCAGCAGCTCGGTGGGCACGCCGACGCCCTCGGCGTCGTGCGCGCCGGCGGCGGTGCGGGCCCCCGTCACGGCGACCACCTCGGCGAGCGCGGCCCAGTGGTCGTGGTGTCGGTGGGTGGTGACCACGGTGGCCAGCTCGTCGCCGACGGTCTCCAGCAGCACCGGGGCGTCGGCGGCCGCGTCGATCAGCAGCTGCTCGTCGGTGGCCCGGCAGCGCAGCAGGTAGGCGTTGTTGTCGTAGGCGCCGACGGCCACCTTGGTGATGATCAGGTGCGCCAGCTCCCGCACGTCCGGCGGCCCGCCGGCCTTGACCGCTCCGTGGTACGTCATCCGTGCGCTCCTCGTCCGGTGAAGTGGTTCAGGATCATCTTCGCGCCGTCAGCCCAGCGGGGGAAGCCGGGGGAGGGCGGTGTCGGGGGTGGCCCGGAGGTCGGCGCCGTCGGAGCGGCCGGAGAGCCAGGCGAGCAGGGAGCGGAGGGGGCCCCGGACGGTGAGGACGGGCTCGCCGGTGCCGATCAGGCCGATGTCCCCGGTGTCCTCGGCGACCAGCTCGACGCCGGGCAGGTCGGTGCCGTGCAGCTTGTTGGCGATCTTGTGGAACTCGGTGACGGCGAAGACCTCCGGCCAGTGCGCGGGGGTGTGGCCGGCGTCCAGGTCGACGTGGTGGTACTCGACCTCGGCGAGGCGCTTCCACGGGAGGTCGTGGGCGGGGAAGACGTAGCCGGTGCGGTGGCGGACCTCGACCGTCCAGGCTTCGGCGGGCAGCAGCGCGGCGGCCGCGGCGAAGCGCTCGCGGGAGTCGCGCAGGTCGGCGAGCTGGACGTCCACCGGGCGGGGCGCGCCCTCCTCGATCTGCCGGTCGCGGACCTCGGTGCTGGCGTACTGCGGGATGTCGGTGCCGGTGCGGGCGCCGTCCAGCAGGTTGACCAGGGAGTCGGCGTTGCGGGCGATGTGGGCCAGCACGTGACCGCGGGTCCAGCCGGGCAGGGCGGAGGGCTCGGCGACGGCCTCGGGCTTCAGCTCGGCGACGGTGTTCAGCAGGTGCCGGGTGCTCTCCTCGACCAGGGCCAGGTACTGCGCGGCGGCCTCGGCGGCGGTCTGCGGGTCGGTCATCGGATCGGCCTTCTGTGGGAGACGGCGCGTTGCCCGAGGGGGGCTCCGCTCGTTGACCAGCTGACGCTATCGCCGAATCCGACCGCTGAGCAGGGCCTTTTTCGGTCCGGGTACGGAGGGTCCGAGGGGCGCTCTCACTCGTTCGGGTGGACTCCGCTGGACACGGTCGATATTCGAACGTCTGAGCTAGTAGGCTGGCTGCCGCATCCTGGAAGAAGCACACATCTCCCCGCAAGTCCTCTCGCCCCGGAGAAAGGCGCCAGAAGCAGTGGCCGACCGCCTCATCGTCCGCGGTGCTCGCGAGCACAACCTCAAGAACGTCTCGCTCGACCTGCCCCGCGACTCCCTCATCGTCTTCACGGGCCTCTCCGGCTCCGGCAAGTCCTCGCTCGCCTTCGACACGATCTTCGCCGAGGGCCAGCGCCGCTACGTCGAGTCGCTGTCCTCCTACGCCCGCCAGTTCCTCGGGCAGATGGACAAGCCCGATGTGGACTTCATCGAAGGCCTCTCCCCGGCCGTCTCGATCGATCAGAAGTCCACCAACCGAAACCCCCGTTCGACCGTCGGCACGATCACCGAGGTCTACGACTACCTGCGCCTGCTGTTCGCCCGGATCGGCAAGCCGCACTGCCCGCACTGCGGCCGCCCGATCGCCAAGCAGTCGCCGCAGGCGATCGTCGACAAGGTGCTGGAGCTCGCCGAGGGCACCCGGTTCCAGGTGCTCAGCCCGGTGGTGCGCGAGCGCAAGGGCGAGTTCGTCGACCTCTTCGCCGACCTCCAGTCCAAGGGCTACTCGCGCGCCCGGGTGGACGGCGAGACGATCCAGCTCGCCGAGCCGCCGAAGCTCAAGAAGCAGGAGAAGCACACCGTCGAGGTGGTCATCGACCGCCTGACCGTCAAGGAGAGCGCCAAGCGGCGGCTCACCGACTCGGTGGAGACGGCCCTGCGGCTGTCCGGCGGCATGGTCGTGCTCGACTTCGTCGACCTCGCGGAGGACGACCCGGAGCGCGAGCGGATGTACTCCGAGCACCTCTACTGCCCGTACGACGACGTGTCGTTCGAGGAGCTGGAGCCGCGCTCGTTCTCCTTCAACTCGCCGTTCGGCGCCTGCCCGGACTGCTCCGGCCTGGGCAACCGGATGGAGGTCGACCCGGAGCTGGTCGTCCCGGACCCGGAGCGCTCGCTGGAGGAGGGCGCGATCCACCCGTGGTCGGCGGGCCACGCCAAGGAGTACTTCCAGCGGCTGATCGACGCGCTCGCCGGGGAGCTGGGCTTCCGCACCGACATCCCGTGGGCCGGGCTGCCGGCCCGCGCCAAGAAGGCGCTGCTGTACGGGCACAAGCACCAGGTGCAGGTCAGCTACCGCAACCGCTTCGGGCGCGAGCGCTCGTACAGCACCGGCTTCGAGGGCGCCGTCCCGTTCATCCAGCGCCGGCACACCGAGGCGGAGAGCGACAGCAGCCGCGAGCGCTTCGAGGGCTACATGCGCGAGGTGCCCTGCCCGACGTGCGAGGGCACCAGGCTCAAGCCCGTGGTGCTCGCGGTCACCGTCGAGGAGAAGTCGATCGCCGACGTCTCGGCGATGTCGATCAGCGACTGCGCCGAGTTCCTGGGCGCGATGAAGCTGAACGACCGGGACAAGCAGATCGCCGAGCGCGTCCTCAAGGAGGTCAACGAGCGGCTGCGCTTCCTGGTCGACGTCGGCCTGGACTACCTCTCGCTGAACCGCGCGGCCGGCACCCTGTCCGGCGGCGAGGCCCAGCGCATCCGGCTGGCCACCCAGATCGGCTCCGGCCTGGTCGGCGTGCTGTACGTGCTGGACGAGCCGTCCATCGGCCTGCACCAGCGGGACAACCACCGGCTGATCGAGACGCTGGTGCGGCTGCGCGACATCGGCAACACGCTGATCGTGGTCGAGCACGACGAGGACACCATCAAGACGGCGGACTGGGTGGTCGACATCGGCCCGGGCGCCGGCGAGCACGGCGGCAAGGTGGTGCACTCCGGCTCGCTGAAGGGGCTGCTGTCCAACAAGGATTCGCTGACCGGCCAGTACCTCTCCGGCAAGCGGTCCATCCCGATCCCGGCGGGCCGCCGCGACCGGGACAAGAAGCGCCAGCTGACCGTCCACGGCGCCCGCGAGCACAACCTCAAGGACGTCACGGTCGGCTTCCCGCTCGGCACCTTCACCGCGATCACCGGTGTCTCCGGCTCCGGCAAGTCGACGCTGGTCAACGACATCCTCTACACCCACCTCGCCCGGGAGCTGAACGGCGCCCGCAGCGTGCCCGGCCGGCACACCCGGATCACCGGCACCGACCTGGTGGACAAGGTGGTGCACGTCGACCAGTCGCCGATCGGGCGCACCCCGCGCTCCAACCCGGCCACCTACACCGGGGTGTTCGACCACGTGCGCCGGCTCTTCGCGGAGACGCAGGAGGCGAAGGTCCGCGGCTACCTGCCCGGCCGGTTCTCCTTCAACGTCAAGGGCGGCCGCTGCGAGAACTGCTCGGGCGACGGCACCATCAAGATCGAGATGAACTTCCTGCCGGACGTCTACGTACCGTGCGAGGTCTGCCACGGCGCCCGGTACAACCGGGAGACGCTGGAGGTCCACTACAAGGGCAAGTCCATCTCCGAGGTGCTGGACATGCCGATCGAGGAGGCGCTGGCCTTCTTCGAGGCCGTCCCGGCGATCTCCCGGCACCTCAGGACGCTCAACGACGTCGGCCTCGGCTACGTCCGGCTCGGCCAGTCCGCGCCGACGCTCTCCGGCGGCGAGGCGCAGCGCGTCAAGCTCGCCTCCGAGCTGCAGAAGCGCTCCACCGGGCGGACGGTCTACGTGCTGGACGAGCCCACCACCGGCCTGCACTTCGAGGACATCAGCAAGCTGATCAAGGTGCTCAGCGGGCTGGTGGAGAAGGGCAACACGGTGATCGTCATCGAGCACAACCTCGATGTGATCAAGACCGCCGACTGGGTCGTCGACATGGGCCCCGAGGGCGGTTCCGGCGGCGGCATGGTGGTCGCCGAGGGCACCCCGGAGCAGATCGCCGCCGTCCCGGAGAGCCACACCGGCAAGTTCCTCCGGGACATCCTTCCGGGCGAGTTCGCGGACGCCCCGGTCGCCCCGGTGAAGAAGGCGCCGCGCAAGCGCGCCGCCGCCGCGAAGAAGTAACGAAGAGGGAGAAGCGACCCGCTCCGCCGCCCCGCCCCCGGGGCGGCGGAGCGGGTGCCGCATAGACTTCCGTGGTCCCTCGTAGGAAGCCGAACCGCAGGAGCGCACCGATGTCAGAGGCCCCCGAGACCAGCCCCGCCACCTCCCGCCGCACCGTGCTCTGCGGTGCCGCCGCCGTACTGGCGGCCGGCGGCACCGTGGCGGTCGCCGGCTGCGGTTCCTCCTCGGGCTCCTCGGGCTCCTCCGGCGCCGGCAGCGCGGCCAAGAGCCCGGTGGACCTCGGCCCGGCCTCGGCGGTGCCGGAGGGCGGCGGCAAGGTCTTCCGCAACCAGAAGATCGTCGTGACCCAGCCGACCGCGGGGGAGTACAAGGCCTTCAGCGCCGTCTGCACCCACGCCGGCTGCGTCGTCGACCAGGTGAAGAGCCAGCAGATCCAGTGCCCCTGCCACGGCAGCCGGTTCGCCATCACCGACGGCGCCGTCCAGGACGGCCCGGCCCCCCGGCCGCTGCCCGCCTACGCCGTCACGGTCGACGGCGGGAACCTCAAGGTGACCCCGAGCTGAACCAGTTGATCTCCGCCAAGTCGATCTACGCCAAGTCGATCCCCGCCCAGTTGATCTCCCCTTCGCGGCCCCGGCTCCACTCGGTACGGTGGACCCATGGCTGACCCGAGCACCTACCGCCCGGCGCCGGGCGCGATCCCGACCTCACCGGGCGTCTACAAGTTCCGTGACGCCCACGGACGGGTCATCTACGTCGGCAAGGCCAAGAGCCTGCGGCCGCGCCTGTCGTCCTACTTCCAGGACCTGGCCGGCCTGCACCCGCGCACCGCGACCATGGTCACCACCGCCGCCTCGGTGGAGTGGACGGTGGTGGCCACCGAGGTCGAGGCGCTCCAGCTGGAGTACTCCTGGATCAAGGAGTTCGACCCGCGGTTCAACGTCAAGTACCGCGACGACAAGAGCTATCCGGAACTCGCCGTCACCCTCAACGAGGAGTACCCGCGGGTCCAGGTGATGCGCGGGGCGCACAAGAAGGGCGTGCGCTACTTCGGGCCGTACGGGCACGCCTGGGCGATCCGCGAGACGGTCGACCTGCTGCTGCGCGTCTTCCCCGTCCGCACCTGCTCCAACGGCGTGTTCAAGCGCGCCCGGCAGGTCGGCCGGCCCTGCCTGCTCGGCTACATCGGCAAGTGCGCCGCGCCCTGCGTCGGCAAGGTCTCGCCGGACGAACACCGGGCGCTGGCCGAGGACTTCTGCGACTTCATGGCCGGGCGCACCGGCAACTACCTGCGCCGGCTGGAAGAGCAGATGCGGGAGGCCGCCGAGGAGATGGAGTACGAGAAGGCGGCCCGGCTGCGGGACGACATCGGCGCCCTCAAGCGCGCGATGGAGAAGAACGCCATCGTGCTCGCCGACGCCACCGACGCCGACCTGCTGGCCGTCGCCGAGGACGAACTGGAGGCCGCCGTCCAGATCTTCCACGTCCGCGGCGGCCGGGTGCGCGGCCAGCGCGGCTGGGTCACCGACAAGGTCGAGGACGTCGACACCGCCGGCCTGGTCGAGCACGCCCTCCAGCAGCTCTACGGCGCCGCCGGCGGCCCGGACGAGCGCAACGAGTCCGTGCCGCGCGAGGTGCTCGTCCCCGCGCTGCCCGAACCGGCCGGTCCGGTCCGGGACTGGCTGAGCGGCCTGCGCGGCAGCCAGGTCGACCTGCGGATCCCGCAACGCGGCGACAAGAAGGACCTGATGGCCACCGTGCAGCGCAACGCCCAGCAGGCGCTGGCACTGCACAAGACCAAGCGCGCCTCCGACCTCACCACCCGCAGCCGCGCCCTTCAGGAGATCGCCGACGCGCTGGAGCTGGACTCGGTGCCGCTGCGCATCGAGTGCTTCGACATCTCCCACCTCCAGGGCGAGGACGTGGTCGCCTCGATGGTCGTCTTCGAGGACGGCCTGGCCCGCAAGAGCGAGTACCGGCGCTTCCAGATCAAGGGCTTCGAGGGCCAGGACGACGTCCGCTCGATGCACGAGGTGATCGGCCGGCGCTTCCGCCGCTACCTCCAGGAGCGCGAGCAGACCGGCGAGTGGGTCGTCCCCGAGGCCGACGACCCGGGCGCCGCCGACGGCACCGGGGCCCCGGCCGGCCCGATCGACCCGGAGACGGGCCGCCCGCGCCGATTCGCCTACCCGCCCCAACTGCTGGTCGTCGACGGCGGCCAGCCGCAGGTCGCCGCCGCCAAGCGCGCCCTGGACGAACTCGGCATCGACGACGTCGCGCTGTGCGGCCTGGCCAAGCGGCTGGAGGAGGTCTGGCTGCCCGGCGAGGACGACCCGGTCGTGCTGCCGCGCTCCAGCGAGGGCCTCTACCTGCTCCAGCGGGTCCGGGACGAGGCCCACCGCTTCGCGATCACCTACCAGCGCAGCAAGCGTTCCAAGCGACTCACCGCCGGGGAACTGGACTCCGTCCCGGGCCTCGGCGAGACTCGCCGCCAGGCGCTGCTCAAGCACTTCGGCTCGCTGAAGAGGCTCCGGGCCGCCACCGTCGACGAACTCTGCGCCGTACCCGGCATCGGACGCCGTACGGCGGAGACTGTTGCGGCGGCGTTGTCCTCCCGTACACCCGTCGCACCAGCGGTGAACACCGCTACCGGCGAGATCATCGAGGACGGGGCCGAACCGGCCGCCGAGCCGGTGGCCGCAGCATCCCAGACCGCACCATCCCAGGAGACGCCATGACGGCCGACGCCGACCGTCAGACGGCGCGCCCAGCCCCCGCCCGCCTGTCCGGGCAGGGGAAGGGCGGCCGCGCCGTGCGCGTTCTCCCCAGCAGAAAGACCGAGAGCGGGGAACCGAAGTGACCGTGTCAGACGTGGCCGAGAACGCGCCGGAGCTGGTGATCATCTCCGGCATGTCCGGAGCCGGCCGCTCCACCGCCGCGAAGTGCCTGGAGGACCTGGGCTGGTTCGTGGTGGACAACCTGCCACCGGCCCTGATCCCGACCATGGTCGACCTGGGCGCCCGCTCCCAGGGCAACGTCGCCCGGATCGGCGTGGTCGTGGACGTCCGGGGCCGCCAGTTCTTCGACGACCTGCTCACCTCGCTCGACGAGTTGGAGAAGCGCGGCGTCCGGCTCAGCGTGGTCTTCCTGGACTCCTCCGACGACGCGCTGGTCCGCCGCTTCGAGAGCGTGCGCCGCCCGCACCCGCTGCAGGCCGACGGCCGGATCGTCGACGGCATCGCCCAGGAGCGCGACCTGCTGCGCGACCTGCGCGGCGAGGCCGACCTGGTGATCGACACCTCCAACCTCAACGTGCACCAGCTGCGCGCCAAGCTGGACGCCCAGTTCGCCGACCACGACGAGCCCGAGCTGCGCGCCACCGTGATGTCCTTCGGCTTCAAGTACGGCCTGCCGGTCGACGCCGACCTGGTGGTGGACTGCCGCTTCCTGCCCAACCCGCACTGGGTGCCCGAGCTGCGCGCCCGCACCGGCACCGACGCGGACGTCGCCGACTACGTGTTCCAGCAGCCCGGCGCCAACGAGTTCCTGGACGGCTACGCCGAGCTCCTGCGCATCATCACCGAGGGGTACCGCCGCGAGGGGAAGCGCTACATGACGCTTGCCGTAGGCTGCACCGGTGGCAAGCACCGCAGCGTCGCGATGTCCGAGCGCCTGACCAAGCGTCTCATCGCCGACGGAGTGGAGACGGTGCTCGTCCACCGTGACATGGGACGGGAGTGACCGCCGCCTCCTAGCCGGGCCGCCGGCGGGGCCGGCGGCCGCGGCGAGGAACGCGAGGTGAGTGTGGCGGGATATGTGCCCGGGCGGCAGCCGCAGAACAGGAGTGCCGACCGGGCGGGTGGCCCGGCCCGGCCGCCGGTCCCGAGCCGGCCGCGCAGCAGCCCCGCCCGGGCCAACCCGGCCCCCCGGATCACCGCGCTCGGCGGCGGCCAGGGCCTGTCCGCCTCGCTCTCCGCGCTGCGCCGGCTCACCAGCGACCTGACCGCCGTGGTCACCGTCGCCGACGACGGCGGCTCCAGCGGCCGGCTCCGCACCGAGCTGGGCGTGCTGCCCCCCGGCGACCTGCGCAAGGCGCTGGCCGCGCTGTGCGGGGACGACGACTGGGGACGCACCTGGTCCGAGGTGATCCAGCAGCGCTTCACCGGCACCGGTGAGCTGGGCGGCCACGCGGTCGGCAACCTGCTGATCGTCGCGCTCTGGGAGAAGCTCGGTGACCCGGTGGCCGCCCTGGACTGGGTCGGCCGGCTGCTGAACGTCCAGGGCCGGGTGCTGCCGATGTCGGCGGTGCCGCTGGACATCGAGGCGACCGTGCGCGGCCACGACCCGGAGCGCCCCGGCGAGCTGTCGGCCGTCCGCGGCCAGGCCAGCGTCGCGGTCACGCCCGGCACCGTGCAGTCGATCCGGCTGCTGCCGGACGGGCCGCCGGCCGTCCCGGAGGCGGTCACCGCCGTGCGGGAGGCGGACTGGGTGGTGCTCGGGCCCGGCTCCTGGTTCACCAGCGTGCTGCCGCACCTGCTGGTGCCGGAGCTGGCCAAGGCGCTCACCGAGACCCGCGCCCGCCGCCTGCTCACCCTGAACCTGGCCCCCCAGCCCGGCGAGACCGAGGGCTTCACCCCGCAGCGCCACCTGGAGGTCATCGCCGACCACGCCCCGGGCCTCGCGGTGGATGCGATCCTGGTGGACGAGCGCGCCGTCACCGGCGGCGCCTTCGGCCAGGCGGATCTGGCCGGTCTGGAGAAGGCCGCCGAGCGGATGGGCGCCGCCCTGGTCCTGGGCCGGGTGGCCCGCACGGACGGCACCCCGCGACACGACCCGGAGCTGTTGGCGGCCGCGTACGACCGGATTTTCCGGACACATGGAAGGATCGGGCCATGGCGATGACTCCAGCGGTGAAGGACGAGATCAGCCGGCTCCCGGTCACCAGGGCCTGCTGCCGCAAGGCGGAGGTGTCGGCGATCCTGCGGTTCGCGGGCGGGCTGCACATCGTGAGCGGCCGGATCGTGATCGAGGCGGAGCTGGACACCGGCGCGGCTGCGCGGCGGCTGCGCAAGGACCTGCTGGAGATCTTCGGACACTCCTCCGACCTCGTGGTGATGGCCCCCGGCGGACTGCGGCGCGGCAGCCGCTTCGTCGTCCGGGTGGTCAAGGACGGCGAACTGCTCGCGCGCCAGACGGGCCTCGTGGACGGCCGGGGCCGGCCGATCCGGGGGCTGCCCCCGGCAGTCGTCTCCGGGGCCACCTGCGACGCCGAGGCGGCCTGGCGCGGGGCCTTCCTGGCGCACGGCTCGCTCACCGAGCCGGGCCGCTCCTCCTCGCTGGAGATCACCTGCCCCGGCTCCGAGGCCGCCCTCGCCCTGGTCGGCGCGGCCCGCCGTCTCGGCATCCCGGCCAAGGCCCGCGAGGTGCGCGGCGTGGACCGGGTGGTGATCCGCGACGGCGACGCGATCGGCGCGCTGCTGACCCGGCTCGGCGCGCACGAGTCGGTGCTCGCCTGGGAGGAGCGCCGGATGCGGCGCGAGGTCCGGGCCACCGCCAACCGCCTGGCCAACTTCGACGACGCCAACCTGCGCCGCTCGGCCCGCGCCGCGGTGGCGGCCGGCGCCCGGGTGGCGCGGGCGCTGGAGATCCTCGGCGAGGAGGTGCCCGAGCACCTGGCCGCGGCCGGCCAGCTGCGGATGCAGCACAAGCAGGCCTCGCTGGAGGAGCTGGGCGCGCTCGCCGACCCGCCGCTGACCAAGGACGCGGTGGCCGGCCGGATCCGCCGCCTGCTGGCGATGGCGGACAAGCGCGCCTCCGAGCTCGGCCTGCCGAGCACCGAGGCCAACCTCACCGACGAGATGGCGATGAACTGACCGCCGCACCGAGTGGCTGTTCCGCGGCCGGTGTCCGGATTCCGGGCACCGGCCGCCGCCGTGTCCGGAGGCGATACCCGGACGCGCCCGGTGTGTGCAAATTGGTAGAGACCACTGACCAGGGCCAACTGCCCTGACGACCAAGGACGGTCGGCCTGATTTCGCGCCACGCCAGGTCGTCGCACGTGGCGCGATGTGCCCTCCCAGGCCTGGGAGGGGTAGGGTCATAGGCGGTCGGGGACTTCCCAAATCTCACCCCCGTCGGCTTAGCTCCGGCGTACCTAACGAGGAGATCGGTTCGTGACGATCCGGGTAGGCATCAACGGATTCGGCCGCATCGGCCGCAACTTCTTCCGCGCGGTCAAGGCGCAGGGCGCGGACATCGAGATCGTCGGTGTCAACGACCTCACTGACACGAAGACCCTGGCTCACCTGCTCAAGTACGACACCACCCTGGGCACCTTCCCGGGCGAGGTCTCGCACACCGAGGACAGCATCACCGTCGACGGCAAGACCTTCCAGGTCAGCGCCGAGCGTGACCCCGCCAACCTGCCGTGGGCCGCCCTGGGCGCCGACATCGTCGTCGAGTCCACCGGCATCTTCACCAAGGCCGAGGCCGCGAAGAAGCACCTCACCGCCGGCGCCAAGAAGGTCATCATCTCGGCGCCCGCGAGCGACGAGGACGTCACCATCGTCCTGGGCGTCAACGAGGACAAGTACGACGCCGCCAACCACTCGATCATCTCCAACGCCTCCTGCACCACCAACTGCGTGGCGCCGATGGCCAAGGTGCTGCACGAGAACTTCGGCATCGTCAAGGGCCTGATGACGACCGTCCACGCGTTCACCAACGACCAGGTGACCCTGGACTTCCCGCACAAGGACCTGCGCCGCGCCCGTGCCGCGTCGCAGAACATCATCCCGACCTCGACCGGTGCCGCCAAGGCGACCGCCCTGGTCCTGCCGGAGCTGAAGGGCAAGCTGGACGGCACCTCGCTGCGCGTCCCGGTCCCGACCGGCTCCATCACCGACCTGGTCGTCACCCTGGAGCGCGAGGTGACCAAGGACGAGGTCAACGCCGCCTTCCAGAAGGCCTCGCAGGAGGGCCCGCTCAAGGGCATCCTGACCTACACCGAGGACCCGATCGTCTCCTCGGACATCGTCAACGACCCGGCCTCCTGCATCTTCGACTCCCAGCTCACCATGGTCCAGGGCAACCAGGTCAAGGTGCTCGGCTGGTACGACAACGAGTGGGGCTACTCGAACCGCCTCGTCAACCTGACCTCCCTCGTCGGCGGCCAGCTCTGACGCAGCGGGAGCTGACGTGATGTAGGGGCGAGGGCCCGGCTGGCGCACTGTGCCGACCGGGCCCTCGCTCTGCGCACCAGGACTTTCCCAGGCGGCCCCTGCGCCGTGCCGCCTCTGCGCATCAACCATCTCCCCAGGAGAGCCAATCCCCGTGAAGACCATCGAAGACCTCGACGTCGCCGGCAAGCGCGTGTTCGTCCGTGCCGACCTGAACGTCCCGTTGGACGGCACCACGATCACCGACGACGGCCGGATCCGTGCCGTCGCCCCGACCATCGCCAAGCTCGTCGAGCGCGGCGCCCGGGTCGTCGTCGCCTCCCACCTCGGCCGCCCGAAGGGTGCGCCGGACCCGAAGTTCTCGCTGGCCCCGGCGGCCGTGCGCCTCGGCGAGATCCTCGGCAAGAACGTCGCCTTCGCCACCGACACCGTGGGCGAGAGCGCCGAGTCCACCGTGGCCGCGCTGGGCGACGGCGAGGTCGCGCTGCTGGAGAACCTGCGCTTCAACGCCGGCGAGACCAGCAAGGACGACGCCGAGCGCAAGGCCTTCGCCGAGCAGCTGGCCGCCCTCGCGGACCTGTACGTCGGCGACGGCTTCGGTGCCGTGCACCGCAAGCACGCCTCGGTCTACGACCTGCCCGCCCTGCTGCCGCACGCGGCCGGTGACCTGATCGCCACCGAGGTCGGTGTGCTCAAGAAGCTCACCGAGGAGGTCGCGCGCCCGTACGTGGTCGTGCTCGGCGGCGCCAAGGTCTCCGACAAGCTCGGCGTGATCGACAACCTGCTGAAGAAGGCCGACCGGATCCTCATCGGCGGCGGCATGGCGTACACCTTCCTCAAGGCCAAGGGCCACGAGGTCGGCATCTCGCTGCTGCAGGAGGACCAGATCCCGGTCGTCCTGGACTACCTGAAGCGTGCCGAGGAGACGGGCGTCGAGTTCGTCCTGCCGGTGGACGTCCTGGTGTCGGCGGACTTCCCCGACCTCAAGACCAAGGCCCCGGCCAACCCCTCGCTCGTCGCCGCGGACGCGATCCCGGCCGACCAGGAGGGCCTGGACATCGGCCCGAAGACCCGCGAGCTGTACGCGGCGAAGCTGGCCGACGCGGGCACCGTGTTCTGGAACGGCCCGATGGGCGTCTTCGAGCACCCGGACTACGCGAACGGCACCAAGGCCGTGGCCCAGGCGCTGCTGGACAGCGACGCGTTCACCGTGGTCGGTGGCGGCGACTCCGCCGCGGCCGTCCGCATCCTGGGCTTCGACGAGAACGCATTCGGACACATCTCGACCGGCGGTGGCGCCAGCCTCGAGTACCTGGAGGGCAAGACCCTCCCCGGTCTCGCCGCCCTGGAAGGCTGAAAGCAATGACTGAGCGTCTCCCGCTGATGGCGGGCAACTGGAAGATGAACCTCAACCACCTTGAGGCCATCCAGCACACCCAGAAGCTGGCCTTCGCGCTGGCCGACAAGGACTACGAGGCCGTCGAGGTCGCCGTCCTGGTGCCGTTCACCGACCTGCGTTCGGTGCAGACCCTGGTCGACGGCGACAAGCTGAAGATCAAGTACGGCTCGCAGGACATCTCGCAGCACGACTCCGGTGCCTACACCGGCGAGGTCTCCGGCCCGATGCTGGCCAAGCTGAAGTGCACCTTCGCGGTGATCGGCCACTCGGAGCGCCGCCAGTACCACGGCGAGGACGAGGCGATCGTCAACGCCAAGGTCAAGGCCGCCTACCGGGCCGGGATCACCCCGATCCTGTGCATCGGCGAGCCGCTGGACGTCCGCAAGGCCGGCACCCACGTCGAGCACACCCTCGCGCAGCTGGACGGCGCCCTGGCGGACATTCCGGCCCACCAGGCCGAGTCCATCGTGGTCGCCTACGAGCCGGTCTGGGCGATCGGCACCGGCGAGGTGGCCACCCCGGAGGACGCGCAGGAGGTCTGCGCCGCCATCCGCAAGCGGATCGCCGAGCTGTACGACGCCGAGCTGGCCGGCAAGGTCCGTGTGCTGTACGGCGGTTCGGTGAAGTCGTCGAGCGCGGCCGGCCTGATGGCCAAGCCCGACATCGACGGCGGCCTGATCGGCGGTGCCTCGCTGGACGCCGACGAGTTCGTCAAGATCGTGCGCTACCGTGAGCAGGCAGTAGGCTAACGCCGCTGCAGCAACGTAGGCTTTGGGGCCGGACCGCCGTCAGCGGTCCGGCCCCGTCGCCGAAGATACGAGAGAGTTGGTCCCGTCGTGGTTCTCGGGTTCTCGATTGCCCTGATCATCTTCAGTCTGCTGATGATCCTGCTGGTGCTGCTGCACAAGGGGAAGGGCGGCGGCCTGTCGGACATGTTCGGTGGCGGCGCGATGTCCACCGGCGGCGGCTCGGCGGTGGCCGAGCGCAACCTGGACCGCATCACGATCGTGGTCGGTGTCGCCTGGTTCGCCTGCATCATCGTGCTGGGCCTGGTGCTGAAGTACAAGAGCTGACGTAACCCTGACGCCCCGTCGCCCGAGCGCCTATCCTGGGACGGTCGGGGGCGGAGGCGATGGCGGTGGACGCTTAACTCCTGCTTACACTAGGACGACTTTCGCCACCGACGCGCACCGCGGAGGGTCGGCGCACCAGCACGCAGGGAGTCAGACCGTGGCAAGTGGCAACGCCATCCGTGGCAGCAGGGTCGGAGCGGGCCCGATGGGCGAGGCGGAGCGCGGCGAGTCCGCTCCGCGCAACCGGATCACCTTCTGGTGTGCCAACAAGCACGAGACCCGGCCGAGCTTCGCCGCCGAGGCCGTCATCCCGGACACCTGGGACTGCCCGCGGTGCGGTTTCCCGGCCGGACAGGACGAGCACAACCCGCCCGCGCCCTCGCGCAACGAGCCGTACAAGACCCACCTCGCCTACGTCCGCGAGCGGCGCACCGACGCCGACGGCGAGGCGATCCTCGCCGAGGCGCTGGCCAAGCTGCGCGGCGAGATCTGACCCGGACGACAGACAGACAGCGAAGGGCGCCACCGTCGAGGACGGTGGCGCCCTTGTGCGTTGCCGGGCCCGTTACGCCGAGGCCGGCGGGTACAGCTGGGGCGGGATCTGCTCCGCCGCGGCCCGGTCCAGCAGCCACAGGGTGCGGCTGCGGCCGTACGCGCCGGAGGCGGGCGCCTGGAGCTCGCCGGGGCCGGACAGGGCCATCGCGACCGCGTCCGCCTTGTCCGCGCCGGCCGCCAGCAGCCAGACCTCGCGGGCCGCCCGGATCGCCGGGAGGGTGAGCGAGACCCGGGTCGGCGGGGGCTTGGGGGCCCCGCGCACGCCGATCACGGTCAGCTCGGTCTCCCGCACGCCCGGGTGCTCGGGGAAGAGCGAGGCGACGTGGGTGTCCGGGCCGACGCCGAGCAGCAGCACGTCGAAGGCCGGGACGCCGAGCCGGTCACCCGGGCCGGAGGCCTTCGCCAGCTCCTCCGCGTAGCGGGCGGCGGCCGCTTCCACGTCCGATCCGTCCGCGCCGTCCGAGGCGGGCATCTCGTGCACCCGCGCCGGGTCGAGCGGGACGGAGTCCAGCAGTTCGGCGCGGGCCTGGACGGCGTTGCGGTCCGGGTCCCCGGCGGGGACGAAGCGCTCGTCGCCCCACCAGAGGTCCAGCCGCGCCCAGTCGACCGCGTCGCGCGCCGGGGAGGCGGCGATCGCGGCCAGCAGGGCGTTGCCGTTGCGTCCGCCCGTGAGCACCACCGAGGCGGTGCCGCGGGCGGCCTGGGCGTCCACGATCCGGGTGATCAGCCGGGCCGCGGCCGCTTGGGCCATCAGCTCCTTGTCCCGGTGGACGACCAGCTGCGGGGTCGCGTTGGTCATGCGCTCCCCTTGGCGGCGCGCTTGGCGGGCTTCCTGGCGGGAGCCTTCTCGGCGGCCTCGGCCTCGGCCACGTCCTCGGACGCGGTCTCGGCCTCGGACGCGGCCTTGGCGGTCACCCTGGCGGGGTTGGCCACCGCGGCCTCGGTGACCGCCGCGCGGGCGACCCGCTCGGCCGCCGCCGTCTCGGCGGTGTCCGGCTCGCGCAGCCGGTCGACGGGCGTGCGCACGGCCGTCGCGTAGATGTCGTCCGGGTCGAGCCGGCGCAGTTCCTCGGCGATCAGCTCCGAGGTCTCGCGCCGCTTGAGCGCCACCTGGCGGTCCGGGGAGCCGACCATGGAGAGCGTGCCCATCAGGCCGTCCGGGCGGTCCAGGGTGATGTCCCCGTCCTTGGTGCGCAGGTGCACCGCGGTGATGCCGGGGCCGCCGGTGACGATCCGCTCGACCGGCACGTGCAGCCGGTTGTGCAGCCAGAGGCCGAGCAGCTCGACGCTGGGGTTGTAGGACTCGCCCTCGACCACCGCGGAGGTGATCGTGACCGGCCGCTGGTCCAGCGCGGCGGCCAGCATCGAGCGCCAGCCGGTGATTCGGGTCCAGGCCAGGTCGGTGTCGCCCGGGGTGTAGCTCTGGGCCCGCTGGGCGAGCTGGCCGACCGGGGACTCGGCGGTGACGGCGTCGGTGATCCGGCGCTGGGCGAGCGCGCCCAGCGGGTCCTGCGCCGGGTGCAGCGGCGCGTTGTCGGGCCACCAGACGACGACCGGGGCGTCCGGGAGCAGCAGCGGCAGGACCACCGACTGGGCGTGCGCGGCGAGTTCGCCGTGCATGCGCAGGATGACCGTCTCTCCCGAGCCGGCGTCGGTGCCGACCAGGATCTCGGCGTCCAGCCGGGTCTCGGCGCGGGCCCGGGGCGAGCGCCCGGCGCGCTTGATCACCGCGAGGGTGCGCGAGGGGTGCTCGCGGGAGGCGTCGTTGGCGGCCTTGAGGGCGTCGTACGCGCTGCCCTCGTCGGTCACGATCACCAGGGTGAGCACCATGCCGGCGGCGGTGGAGCCACTGGCCCGGCGCGCCTCCATCAGCGCGGCGTTGATCTTGCTGGACGTCGTGTTGGTGAGGTCGATCTTCATGGCCGGCGCCAGCTCCTGCCGTCTCGTGCGAGCATCTCGTCCGCCTCGGCCGGGCCCCACGTCCCCGCGGAGTACTGGGCGGGCTTGCCGTGGGTGTCCCAGTACTTCTCGATCGGGTCGAGGATCTGCCAGGAGAGCTCGACCTCCTGGTGACGCGGGAACAGGTTGGCGTCGCCGAGCAGCACGTCGAGGATGAGCCGCTCGTACGCCTCCGGGCTGGACTCGGTGAAGGACTCGCCGTAGGCGAAGTCCATCGTGACGTCCCGGACCTCGAAGGAGGTGCCCGGCACCTTGGAGCCGAACCGCACCGTCACGCCCTCGTCCGGCTGGACCCGGATGACCAGGGCGTTCTGCCCCAGCTCCTCGGTCGCGTAGGAGTCGAACGGCAGGTACGGGGCGCGCTGGAAGACCACCGCGATCTCGGTGACCCGGCGGCCCAGCCGCTTGCCGGTGCGCAGGTAGAACGGGACGCCCGCCCAGCGGCGGTTGTTGATCTCCAGCTTGATCGCCGCGTAGGTGTCGGTCTTGGAGTCCGGGTCGATGCCGTCCTCGTCCAGGTATCCGACCACCTCCTCGCCGCCCTGCCAGCCGGCCGCGTACTGGCCGCGCACGGTGTGCCGGCCGAGGTCGGCCGGGAGCTTGACGGCGCTGAGCACCTTGAGCTTCTCGGCCACCAGCGCCTTCGGGTGGAAGGACGCCGGCTCCTCGATGGCGGTGAGCGCCATCAGCTGGAGCAGGTGGTTCTGGATGACGTCGCGGGCGGAGCCGATGCCGTCGTAGTAGCCGGCCCGGCCGCCGATGCCGATGTCCTCGGCCATGGTGATCTGCACGTGGTCGACGTACGACCGGTTCCAGATCGGCTCGAACATCTGGTTGGCGAAGCGCAGCGCCAGGATGTTCTGGACCGTCTCCTTGCCCAGGTAGTGGTCGATCCGGAAGACCTCGTCCCGGGGGAAGACCTCGTGGACGATCCGGTTCAGTTCCTGGGCGCTCCCCAGGTCGTGGCCGAAGGGCTTCTCGATGACCGCGCGGCGCCAGGAGCCCTGCGGGGGGTCGGCCAGGCCGTGCTTCTTGAGCTGCTGGACGACGGTCGGGAAGAACTTCGGCGGGACGGACAGGTAGAAGGCGAAGTTGCCGCCGGTGCCCTGCGCCTTGTCCAGCTCGTCGATGGTCTCGCGGAGCTTGTCGAAGGCGTCGTCGTCGTCGAAGGTGCCGTGGACGAAGCGCATGCCCTTGGCGAGTTGCTGCCAGACCTCCTCCCGGAACGGGGTGCGGGCGTGGTCCTTGACCGCGTCGTGGACCTCCTTGGCGAAGTCCTCGTCGTCCCACTCGCGCCGGGCGAAGCCGACGAGAGAGAAGCCCGGCGGCAGCAGACCGCGGTTGGCCAGGTCGTAGATGGCCGGCATGAGCTTCTTGCGGGACAGGTCGCCGGTGACTCCGAAGATGACCAGACCGGACGGCCCCGCGATGCGCGGGAGCCGTCGGTCGGCCGGGTCACGAAGCGGGTTGACGGGGGCCGGCGGGAGATCGTCCGCGTCCGACTCCGACGTCAACTCGGGGAAATCAGTGCTCACTTGGTGTGCTCCGCTTTCGTGCGCTGGCTGTGTGAGCGAACGGTCACTTCTCGCCGGCGAAGGAGGCGAGCGAGGCGGTGACGGTGTCGAGCAGCTCGTTCCAGGACTGCTCGAACTTCTCCACGCCCTCGTCCTCCAGGACCTGGACCACGTCGTCGTAGTCCACGCCGGCGGCGGCGATGGCGTCCATCACGGCCTTGGCGTCGGCGTAGTTGGGGACGATGGTGCCGCCGGTGACCACGCCGTGGTCGGCGGTGGCCTCCAGGGTGGCCTCGGGCATGGTGTTGACCGTGCCGGGGGCGACCAGCTCGGTGACGTACAGGGTGTCCGGCAGGGCCGGGTCCTTGACACCGGTGGAGGCCCACAGCGGGCGCTGCGGCTTGGCGCCGGCGGCCTCCAGCGAGCGCCAGCGGGCGCTGCCGGCGGACTTGCCGTCGACCGAGCCGAAGACCTCCTCGTACGCCTGGTAGGCGAGGCGGGCGTTGGCCAGGGCGGCCTTGGAGCGCAGGTCCCGGGCGTCGCCGCCGATCTTCTCCAGGCGCTTGTCGATCTCGGTGTCCACGCGGGAGACGAAGAAGGAGGCGACCGACTCGATCTGGGAGAGGTCCAGGCCCTTGGCCTTGGCGGCCTCCAGACCGGTCAGGTAGGCGTCGATGACGGCCTTGTAGCGCTCCAGCGAGAAGATCAGCGTGACGTTGACGCTGATGCCCCGGCCGATCACCTCGGCGATCGCGGGCAGGCCGGCCTTGGTGGCGGGGATCTTGATGAAGACGTTCGGGCGGTCGACCAGCCACCACAGCTGCTTGGCCTCGGCCACGGTGGCCGCGGTCTCGTGGGCCAGGCGCGGGTCGACCTCGATGGAGACCCGGCCGTCGCGGCCGTTGGAGGCGTCGTAGACCGGGCGCAGCACGTCGGCCGCGTCGCGCACGTCCGAGGTGGTGATCATGCGGACGGCCTCGTCGGTGGTGACCTTGCGGACGGCGAGGTCGCGCAGCTGGCCGTCGTAGGAGTCGTCGCCGCCGCCGATGGCCTTCTGGAAGATGGTCGGGTTGGTGGTCACGCCCACCACGTGCTTGTTCTGCACCAGCTCGGCGAGGTTGCCGGTGTTCAGCCGCTTGCGGCTGAGGTCGTCCAGCCAGATCGCCACGCCTTCGTCGCTGAGGCGCTTCAGTGCGTCAGTCATGGTGCTTCAGTCCTTTTTTGTTCTGCTTCGTGGGGTAGTCAGAGGGGGCGTCAGCGGTTGACGGCCTCAAGGGAACGGAGGGCGTTGTGGGCCTCGGCCACCACGCGCTCGGCGGTCAGGCCGAACTCCTCGAAGAGCACCTTGTAGTCGGCGGAGGCGCCGAAGTGCTCCAGCGAGACGATCCGGCCGTGGTCGCCGACCAGCTCGCGCCAGCCCTGGCCGATGCCGGCCTCGACCGACACCCGGGCCTTGACCGACGGCGGCAGCACGCTGTCACGGTAGGCCTGGTCCTGCTCCTGGAACCACTCGAAGGACGGCACCGAGACCACCCGGGTGGCGATGCCCTCGGCCTCCAGCACCTCGCGGGCCTGGACGGCCAGCTGGACCTCGGAGCCGGTGCCCAGCAGGATCACCTGCGGGTCGCCGCTGGAGGCCTCGGCCAGGATGTAGCCGCCCTTCGCGGTGCCCTCGGCGGAGCCGAAGACCTCGCGGTCGAAGGTCGGGACGTTCTGGCGGGTGAGCGCCAGGCCGACCGGGCCGGGGTGGGTGGTCTGGCGCTCGATGACGGTGCGCCAGGCGACGGCCGTCTCGTTGGCGTCGGCCGGGCGGACCATGGCCAGGCCCGGGATGGCGCGCAGCGAGGCCATGTGCTCGACCGGCTGGTGGGTCGGGCCGTCCTCGCCGAGGCCGATCGAGTCGTGCGTCCAGACGTAGGTGACCGGCAGCTTCATCAGCGCGGCCAGGCGCACGGCCGGGCGCATGTAGTCGGCGAAGACCAGGAAGGTGCCGCCGTACACGCGGGTCTTGCCGTGCAGCGCGATGCCGTTCATGGTCGAGCCCATGGCATGCTCGCGGATGCCGAAGTGGATCGTCCGGCCGTACGGGCTGGCGCTCTTCAGCGGGTTGCCCTCGGGGAGGAACGAGCTGTCCTCGTCGATGGTGGTGAGGTTGGACTCGGCGAGGTCGGCCGAGCCGCCCCACAGCTCCGGGATGACCGCGCCGATCGCCTTGAGGGTCTCGCCGGAGGCCTTGCGGGTGGCGACGTCCTTGCCGGCCGGGAAGACCGGGACGGTCTTCTTCCAGCCCTCGGGCAGCTCGCCGGCCTGGATGCGGTCGAACTCGGCGGCGCGCTGCGGGTCGGCGGCGCGCCAGGCCTCCAGGGCCTGGTTCCACTCGGCGTGGGCGGCCTTGCCGCGCTTGATGACCTCGCGGGCGTGCTCGATCACCTTGTCGGAGACCTCGAAGGTCTTCTCCGGGTCGAAGCCCAGGACCTTCTTGGTGGCGGCGATCTCGGCGGCGCCGAGCGCGGAGCCGTGCGCCTTGGCGGTGTTCTGGGCGTCCGGGGCCGGCCAGGCGATGATCGTGCGCATCGCGATGATCGACGGACGGGTGGTCTCGGCCTTGGCCGCGGCCAGCGCGTCGGCCAGGACGGCCACGTCGATGTCGCCGTTGTCCTTCGGGGCGACCCGCTGGACGTGCCAGCCGTACGCCTCGTAGCGCTTGAGGACGTCCTCGGAGAAGGCGGTCTCGGTGTCGCCCTCGATCGAGATGTGGTTGTCGTCGTACAGGGCGACCAGGTTGCCCAGCTTCTGGTGACCGGCCAGCGAGGAGGCCTCGGCGGAGATGCCCTCCTCCAGGTCGCCGTCGGAGACGATGGCCCAGATGGTGTGGTCGAAGGGGGACTCGCCGGCGGCGGCGTCCGGGTCGAACAGGCCGCGCTCGTAGCGGGCGGCCATCGCCATGCCCACCGCGTTGGCGATGCCCTGGCCGAGCGGGCCGGTGGTGGTCTCCACGCCCGCGGTGTGGCCGTGCTCCGGGTGGCCCGGAGTGCGGCTGCCCGCGACGCGGAAGGCCTTGAGGTCGTCCAGCTCCAGGCCGTAGCCCGACAGGTACAGCTGGGTGTAGAGGGTCAGGCTCGTGTGCCCGGGGGACAGCACGAACCGGTCGCGGCCGACCCACGACGGGTCGGTCGGGTCGTGGCGCAGGAAACGCTGGAAGATCAGGTACGCCGCGGGGGCCAGCGACATGGCCGTCCCGGGGTGTCCGTTGCCGACCTTCTGGACGGCGTCCATGGCCAGGACCCGCGCTGTGTCAACCGTGCGCTCGTCCAGTTCGGACCACTCGAATGCGTTCGTCGGCGTCGTGCTCACCCTGTCTCAGGGCTCCTTCCGTTGTGAAGAGTGACCCCGTGAAAGGGGACCGGGTCGGCCACGGCGCTGTGGTCTCGACGCTGGGTGGTGCCGGTCACGGAGGGTAGATCCCGCTTCTGCGTGCGAGCCTACCGTCCGGCCCGGGGCTCACCCTCCGTGCTGGGACAACCAGGAAATCCGGATGGTGATTCCCACCAGGGCGGTCTGCCTGATTTTGTCCCAGGCTCTCCTGTTTTACGGCACCCTGCCGCTCCGGTGGTCAGGACGGGTTGCGGCGGCGCGCCGGAACGGCTTCGTGGCTTCACCCGGTCGGTTCACCCGGGGGTGTGCCAATCGGCCTCGCCGGGGGACCCCGGAGCCGGATGGGATATATGGAGCGTCTAAGGTGGCGTGGTACGCGCAGAGCGGACGATTTGGGACCCTTCGTTCCTGTGGACGCCTGCGAGGATTCATCTTCAGTTGGGGTGTTAGTGACCGCCGTCGAAACCCGTCCCGCCGGGGTCACCGGGGCGACTCCTGCGCACCGGCCCATCGGGGCCCGTGTCGGCGCCTTCGTCGCACTGACCAAGCCACGGATCATCGAACTGCTGCTGATGAGCACGGTGCCGGTGATGTTCCTCGCCCAGCAGGGCGTTCCGAACATGCTGCTGGTGCTGAAGGTCGTGGTCGGCGGCTACCTCTCGGCGGGCGGCGCCAACGCCCTCAACATGTACATCGACCGCGACATCGACGCGGTGATGTCCCGCACCGAGCGCCGGCCGATCGTCACCGGGATGGTGTCGCCGCGCGAGGCGCTGGTGTTCGGCATCGCCCTCGCGGTCGTCTCGACGCTGCTGCTGGGCTTCGGAGTCAACTGGCTCTCCTCCGGACTGGCGCTCGGCGCGCTGCTGTTCTACGTGTTCGTCTACACGCTGGGGCTCAAGCGGCGCACCTCGCAGAACATCGTCTGGGGCGGCATCGCCGGCTGCATGCCGGTGCTGATCGGCTGGTCCTCCGTCACCAACTCGGTGTCCTGGGCGGCGGTCGCGCTGTTCCTGGTGGTGTTCTTCTGGACGCCGCCGCACACCTGGGTGCTCTCGATGAAGGTGCGCGAGGACTACGAGCGGGCCGGCGTGCCGATGCTTCCGGTGGTCAAGGGCAACGTCGCCGTCGGCAAGCAGGTCGTCGCCTACTCCTGGGTGATGGTGGCGACCTCGCTGGCGGTGTGGCCGCTGGGGCACATGAGCTGGCTGTACCCCGTCACCGCGGTGCTGCTCGGCGGCTTCTGGCTGCGCGAGGCGCACGCGCTGTACGGCCGGGCCAAGGCCGGCGTGGTGGGCGCGAAGCTGAAGGAGATGCGGCTGTTCCACTGGTCGATCACCTACCTGTCGCTGCTGTTCGTGGTGTGCGCGATCGACCCGTTCGTGAAGTAGGCCCCGCCAGACGTCGAAGAGCCCCGGTCCGGTGGACCGGGGCTCTTCGCGTTCTCACCGGGCCGGCAGCTCGGACGGGCCGACGTGGTCGTCCAGCCAGTCCCGGAGCGGCTGGGAGGCGCGCAGGAAGGCGGTGATCCGGGTCCGGGCGCCGCGGGTGCCGAGCCACTTCGCGGGCTCCCACTCCTGCCAGGCGACCAGGCCCTTGTGGCGCAGCAGCTCGATCCTCGGGTGGTCCTTGGGGAAGCCGCGCGGAGCGGTCCTGAGGGAGCTCCGGCCGTGCACCCTGGGGCCGTCCTGCTCCACCGCGGCGATCACCCGCTCCAGTTCGGCGCCGCCGACATCCTCGGCGACGGCGGCGCGGTAGCGGTCCAGCTGGTCGGGGGCGAGCTGGTACATCCCGTTGCCGCAGGCCAGGCCGTCGGCGGAGAGCTGGACGTAGCCGCCGCTCTCCAGATGGGCGCCGATGTGCGTCTTGTACGGGGACTTGTCGGCGCTGAACCGGACGTCGCGGTTGGGGCGGAAGATCCTCCCGGGCCCGAACTCCGGCTCCAGCTCGGCGAGCAGCAGCTCCATCGGGGCCCGTACGGCGTCGTCGTACTGCTCCTTGTGGGCCTGCCAGAAGGTCTTGGAATTGTCGGCTTCGAGGTGCTCGTAGAAGTCGAGCGCCTCGGCCGGCCAGCCGGAGAAGGTCACGCCTCCAGTATGTGGCCCGGTGCACAGGGCGCTCCCGTCGCCAGCTCGACTACCGGTGGGTAGCATGCGGGCATGAGCAGCGCAGAGACCGCCACCGCCACCGCGCCGGACGCCCGTACCGAGCGCCGCGCCAAGCGCATCGCCAAGCACCTCAGCAGCTTCGCCCGCCAGCACGGGGGCGGCGCCGACGCGGTCGTCGAGTACGTCGGCGCCGTGGCCACCCGGATCGTGGTGGTCGGCGCGGACGGCGCCTGGGGCGACCAGGTGGCCCCGAGCTACGCCGTCGGCCGCCGCGCCGCCGAACTGGCCGGGCTGACCCTGCACGACGACTTCGAGGGCGAGCTGGCCCTCAAGGTGAAGACCGGCCCGTACGAGTGGAAGCGCATGGCCGGCATCCAGCTCGGCGGCTGATCGCTTCGGCGCCCACGGCTACGGCCCGGTCCCCCTCCGAAGGGGGACCGGGCCGTAGCGGTGGGCTCAACGGGGTAGCTCCCGGAC
>NZ_JBHVPH010000017.1:0-1760 GCF_042887425.1 Kitasatospora sp. NPDC057940
CCCGTGGCCGGGCCGCGCGGTCCGGGTGGCGGTTCCGGCGGCCGCCCCGCGCGCCGCGAGTTCGCTGAGGCGCTCGTGCAGCGCGGCCGCGCCGGGCCGTTCGGCGGGTTCCTTGGCGAGGCAGGCGCGGATGAGCGGTGCCAGCGGCGTCGGTACGGCGGACAGGTCGGGTTCCTCGTGGACGACCCGGTAGAGCATGACCTCGGAGGACGCCCCGGATCCGAACGGGGTGTCCCCGGTGAGCGCGTAGGCGAGGGTGGCCCCGAACGCGAACACGTCGGTGGCGGGGGTGACGGCGGCGCCGCGGACCTGCTCGGGCGCGAGGAAGCCGGGGGAGCCGACGGCGGTGCCGACGTGGGTGAGGGTGCTGGCGCCGCGCGACCAGGCGATGCCGAAGTCGATGATGCGCGGGCCCCGCGGCGAGAGCAGGATGTTGGAGGGCTTGAGGTCGCGGTGGACGACCCCGGCCTCGTGCACCTTGACCAGCCCGTCGGCGAGTGCGGCGCCGATCCGGGCGGCCTCGGGCCAGCTCAGCGGCCCTTCGTCGCCGACCTGCTTGTAGAGGGAGGGCCCGGGTACGTAGGCGGTGGCGAGCCAGGGGCGGTCGGCCTCGATGTCGGAGCCGACGACGCGGGCGGTGCAGCCGCCCCGGATGCGGGAGGCGGCGGCGATCTCGCGGGCGAAGCGGGTGCGGAACTCCTGGTCCTCGGCGAGTTCGGCGCGGATCAGCTTGAGGGCGACGCGCTGTCCGCGGCGGTCGGAGCCGAGGTAGACCACGCCCATGCCGCCGGCGCCCAGTCGCCGGTGCAGGCGGTACGGCCCGACGATGCGGGGGTCCTCACGCCTCAGCCGCATCATCGCCATGTTCCGTTCCCCGTCAGCCTGTGGGTGAGGCCCCGTCGGTTGGGGCATCGTCAGTTCCTGTCTGGCACAGCTTACGGACTGCCCCCTGCGGTGTGCTGATACGCAACACCTCAAGCAGCCGTGTGATTGTCGGATCGTGCGCTGACCCGCAGGTCATAGGGGTGCCGGAGCGTTTCTCGGGGTTGCCCCTCAGGGTTCCCCCGGGGGTGCGGCCAAGGCTCCCTCCCCCTGCGGTAGTACGCCTGAAGTCTGAGCGTCATCCTCCGGGATGCCCGAGGAACAGTACGACGGCATGACGCCCGGAGGGCCCCCTGAGCAATAGCGTTGTGTTCAGCGGTGGACGGGGAGCTCGTCCCCCGAGGTAAGCCGTTCACCGCGCCAACTCGACCGGACCACAGGAGTAAGGGCATGGCACCGCAGCTCACGGGAAACCCCCGCCGTCGGTCGGCCGTCGTCCAGTCCCGGTCGGCCGAGCAGCCCACCAGGCACCCGGCCGTGGCACTGGCCATGGCCCTGCCGTGCGCGGTGGTGCTGGTGCTGCTCTTCGGCGGTTGGGATCAGATGGCGAACCAGGCCCAGGCCGTCGCCGATCTGATCGGCCGCTGAGATCACGCCGGCCCCGACGGGGTCGGCCACAGAACGGGCACTGGTCCCCTGGGGACGGGGAACAGTGCCGCCGGGGAGGCCGCGGCCGCGATGACACGCGGACGGGCGTGTGTGGCGCGCAGAGCGCCCCGGCAGGCGGAGACGCCGCGTACGGACGTCGGTGAGGGCGACCGTACGCGGCTCTTCTCTTTTCCCGCAGCCGTCGTCTTTCTCGGAACCACCGTCAACGCCAAACGGCCGGGGCCGCGATCCTGACGGATCGCGGCCCCGGCCGTTACTGTGCGCGATAC
>NZ_JBHVPH010000017.1:1860-108269 GCF_042887425.1 Kitasatospora sp. NPDC057940
TGGGATTGAACCAGTGACCCCTACCGTGTCAAGGTAGTGCTCTCCCGCTGAGCTAATCGCGCCTGGTGTGGCGTTCCTGCAGCAGACCCCGAAGGGCCCGACGTGCGCGATACTGGGATTGAACCAGTGACCCCTACCGTGTCAAGGTAGTGCTCTCCCGCTGAGCTAATCGCGCCTGGTGTGGCGTTCCTGCAGCAGACCCCGAAGGATCCGACGTGCGCGATACTGGGATTGAACCAGTGACCCCTACCGTGTCAAGGTAGTGCTCTCCCGCTGAGCTAATCGCGCGGGGAGGTCTTCCGGCCGGAACCGGTCGAACCTCTCGGAGGTGGAGACGGGATTTGAACCCGTGTACACGGCTTTGCAGGCCGTTGCCTCGCCTCTCGGCCACTCCACCAGGCAACACACGAAGAACGATCTTACACTGTTCTTCATCGAGCGGACGACGAGATTCGAACTCGCGACCCTCACCTTGGCAAGGTGATGCTCTACCAACTGAGCCACGTCCGCCTGTCTCCCGGGACCTTCACCGCTTTTCTTCGGCTGCGCTCCCTGGCGACGTGTTGAACTCTAGCGGATTCCTGGGCCAGCTAAAAATCCGTTCCCGCAGCGTGCCGATGGGATGCCCGCCGAGCGCCTCCCCGCCGACCCCTCGGCCCGGCCACCGGCCGCCACCTGCGGCGCTTCCGGACGATCATCCGCAGGCCACCCGGCGCACACCCGCGCGACGCCGGGCAGTGCTCACGCCCCCGCGTGACACCCCCGCGCCGGGTCCGCACCCCCGACCTACACTTCAGGCACCGCCGCCCAGGACCACCGCGCAGGAGAACCGTGTCCGGCCCCACCGATCCCAGCACCCCGCTCGCCCGCTTCGGCGGCCGCCTGGCCACCGGTCTGCGTGACGTCACCTCGGACCCGGCCGCCCTGGACTCCACCGGCTACTGGGCCGTCGCCTACGACTTCGAGGGCCGGCTGACCTGCGCCCGCTTCGACGACGTCCGCCCCGCCCCCGCGCCGCCCTCGGGCGCCGGCTGGCGCGGACCGGAGGCCGGCGACTGGCGCAGCTCCCTGGACCGCTCCGCCTACACCGCGGGCGTACGCCGCATCCGCGAACACATAGCCGCCGGCGAGGTCTACCAGGCGAACCTCTGCCGGGTGCTGTCCGCACCGCTGCCCGACCCGGCCCGCAGCGACGTCGACGCCCTCACCGGCCTCCTCGCCCACGGCAACCCCGCCCCCTACGCCGGCACCATCCGCCTGCCCGGGCACGGCGTCGAGATCGCCACCGCCTCGCCCGAGCTGTACCTGCGCCGCACCGGCCGCACCGTCTCCTCCGGCCCGATCAAGGGCACCGGCCGCACCGAGGACGACCTCCTCGACAAGGACCACGCCGAGAACGTGATGATCGTGGACCTGGTCCGCAACGACCTCGGGCAGGTCTGCGCGACCGGCAGCGTCACCGTCCCCGACCTGTGCGCCGTCGAGAAGCACCCCGGCCTGGTCCACCTGGTGTCCACCGTCGAGGGCACCCTGCGCGAGGGCGCCGGCTGGCCCGAGCTGCTCGCCGCCACCTTCCCGCCCGGCTCCGTCACCGGCGCCCCCAAGTCCAGCGCCCTGCGGATCATCGACGCCCTGGAGACCGCCCCGCGCGGCCCGTACTGCGGTGCCGTCGGCTGGGTCGACGCCGACCGCGGCGAGGGCGAACTCGCCGTCGGCATCCGCACCTTCTGGCTCGACCGGACCGACCCCGAGGCGCCCGTGCTGCGCTTCGGCACCGGAGCCGGCATCACCTGGGGCTCCGACCCCGACCGCGAGTGGGCGGAAACCGAACTGAAGGCCGCCCGCCTGGTCGCGATAGCGTCGGGCAGCGACACCGACCCGACGGGCGCGTGAACCGCCCCGCCCCCACCCCGCCCTAGGAGCAGCCCTCGATGCAGAACCCGACCACGAGCTGGGTCAACGGGGCGCTCGTCGACTCCGCCGACGCCGCCGTCTCGGTCCTCGACCACGGACTCACCACCGGCGACGGGGTGTTCGAGACCATGAAGGCCACCGACGGCCGGGCCTTCGCAGTCACCCGGCACCTCGACCGGCTCACCCGCTCCGCCCGCGGCCTCGGCCTGCCCGACCCGGACCACGACCTGGTCCGCGAGGCCTGCGCCCAGGTCCTCGCCGCCAACCCGGCCCCGCTCGGTCGCCTGCGCGTCACCTACACCGGCGGCACCTCCCCGCTCGGCTCCGAGCGCGGCACCGCCGGCCCCACCCTCGTCGTCGCCCTCGGCGCGATCAACCGCCGCCCCGACGAGACCGCCGCCGCCGTCGTCCCGTGGCGCCGCAACGAGCACAGCGCCGTCGCCGGCCTCAAGACCACCTCGTACGCCGAGAACGTCGTCGCCCTGGCCGCCGCCCACCGCACCGGCGCCTCGGAGGCCCTGTTCGCCAACACCGCCGGCCTGCTCTGCGAGGGCACCGGCTCCAACGTCTTCGTCGTCCTCGGCGGCCGCCTGCTCACCCCCACCCTCGGCTCCGGCTGCCTGGCCGGCATCACCCGTCAACTGGTCATCGACTGGTGCGGCGCCGAGGAGACCGACCTGCCGCTCAGCGCCCTCCAGGACGCCGACGAGGTCTTCCTCACCTCCACCACCCGTGACGTCCAGGCCGTGACCCGGGTGGACGACCGCGAGCTGCCCGGCATCGGTCCCGTCACCGCCAAGGCCATGGCCGTCTTCGCCGAACGCAGCGGCGACGACCTCGACCCGTGATCCCCGGAACGGCAACCAGGGCATAGGGGCCCGGGCGCGGGGAAGGGACCACCACATGACCACGACGCTGCGCCCCGAGGGCCCGGAGACACCCACCGACGCCGGCGGCCGCACCAGGCGCTGGCAGATCTGCGCCAACGGCCGCCAGGTCGGCGCGTTGCGCACCACCGCCATCCCGCACGGTAGCCAACTCTGGGGCGAAATAGCGGAGTTGGAGGTCAGAGAAGGCCGGGGCCGGGGCCGCGGCACGTTCGGCGCGCTGGCCGCGGAGGAGGTGCTGCGCACCTGGGACTGCACCCGGGTGGACGCCAACATCCCCGAGACGGCGCGGATCGCCCGGGGGCTCGCCACCACCCTCGGCTACACCGAGCGGATGCGGAACCTGGCCAAGCGGCTGACCACCGCCCCCGCCCTGCCCGCCGGCACCACCGCCGACCGGATCGAGCCCCCGGATTTCCAGGCCTGGCTCGACCGGGCCGCGCGGGGCTACCTCCGCTCGCTCGTGGAGTCCGGACTCAGCGAGGAGCAGGCCCGCGCCCGGTCCCACCTGGACCACCAGCGCCAGCTCCCGCAGGGCGCCGACAGCCCCGGTGTCGCCCTGCGCCGCCTGCGCGCGGACGGCGAAGCCGAGCCGCTCGGCTCGCTCTGGGTGGACTTCCACCGGCGCGACCTGCCGAACGGCGGGCCGCTCGCCTGGGTGATGACCGTCGAGGTGTCCCCGACCCACCGCGGCCGGGGACACGGCCGCACGCTGATGCTGCTCGCCGAGCGCGAGTGCCTGGCCGCCGGCGTGCGCGACCTCGGCCTCAACGTGTTCACCGGGAACGAGGTCGCGATCCGCCTCTACGCCTCGCTCGGTTACCGGGTCACCAACCGCATCTACGGAAAGCCGCTGTGACCCGACATGGCGTCAGGAAGTCGCCGCCGCCTCGATGGCGGCCACGATGCGGTCCCGCAGGCCGTCCTGGCTCTGCCCGCCGTCCAGCCGCTGCCCGCCGATCACGTACGTCGGCGTGCCGGTGACCCCGATCGCCCGGCCCTCGGCCTGGTCGGCGTCCACGGTGAGCATGTGCCGGCCGTCGATCAGCGCGGTGTCGACCTCCTCGGCGTCCACCCCGACGGCCCGGGCCACCTCCAGCAGCACCTGCTGCCCGCGGGCGTCCAACTCCTCGACCCGGGCCAGCAGCGCCTCCACGAACGGCCAGCCCAGCCCCTGTGCGAACGCCTCCTCGGCGGCCTCCGCGGCCGCGTAGGCGTGCTTGTGCTTCTCCAGCGGGAAGTGGCGGACCTCGACGGGCAGCGCGTCGCCGTACCGCGCGCGCAGCGCCCGTACGTCGTCCAGCGCGGTGCGGCAGTCCGGACACTGGAGGTCGCACCAGAACTCGAGCCGGGGGAGGGAACCATCGATCATTCCCCCAGTGTTCCACTAGTGGGCGCCCGCTCCGGCCGACGGTGCGCCCCTGCGAAGGCCGACAGGGAGGCAGTGATGACCAGGACGACCGGAAGCGAAGGAGTACTGCCGTGCTGACGGCGGCGATCAGCTTCGCGCTCACGGCGGGCGGTGTGGCCGTGGCCGGCCTGCGGGCCTACCGGCGGCGGTTCCTGTCCGCGACCCGCTGGTTCGCGGTGGCCCTGGTGCCCGCAGGGCTCTACCTGACCGGCCTGTTCCCGGTGGCCCGGACGATCGGCGGCGAGTTCGCCGACTGGGCGACGAGGCTGGTGTTCGACCCCCGGGTCTGGACCGGCATCGTGCTGCTCGGCCTCTCCGCGCTCCTGCTGGTGACGACCCGCTGGGTGGGCCGCCGGGGCGCCGTGGACGCCGCGCCGGACCGCCCGGCGGCCGCCGGTGCCGCGCCCGAGCGCCCGGCGGTGGCGGCCACCCCGCCGAAGAAGCCGGCGGCGGGCAAGCGGGACGACGGCCTCGGCGACTTCTCCGACATCGAGGAGATCCTCCGCAAGCGCGGCATCTGAGCGGCATCCGGACGCGGGATCCGGACGCGGCATCCGGACCCCGCGGGGGTCGGCGTCAGGCGGAGGGCACGGCCTCCGCCGAGCGCTGCCGTGCCCGGTAGGCGGCGACGTGCAGCCGGTTGCCGCAGGTGCGGCTGTCGCAGTAGCGCCGGGAGCGGTTGCGGGAGAGGTCGACGAAGACCCGGGCACAGTCCGGCGCCTCGCACCGGCGCAACCGCTCCCGCTCGCCCGCCATCAGGATGAAGGCCAGCGCCATGCCCAGCTCGGCGGCGAGGTGGTCGCCGAGCGCGGCGTGCGGCGCGAAGTAGTGGATGTGCCAGCCGTGGTGGTCGTGGTTGGTCAGCCGCGGCGTCGTACCGGCGGCCGCGACGATCCGGTTGACCAGTTCGGCGGCCTCGGCGGTGGACTCCGTCCCGAACACCTCGCGCAGCCGGGTGCGCAGCTCGTGCACCTTGCGCAGGTCGTTCTCGGTGAGCGAGTCGATCTCGCTGATCTCCTGGCCGACCACGAAGGCGTCCAGTGCGGCCACGTCCGGCAGCCGCTCGGTGCCGCACACCTCGGGCGCGGTGTTGAGCAGCTCGACGAGGATGCTCAGTGCGCACTCGGTGTCATGGGTGATCAGCACGTTGGGGACTCCTCGCGCAGGGGGACTCCGGAACCCCGCGTCCACGGTTACCCCAGACCATACCGGGCCGTGCGGCGGAAGGGCGGCGGGTTCTTTCGAAGGCGTGTACGGATTCCGTCAGAGTGCCGTGAACCGGACGGCGTCCGGGCGGCCGGGCCCGCGAAGGACCCCCCGAAATGCCGAACGGCGCCCGGCAGCGAGGCCGGCCACCCGTATGGATGGCCGGCCTCGCTGCCGGGCGCCTGCGGTGTCGCGGGCCCCGAGGCCGCGTCGCGCGCGGCTGAGTGCTGCCGTGCCCCCGAGTAGGACGGCAGCGGTGACGGCAGGAGGTACCACCCCGCCGATGGCGGGGCGTGACCGCCTCCGGGCGGGATCAGCTTTCGGCGAGGATGTGGGACAGCTCCCGGTCGAGGTCGAAGTGGCGGTGTTCGGTGCCGGGTGGCACCGCGGCGTCCGTCCGCTTGAGAAATGACTCAAGCGCCCGGGCCGGGGCTTCCAGCAGGGCTTCTCCTTCCGGAGAGCTCAGCGCGATGCAGACCACCCCTTGCCCGTGGCTGCGGGACGGCCAGACCCGGACGTCGCCGGTACCGGTCGGTCGGTGCAGCCCCTCCGCGAGGAGATCTCGGGCGAACACCCACTCCACGGTCTCGTCGGCGCCCGTGTGGAACGTGGCGTGCACGGCGTAGGGGTCGGCGGTGTCGTAGCGCAGGCCCGCGGGGACGGGCAGTGAGGACTCGCTGGACACGATGAGGCGCAGGTGCAGCTCGCAGCTGACCGTGGTGTTCATAAGCGCCATGGCCTTTCGCTCAGTGTGCGCTCGGGGAATCGCACGTCGGCGAACGGACCATCCCACCCCCAAGCCCGATGTAAACCCCTCTGTCCCGATTCGGGCGCGAGTCGTACCCCTTACGGCGCATTGCGGAATCATCCCGGAGTGGCCCGGTCGGGCATTACCGGGCCGCTTCTTGGTTAGTTTCCTGGCATGACTGTGCGAAACGACAAGACGGCCAAGAACACGGGATCGGGTGAACCGGTCACGGCGGATGACGCGGCCGGCTCCCGCGCCCCGGCGTTCGTCCGCCGCTCGCGGCCGCTGCACCTCGCCTGGCAGGTGGTGATCTTCCTGGCCGGCCTCGCCGTGGTCGTCCTCGGCGTGATCATGCTGCCGCTGCCCGGCCCCGGCTGGGTGGTGATCTTCCTGGGCATGGGGGTCTGGGCCACCGAGTTCGACTGGGCCCGGCTGGTGCTGCGGTGGAGCCGCCGCAAGGTCGCCGAGGCCGCCCAGCGCGCCCTGGACCCGCGGGTGCGCCGCCGCAACCTCACCGTCACCGCCATCGGCCTCGCCGCGGCCGTCGGGATCGGCGGCTGGTACTTCGCCCGCTACGGCCTGGACGTCCCCTGGACGGCGGGCGAGAGCTGAGCGGCCCGGGGCCGGGGGCCGCCGTGACCAGGGTGTTCGGACCACCCTCCGGGATGCGGTAATGTTTTCCCTGCACCCGGGCGATTAGCTCAGCGGGAGAGCACTTCGTTCACACCGAAGGGGTCACTGGTTCGATCCCAGTATCGCCCACCGGAATGCATTGTGATACGTGAGGCCCAGCCGATTATCGGCTGGGCCTCACGTGTATTTCCGGAATCCATCCGAAGACCCGTCCGGAATGCGACTGAGGCGCAGTCATCTTCCGCGTGGAGCGCGAGTTCTGCGGATGCGCCAGCAGTACCCGGAAGGGACGAGTTGTACGACGACCGCCAAATGATGCTACAGTTCTTCTCGTTGCCCGGGCGATTAGCTCAGCGGGAGAGCACTTCGTTCACACCGAAGGGGTCACTGGTTCGATCCCAGTATCGCCCACCGGACAGCACGCAGGCCCTGACCAGGAAACCGGTCAGGGCCTGCGGCGCGTTCGGGGTCGGCACCTGCCGGCCGCCGCTACGCCGCCGCCTCGCAGCCGTGTTCGGGCTCCAGCCGGCGGCCGCAGCCGCACCGGGCCGGCCGCAGCGGCCAGGAGAGGTCCACCCGCTCCGGCGTCCCCGACCGGTCGAACCAGTTCTGCAGCCCCCGCGCCTGCGCCGCGTGCCAGACCGCCTGTCGAAGGTGCAGCTCCGCCGCCGTCAGTCCGCCCAGCGCCGCCGGGTATCGGGCGCCTATCCGCCGGGTCAGCGCCAGCGCCGCCGTCGCGTCCGCCGCCGCGTCGTGCGCCCCGGCCAGCTCCACGCCGTAGTGCGCGCACAGGTCGGTCAGCGTCCGGCGGCCCTTGCGGTAGCGGTCCACGTGCTTGTCGAGCACCCGCGGATCCAGCACCACCAGCCCGGCCGTGTCCACCCCGCCGGTCAGCGTCAGCCCGTGATGGCGGCGCAACTCCCGGTCCAGCAGCGTCAGGTCGTACGGCGCGTTCATCACCACCACCGGGTGCCCGGCCCGGGCCTGCTCTGCCAGCGCGCGGGTGACCTCCGCCACCACCGCGCCGACCGGGCGGCCGTGCGTCCGGGCGTGCTCGTCGGTGATGCCGTGCACCGCCCGGGCGCCGTCCGGGATCGGGACGCCCGGATCGGCGAGCCAGGTGGTGGTCTGCACCGGCCGACCCGGGGCGAGTTGGACGACCAGGGCGGCCGAGACGATCCGATCGGTCTCGACGTCCACGCCGGTGGTCTCGGTGTCGAAGGAGGCGAGTGGGCCGGTGTACCAGTGCTGCTGCATGACTGCCCCTCAGGCGAGCGTTCCGCGCGCCCGGTTGATACCCGGTTCTGACACCCGTTCAACCGTTTGGCGCAAGCCCGACCGGGGATCCTGCCCGTGGGCCCGTCGTTCCGATCCGGACGGGCCCGGAGCAGGGGGAGGCCACGGGGCGATGGCACTGACGCAGCCGCAGCCCGAGGAGGCGGCGGCCGTTCTACGGGGGAACCTGGCGGTCACCGCCTGCATGGAGACGCTGCAGGTCGGCTACCTGCACGCGGTCGCCGCCGCGGCCGGCTGCTCGCTCTCCCAGCCGTTCCCGGACAACGGGATCGACTGGCAGGTCAGCCACGGCTCCCGGGCGCACGAGGTGGACGACGAGGTCACCATCAAGATCCAGCTGAAGGCCACCCAGCAGATCGCGGCCGATCCGACCGGGCCGTTCTTCAGCTTCACCCTCGACAACGACCACCTGCGCAAGCTCGCCCGGGCGAGGGTCGCCGTGCCGCGCATCCTGGTCGTGATGCTGCTGCCGCGGCGGGTCGACCGCTGGCTGCACGCCCGCCCGGACGCGCTGGAACTGCGGCACTGCTGTTACTGGGTCAACCTGGCCGGCCACCCGGTCACCGGACAGCGGCGCACCAACGTGCGGGTGCCCACCGGCAAGGTCTTCGACGACCGCGCGCTCTGCGACATCATGGCCCGGGTCGGCGCGGGGGGCAGCCCGTGACCGCCCGCCCCGGTCCCGGCCCCCGGCAGCGAGGAGCAGCACCATGACACCGCCGCACGCACCCGGCGAGCCGGCCCAGGCCCTGCCCGACCCCGCCGCCGTCGACCCGGCGGTGCTCGCCACCCTGCTCGCCCGGCACGGCTGGGTCCGGCGAGGCGGCCCCGCCGCCCGCTACGGCCGCTGGACGCCGCCCGACGACGAGTCCGGCACCAGCGTCCTCGTCCCCGCCGGGGACGGCTTCGACGACGCCGTCGACCTCCTCGCCGACGCCGTCACCGCGCTGTCCCGCTCCTCCACCCCGTCCGCCCGCGCCATCCTGCTCGCACTCGCCGTCCCCGGCGACGAACTGCGCTGGCACCGGGAGCCGGCCGGCCCCGCCGAGGCCGCCACCTGGGACGACGCCGAGCGGCTCCAGCGGGCGGCCCGCGCGATGCTCGCGGCCGGGGCCAAGGCAGGCCGGGCCACGGCCGCCTACTTCGGCGCCCGGCTGGACGCCCACGCCGGGGACTTCCTGGACCGCGTCCTGGTCGTCGAGCAGGGCGCCGCCCTCACCGCCTACACCCCCGCGCCCGAGGGCCGGGCCGCCGTCACCACCCTGGTCCGCGCCCTGGAGGCACTGCGTGACGCCGTCGACTACCGCCGGGTCAGCGGGGGGCCCGAGGCCTTCGAGAACGCCGTCCAGGCCGGAGTCAGCCGGGAACTCGTCCAGTCCGTGGAGGACCTGGTCCGCGGCGCGACGGCGGCCCGGCTGACCGTCGCCTGGTCCGCCACCGCCGGGACCCCGGGCGGCTTCGGGGACCGCCGGGTCGTCCTCGACTTCTCGCCCGGCGACCTGCCCGCCCTCACCGAGGCCGCCGAACTGCTCGAACGGATCGAGCCCGCCGTCGCCGTCACCGTCGTCGGCGTGGTCGTCCGGCTCAAGCGCGCCGACCCGGCCGGACCGGGCGCGGTACGGCTGCGCGTCCTCGGCGGCGCCGAAGTCCGCGAACTCAAGCTCTGCCTGCCCGACCCCGACTACCGGCTCGCCGCCGAGGCCCACCTCGCGGGCCTGCCGGTCCGGGTCGCCGGCCGGCTGGAGAGCCGCGGCGGCTTCCGCCGGCTCACCCGGCCGCATGGCCTGGAACTGTGCGGCTGGGAGGACGCCGACCGCGAGCGACTGCTGAAGTCCCTCGGCGAGGCACTCGGCGAAGAGCTCGACGGAGGCCTCGGGGAAGGGGGGGAGGGGGCGTAGGTGCGCGGCCGGGTCGACGCGCTCGGTACCATCGTCACGCGCAGCGCAGTGTTGCGTCCTCTGAATCCAGCACGTCAGGAGAGACCGGTGACGGACGTCCGGGTAATCATCAACCGCGAACCCGATCGGGAAGAGCGCGTGGTGACCACGGGCACTACGGCCGCCGAGCTCTTCGCCGACGACCGCTCGATCATCGCCGCCCGCGTCGGCGGCCAGCTCAAGGACCTCGCGTACGCCGTCCAGGACGGCGACGAGGTCGAGCCGGTCGCGATCGGCAGCAAGGACGGCCTGGACATCCTGCGCCACTCCACCGCGCACGTCATGGCGCAGGCGGTGCAGCAGCTCTACCCCGAGGCCAAGCTCGGCATCGGCCCGCCGGTCAAGGACGGCTTCTACTACGACTTCGACGTCGAGAAGCCCTTCCACCCTGATGACCTCAAGGCCATCGAGAAGCGGATGCAGGAGATCATCAAGCGCGGGCAGAAGTTCTCCCGCCGCGTGGTCACCGACGAGTCCGCCCGCGAGGAGCTGGCCGCCGAGCCGTACAAGCTGGAGCTGATCGGCCTCAAGGGCTCCGCCGCCACCGCCGGCGAGGGCGCCGACGTCGAGGTCGGCGCCGGCGAGCTCACCATCTACGACAACCTGGACGCCAAGACCGGCGAGCAGTGCTGGGGCGACCTCTGCCGCGGCCCGCACCTGCCCAGCACCCGGTACATCCCGGCGTTCAAGCTGATGCGCAACGCGGCCGCCTACTGGCGCGGCAGCGAGCGTAACCCGATGCTGCAGCGCATCTACGGCACCGCCTGGCCGACCAAGGACGAGCTCAAGGCCCACCTCGACTTCCTGATCGAGGCCGAGAAGCGCGACCACCGCAAGCTCGGCAACGAGCTCGACCTCTTCTCCATCCCCGAGGAGATCGGTTCCGGCCTCGCCGTCTTCCACCCCAAGGGCGGCATCATCCGCCGGGCGATGGAGGACTACTCGCGCAAGCGGCACGAGGAAGAGGGCTACGAGTTCGTCTACACCCCGCACGCCACCAAGGGGAAGCTCTTCGAGAAGAGCGGCCACCTCGACTGGTACGCGGACGGTATGTACCCGCCCATGCAGCTCGACGAGGGCGTGGACTACTACCTCAAGCCGATGAACTGCCCGATGCACAACCTGATCTTCGACGCGCGCGGCCGCTCGTACCGTGAACTGCCGCTGCGCCTCTTCGAGTTCGGGACGGTGTACCGCTACGAGAAGTCCGGCGTCGTGCACGGCCTGACCCGTGCCCGCGGCTTCACGCAGGACGACGCGCACATCTACTGCACCCGCGAGCAGATGGCGGAGGAGCTCGACTCGACGCTGACCTTCGTGCTCAACCTGCTCCGCGACTACGGTCTGACCGACTTCTACCTGGAGCTGTCGACCAAGGACCCGGTCAAGTACGTCGGCTCGGACGAGACCTGGGAGGAGGCCACCGCCGTCCTCGCCAGCGTGGCCGAGAAGCAGGGGCTGCCGCTGGTGCCGGACCCGGGCGGCGCGGCCTTCTACGGCCCGAAGATCTCGGTCCAGGCGCGCGACGCGATCGGCCGGACCTGGCAGATGTCGACGATCCAGCTCGACTTCAACCTCCCCGAGCGTTTCGATCTCGAGTACACGGCGGCGGACGGCTCGCGTCAGCGACCGGTCATGATCCACCGTGCGCTGTTCGGCAGCATCGAGCGGTTCTTCGCGGTGCTGCTGGAGCACTACGCCGGCGCCATGCCGCCGTGGCTGGCCCCGGTCACCGTGACCGGCATCCCGATCACCGACGAGCACGTGCCGTACCTGCTGGAGGTCGCGGCCGAGCTGAAGAAGCACGGGATCCGGGTCGAGGTGGACACCTCGGACGACCGCATGCAGAAGAAGATCAGGAACGCTCAGAAGAGCAAGGTTCCGTACATGCTGATCGCGGGCAACGACGACGTCGAGGCGGGCGCGGTGTCCTTCCGCTACCGCAACGGCGAGCAGAAGAACGGCGTGCCGGTGGCGGATGCCGTCGCCGAAATCGTGGAAGCGGTGAAGAACCGCATCCAGGTGTGACGCCGTTCCCCGCTTAAGCGGGGGTGGTCCGATGCACGAGATCATCGAGCGCGGACAGAGGTCGTTGGCCCCGCCCTGGCGGGGGTGCGCGGGGCGGGCTCTCGATGAGTCCGCCCCGCGCGGCTTTGCAAGCAGCGTTGGGCGAATATGCTGATCAGCATGACGACTGAGCCGGAACTGCAGCGGGGCGTCGGGGAGCCGGACGGCTTCCGCCGCCTGTGGACCCCCCATCGGATGGCCTACATCCAGGGTGAGAACAAGCCCACCGGTCCGGCTCCGGACGACGGTTGTCCGTTCTGCTCGATCCCCGCGCTGAGCGACGAGGACGGGCTGGTCATCGCCCGGGGCGCCGCCGTGTTCGCGGTGCTGAACCTGTACCCGTACAACGGCGGCCACTTGATGGTGGTCCCGTATCGGCACGTGGCGGACTACACCGACCTGGACGAGGCGGAGACGGCCGAGCTGGCCGACTTCACCAAGCGGGCGATGACCGCGCTGCGGGCGGCCTCGGGGGCGCACGGGTTCAACATCGGGATGAACCAGGGCGCGGCGGCCGGTGCCGGGATCGCGGCGCACCTGCACCAGCACGTGGTGCCGCGCTGGGGCGGGGACACCAACTTCATGCCGGTGGTCGGCCACACCAAGGTGCTGCCGCAACTGCTGGCGGACACCCGGAAGATGCTGGCCGAGGCCTGGCCGCAGGACTGATCGCGAACGCCGGAGGGGCCCGTCACCGCTGAGTCGGTGGCGGGCCCCTCCGGCGTGTTCGGGCCGGGGTCACTCGAACTGGTCGACCTTGTACGGGCGGGTGCCCTGGGCCTCGGACTTGATGATCGAGGCGCGGTTCTTGAAGCGGTCGGTGTCCAGGTCGTGCTCCTCCAGGAACTCCAGGGTGGCGGCGTGCACGGCGCCGAGGACCGGGACGGAGGCGTTGAGCGCGTTGTCGGTCATGAACCGGCTGCCCCACGGCGGGCTCGCCCAGGCGTGCCGGAAGCCGAACGGCTCGGGCAGGCCCAGGCCGCCGCCGAGCCAGGAGAGCAGCCCGGGGAGGCGGGTGAGCGGCGCGCGCAGGGCCTGGCGGACCACCTCGTCGTTGTCGATCAGGGGGAGCTTGACGGTGCGCTCCTCCCAGAACTTGCCGGTCTTCTGGACGGTCTTCTCCCTGGCCGAGGGCTTGTCGGAGAAGACGCCGTTGACCGGGCCGAGCGCGTAGCCGGCGACGGTGACGGTGAGGGTGTTGGCGAGCAGGGTGACGGTGACGGTGAAGGTGATGATCAGCTTGCCGTCGAAGGTGATGAACTGGGTGGCGAGGTAGTGCCGGGGGCCGCCGCCGGCGAAGGTCTGCTTGTCGGCGATGGTCTGGAGGGCGAAGTCGCGCATCCGGTCGCCGTCCATGTCGGCGTTGCCGGGGCGGGAGATCTCGTCGGCGTTCTCGCCGATTTCGAGGACCGCCCACTGCTTGACCGTGATGTTGGTCATCCCGCTGTTGGCGACCTCGCTGACGGCGAGCCCCTTGAGGTGCGAGGAGATCTTCCGGACGAGGTCCCAGGGGTGGAAGGCGCGGAAGTCGGAGTGGCCCGCGGCGGGGCGCATCACGTCGACCAGGCGCCATTCGCCCCAGCGCTTGCCGACGCCGAGGATGCCCTTGGGGCCGGCGTAGTGCTGGACGTTGGTCTCCTGCTCGCCCTCCATGCGGGCGAGCTTGTCGCGCAGGTCGACGGCCTTCTTGTCGAGGTCGTCGCGGGGGACGGCCTTGGACACGGTGGCGGCGACGGAGCTGCCCTCGGCGAGGGCGAGCCAGCGCTCGCGGAGCTCCTTGGTGGAGCGCAGCACGATGCGCCGGGCGAGGATCCCGCCGATGATGGGCGGGATCATGGCGACGCGCAGGTAGATGCCGAGCGGGCCGTGGGCGGGGGGCTTGACGAGGAACAGGACGGAGACCACGGCTGCGGCGAGGAGCGCGAGGGCGCCGTAGAGCTCGTCCTGGAGGGCCTTGCCCTTCATGAGGTAGATGCGCAGGTAGAACGCACCGATCCAGATCAGGGTGCCGGGCAGGGCGAGCAGGCCGAAGAGCACGGTGACCACGGTGAGCTTGCGGTCCCGCGCGGCCCGCAACTCCTGTGCGGCCAGGCAGTGTTCGACGATCTGACGGGTGTCGGTGCCGAACGAGGGTACGAGCGGCTTGCGTCCGGCGCCGACGGTGCGGGAGATGACGGCGGCGCTGAACGCCTCGCCGAGGTTCGCCTCGAAGAGCTTGAACCGGGGCTTCTTGTGGGTCGCGGCGGTGACCTTGCCGACGAAGTCCTCGATCTTGCCGTCGCGGTACGCGACCGAGGAGAGCGCCGGGGTGACTCCGGTTTGCGGCCCGGCGTCGGTGCGGGGTATCTGCGCACCCGGAGTCATGTCGAGTGTGGTCACGGTGGCGTCCCCTCCTCCCCTTGTCAGCGGCAGGTTATCGTGCCGCGGTGTCGCCGCGCGCATGATCGTCTGAAGTGCCGTCACGATCGGGCCGCGCCCGGGCCTGAGAGGCATGATGCCCAGCTTCGGGCTGGTCGATACCCGGGCGGCGCCGGGTCGTCGGGGTGGTGCAGGATGGCCGCGACGGCTAGGAAGGGAGCCCAGGCGATGGATCCGGTGCTGGTGTTCGACGGGGACTGTTCGTTCTGTTCGTCCTGCGTGCGCTGGGCGGAGCGCTATCTGCGGCAGACGCTGGCCTCGGGGGGCTGGGAGGCGGTGCCGTTCCAGTTCGAGGACCTGGCGGCGCTGGACGCGCGCGCGGGCGGGCTGGGCGAGGTGACCGCGGAGCGGGCGGAGCGCGAGGTGCTGTGGGTGACGCCGGCGGGCCGGGTGTACGGGGGCGCGCAGGCGGTGGCGCGGCTGCTGATGCGTTCGGGCGGCGCGTGGGCGTACCTGGGGGCGGTGCTGGCGCTGGCGCCGGTGCGGCCGGTGGCGGGCCTGGCGTACCGCTGGGTGGCGCGCAACCGGCACCGGATGCCGGGGGGTACGGCGGCGTGCTCGCTGCCGCGGCGGCAGGGCGCTCAGTCGGTGTAGCGGCCGGCCAGGGCGGTCGGCATGGGTTCGTGGCGCAGGTAGGCGCGGGAGAACTCGGCGGTGCCGTGGGTGAGTGAGCGCAGGTCGACCGGGTAGCGGACGAGTTCGAGTTCGGGGACCTCGGCGCGCAGCAGGGTCAGGCCCGGGCCGCCGGTCTCGGTGCCGAGGACGCGGCCGCGGCGGGCGGAGAGGTCGCCGAGGACGGCGCCGAGGTAGTCGTCGGGCAGCAGGACGGTGACGGCGGCGACGGGTTCGAGCAGCCGGATGACGGCGTGTTCGGCGGCGTCGCGCAGGGCGAGGGCGGCGGCGGCCTGGAAGGACGCGTCGGAGGAGTCCACGGAGTGGGCCTTGCCGTCGGTGAGGGTGACCCGGACGTCGACGAGCGGGTGGCCGGTGGAGACGCCCTTGGCGAGCTGGGCGCGCAGGCCCTTCTCGACGGACGGGATGAAGTGCTTGGGGACGGCGCCGCCGACGACGTGCTCCTGGAACTCGAAGCCGGAGCCGGCCGGGAGGGGTTCGACCTCCAGGTCGCAGATGGCGTACTGGCCGTGGCCGCCGGACTGCTTGACGAGCCGGCCGTGGCCGGCGGCGGCGGTGCCGAAGGTCTCGCGGAGGGCGACCTGGGGTTCGACGGTGTCGACGTGGACGCCGTGCCGGGTGCGCAGGCGGTCGAGGACGACCTCGGCGTGGGCCTCGCCGGTGCACCAGAGGACGAGCTGGTGGGTGTCGGGGTTCTGTTCGAGGCGTAGGGCCGGGTCCTCGGCGGTGAGGCGGGTGAGGGCCTGGGAGAGCTTGTCGTCGTCGGCCTTGCTGTGGGCTTCGACGGCGATCGGGAGCAGGGGCTCGGGGAGGGTCCAGCCGTCGAGGTCGACGGGGTGGCCGGGGTCGTGGACGGTGTCGCCGGCGCGGGCGGTGGTGAGCTTGGCGATGCAGACGAGGTCGCCGGCGACGGCGTGCGGGACGGGCCGCTGGAGCTTGCCGAAGGGGCTGCTGAGGGCGGTGACGCGTTCGTCGCCGTTCTGGTCGGCGCTGTGGGCGGGGCCGGCGAGGTGGATGCGGGTGTCGGGGCGCAGGGTGCCGGCGTACAGGCGCAGCAGGCTGATCCGGCCGACGTAGGTGTCGCCGGTGACGCGGACGACCTGGGCGGCGAGCGGGGCGTCGGGGTCGCAGTCGGGGGCGGGGCGGGTGCGTTCGCTGGGGTCGGGGAAGGTGTGGACGATCAGGTCGAGGAGTTCGGTGGCGCCGAGGCCGTTCTCGCTGGTGGGGACGGCGGGGTGGAGGGCGCAGCCGAGGACTTCGCGGCGCAGGCCGGCTTCGAGGGCGTCGGTGTCGAGGGTGTCGCCGGAGAGGTAGCGCTCCATGAGGGTGTCGTCCTGGCCGGAGATGGCCTCGACGAGGCTGTCGTGGGCGGGCCCGGTGTCGGGCAGCGGGGCGGCCCGGCCGTAGGTGTCGCCGGTGAGCAGGTCGACGCTGCCGTCGGGGCGGCCGTCGTGGAGGACGGGCAGGAAGAGCGGGCGGAGGGTGTCGGGGCCCAGGTCGAAGGCGTCGTGGCAGGCGGTGAGGATGTCGTCGAAGCCGGTGCGGGCGAGGTCGAGTTTGGCGACGGCGATGGCGCGCGGGATGCCTTCGGCGGCGCACTCGCGCCAGAGTGCGCGGGTGGGGGCGGTGACGGGGTCGGTGGCGGAGACGACGAAGACGGCGGCGTCGGCGGCGTGCAGGGCGGCGTGCAGGTCGGCGGTGAAGTCGGGGTGGCCGGGCGGGTCGATCAGGTTGATCTTGACGCCCTTCCATTCGAGCGGGAGCAGCGAGAGCTGGACGGAGCGCTGCTGGTGGTGCTCGATGTCCTCGTGGTCGGAGACGGTGGTGCCGTCGGTGACGCGGCCGGCCCGGCCGGTGGCGCCGGCGGCGAGGGCGAGGGATTCGGCGAGCGTGGTCTTGCCCACACCGCTGGAGCCGATGAGGACGACGTTGCGCAGGTCCCGGGGGGCGGTGACGGCGGGTGCCTGGGCGGCTCGGGCCGTGCTGCGGTCGGGCATCGGGGTCTCCTCCCGTCGCGCCGGGGCTGTCCTTCGAAAGTGTAGGTGCGGGTGCTGCGGAGGCGCGTGTCGTACGGGTGGGCGGTGACCGTCCGTGTGTGGGACGTGGTCGGGGTGTCGTCGGGCGGTGCGTGCGACGGAGCGTGCCTCCGGCCTGGCTACGATGGGTGGGCCGGACGGGCTGATCCGTCCGGCCGTCTGCCGCGCGTGTTGCGCCAGGCGGGTACCAGGGAGATCGGAGCGGTCGGGAAGGCCATGCTCAACAAATACGCGCGTGCCTTCTTCACACGTGTTCTGACCCCGTTTGCCGCGTTCCTGATCCGGCTGGGCGTGAGCCCGGACGCCGTGACGCTGATCGGTACGGCCGGTTCGGTGGCCGGTGCGCTGGTGTTCTTCCCCCGCGGGGAGTTCTTCTGGGGCACCATCACGATCACGCTGTTCATCTTCTCGGACCTGGTGGACGGGAACATGGCCCGCCAGTTGGGCCGGAGCACCAGGTGGGGGGCGTTCCTGGACTCCACGCTGGACCGGGTCGCGGATGCGGCGATCTTCGGCGGTCTGGCGATGTGGTACGCGGGCAAGGGTGACAACAACCTGTTGTGCGCGGTGGCGATCTGCTGCCTGGCGAGCGGGCTGGTGGTGTCGTACACCAAGGCGCGGGCGCAGAGCCAGGGGCTGCCGTGCGACGTGTCGGGGCTGGTGGAGCGGGCCGAGCGGCTGGTGGCCAGCCTGGTGGCGGCCGGGGTCGCGGGTCTGCACAAGTTCGGGGTGCCGTACGTGGAGTGGCTGCTGCCGGTGGCGCTGTGGCTGGTGGCGGTGGGCAGTCTGGTGACGGTGTTCCAGCGCATGCTGACCGTGCGCCGGGAGGCGTTCGAGGCCGACCGAGCGGCGGCCGGGAGCTGATGGGGGGCGTCCTGCGGTGACGGACCGACTGGTGTACTGGGCGTACGCGCTGGGCTGGGCGGTGCTGAAGCACCTGCCGGAGCGGGTGGCGCGGGGCCTGTTCGACCGGCTGGCGGACTACGCCTGGCGTCGGCGGGGCAAGCGGGTGCTCCAGTTGGAGGCGAACCTGCGCCGGGTCCGTCCGGGACTGGACGAGGCGGGCCTGCGGGCGCTGTCCCGGGCCGGGATGCGCTCGTACCTGCGGTACTGGATGGAGTCGTTCCGGCTGCCGGTCTGGAGCCGGGAGCGGGTGGCCCGGGACGTCCGGTCGGACGGTGTGGAGAACCTGCGCGCGCCGATCGAGGCCGGTCGGGGCGCGGTGATCGCGCTGCCGCACATGGGCAACTGGGACCTGGCGGGCACCTGGGTGGCGCAGCTGGGCTTCCCGTTCACCACGGTCGCGGAGCGGTTGAAGCCGGAGCGGCTGTTCGACCGGTTCGTGGAGTTCCGGGAGGGCCAGGGCATGGAGGTCCTGGCGTTGACCGGGGGCGGGGTGAACGTGATCGGCACGCTGGCGCGACGGCTGCGCGAGGGCCGGCTGGTCTGCCTGGTGGGGGACCGGGACCTCTCGGAGGCGGGCGTGGAGGTGTCGTTCTTCGGGGAAGCGACCCGGATGCCGGCCGGTCCGGCGGCGCTGTGCCAGCGCACCGGGGCGGCGCTGCTGCCGGTGACGCTCTGGTACGAGGGCCCGGTGATGCGGGCGCGGATCCACCCCGAGGTGCCGGTGCCGCAGGAGGGCGACCGCAAGGAGCGGACGCAGGTGATGACGCAGGCGCTGGCGCAGGTGTGGGAGCAGGCGATCCGCGAGCACCCCGAGGACTGGCACATGCTGCAGCGGTTCTGGCTGGCCGACCTCCCGGTCCGTGAGACGGTGGAGGAGGCGGCCGCGCCGCACTCCGAGGCGGCCCGGGCGGCCGCGCCGGAGCCGGCCGGCGAGCCGGCGGCCGAGGCCTCCGGGGCCTGATCCCGGCCAGCAGGAGTACCCGAAGGAGCATGAGGAACCCGTGAAGATCGGCATCGTCTGCCCGTACGACTGGGACGTCCCCGGTGGGGTGCAGTTCCACATCCGGGACTTGGCCGAGCACCTGATCGGTCTGGGCCACGAGGTCTCGGTGCTGTCGCCGGCCGAGGACGAGGAGGCGCTGCCGCCGTACGTGGTCGGTGCCGGGCGGGCGGTGGCGGTGCCGTACAACGGGTCGGTGGCACGGCTGAGCTTCGGCGTCCTGTCGGCGGCGCGGACGCGGCGGTGGTTGCACGAGGGCCGGTTCGACATCCTGCACGTGCACGAGCCGGCCGCGCCGAGCGTGTCGATGCTGGCCGCCTGGTCGGCGTCCGGGCCGATGGTGGGGACGTTCCACACCTCCAACCCGCGCTCGCGGGCGATGATCGCGGCCTCGCCGATCCTGCAGCCCGGCCTGGAGAAGATGCGGGCCCGGATCGCGGTGTCGGAGTACGCCCGGCGGACGCTGGTGGAGCACCTGGGCGGCGACGCGGTGGTGATCCCGAACGGCGTGGACGTCGGCTTCTTCGCGGACGCCGAGCCGGACGAGCGCTGGTGCGGCGGTGCGGCGGCCGGGGAGCCGGGCACGATCGGCTTCGTCGGCCGCATCAACGAGCCGCGCAAGGGCCTGCCGACGCTGCTGGCGGCGCTGCCGAGGATCCTGGCCGAGCGGCCGGGCGTGCGGCTGCTGGTGGCGGGCAAGGGGGACGAGGAGGAGGCCGTCGCCGGCCTGGCGCCGGAGGTGCGCCGGCAGGTGGAGTTCCTCGGCATGGTGAGCGACCGCGACAAGGCCCGGCTGCTGCGCAGCGTGGACCTGTACGTGGCGCCGAACACCGGTGGCGAGAGCTTCGGGATCATCCTGGTCGAGGCGATGTCGGCGGGTGCCCCGGTGCTGGCCAGCGACCTGGACGCGTTCAAGCAGGTGCTGGACGGCGGGGAGGCGGGCGAGCTGTTCCCGGTGGAGGACGCGGACGCGCTGGCCGGTGCGGCGCTGCGGCTGCTGGGCGATCCGGGGCGGCTGGGGGAGCTGAGCAAGGCCGCCTCGCGGTACGTGCGGCGGTTCGACTGGTCGACGGTCGGCGCGGACATCCTGGCGGTGTACGAGACGGTGGCGGCGGGGGCCGCGGCGGTGGTCGAGGAGGACGTGCGCAGCGGTCGGCGCGGCCGGTTCGGGCTGGCCCGGGACTGAGCCCGGCGGCCCCGGGACTTTTCCGGGGTGTCGGCGGCGTTAGGGTCGGTCGACCGTATTCGGGCACGACGCATGGGGGCACCGATGCCGCAGATCTCCGTCGACTACTCGCCGAGCCTGGCCGGCTCCTTCGACCGCCGGGCGCTGGGCTTGGCGATCAACCGGCTCGCGGTGGGGACGATCGACGCGAAGCCGGAGGCGTGCAAGACGCTGTTCCGGCAGAACGACGACTTCGTGGTGGGGGAGGACGAGGGGGCCGCCGCGCAGGTGTACGTCGAGTTCCAGATCTTCCCGGGCCGTACGCCGGAGGCGAAGGCGGCGCTCAGCGAGGGCGTGCTGGCGCTGCTGGCGGAGCACGTCGCGCCGACGCCGGGCACCCGGCTGTACACGGCGGTGAACGTCTCCGACGTCGACCGCGGGTCCTACCGGAGCGCGAGCGCGGAGGGCTGAGCCGGTGACACCCGGTAGCGTTGCGCCCCGTGACTACCTGGATCTGGGCCGGCGTGGCCGTGGTGCTCTTCGGCATGTACCTGAGTTGGACGGCTGGTCGGTTGGACCGGCTGCACGCCAGGATCGACGCCGCGCGGGCCGCGTTGGACGCGCAGCTGGTCCGTCGGGCCTCGGTGGCGATGGAGCTGGCCACGTCCTCGCTGCTGGACCCGGCGGCCTCGCTGCTGCTGCTGGACGCGGCGCACGCGGCCCGGCAGGCCGAGGACGACCAGCGTGAGGTGGCGGAGAGCCAGCTGAGCCTGGCGCTGCGGGCGGTGTTCGCCGAGCCGGAGCAGGTGGCGGCACTGGTGGCGGAGCCGGGCGGCGAGGACGCGGTGCGCGACCTGACGGCGGCGGTGCGCCGGGCGCCGATGGCGCGCCGGTTCCACAACGACGCGGTGCGGGCGGCGCGGGCGGTGCGCGAGCACCGTCTGGTGCGGTACTTCCGGCTGGCGGGGAAGGCTCCGTTCCCGCTGGCGTTCGAGATGGACGATGCCCCGCCGCCCGCGCTCACGCCCGAAGGGGCACCCGCCTAGGCTGTGCTCGGATACGGCCCGTTTGTCGCATCCCGTCGTCCGGGCTGGACTTGGTGGCGCATGGTTGCGTCACCCGTTCCGCCTACCATAGGGCGATAGCACTGGTTCATCTTCGAGTGAGGTCTCACGTGTCCACCACCCCCACCACCGCAGACCAGCCGCAGATCGGTACCGCCCGGGTGAAGCGCGGCATGGCCGAGCAGCTCAAGGGCGGTGTGATCATGGACGTGGTCAACGCCGAGCAGGCCAAGATCGCTGAAGACGCCGGCGCGGTGGCCGTCATGGCGCTGGAGCGGGTTCCGGCCGACATCCGCAAGGACGGCGGCGTGGCCCGGATGTCCGACCCGAACATGATCGAGGAGATCATCGAGGCGGTCTCCATCCCGGTGATGGCCAAGTCGCGGATCGGTCACTTCGTCGAGGCCCAGGTCCTCCAGTCGCTCGGTGTCGACTACATCGACGAGTCCGAGGTGCTGACCCCGGCCGACGAGGTCAACCACTCCGACAAGTGGGCCTTCACCACCCCCTTCGTCTGCGGCGCCACCAACCTGGGCGAGGCCCTGCGCCGCATCGCCGAGGGCGCGGCCATGATCCGCTCGAAGGGCGAGGCCGGCACCGGCAACGTCGTCGAGGCCGTCCGCCACCTGCGCCAGATCAAGAACGAGATCGCCAAGCTGCGCGGCTTCGACAACAACGAGCTGTACGCCGCCGCCAAGGAGCTGCGCGCCCCGTACGAGCTCGTCAAGGAGGTCGCCGAGCTCGGCAAGCTGCCGGTCGTGCTGTTCTCCGCCGGTGGCGTGGCCACCCCGGCCGACGCCGCGCTGATGCGCCAGCTCGGCGCCGAGGGCGTCTTCGTCGGCTCGGGCATCTTCAAGTCGGGCGACCCGGCCAAGCGCGCCGCCGCCATCGTGAAGGCCACCACCTTCTTCGACGACCCGAAGATCATCGCGGACGCCTCCCGCAACCTCGGCGAGGCCATGGTCGGCATCAACTGCGACACCCTGCCGGAGACCGAGCGCTACGCCAACCGCGGCTGGTAGTCGCCCCCTGTGCCGGCCCGTCGCAGCGCCTCGGCGCGCGGCGGGCCGCGTCACGTACATCCGTAGAACGATCTAACGAGGTTGAAGACCGTGAGCACTCCAGTCATCGGCGTCCTCGCCCTCCAGGGTGACGTCCGCGAGCACCTGGTCGCGCTGGCCGAGGCCGACGCGCTCGCCCGCCCGGTGCGCCGTGCCGAGGAGCTGGCCGAGGTCGACGCGCTGGTGATCCCCGGCGGGGAGTCCACCACCATGTCCAAGCTGGCGCTGCTGTTCGGCGTGATGGACCCGCTGCGCGAGCGGGTCGCCGCCGGGATGCCGGTGTACGGCACCTGCGCGGGAATGATCATGCTGGCCGACAAGATCCTGGACGGCCGGGACGACCAGGAGACCGTCGGCGGCATCGACATGACCGTGCGCCGCAACGCCTTCGGCCGCCAGAACGAGTCCTTCGAGTCCGGTGTCGCCTTCGCGGGCCTGGGCGACGCGCCGGTGCACGGCGTCTTCATCCGGGCCCCCTGGGTCGAGGGCGTCGGCGCGGGTGTCGAGGTGCTGGCCGAGCTGCCCGCCGCGGACGGTCCGGAGAGCCGGATCGTGGCCGTGCGCCAGGGCAACCTGCTGGCGACCTCCTTCCACCCGGAGCTCACCGGCGACCACCGCGTGCACGCCTACTTCGTCGCGATGGTCGAGGAGCACCTGGGGCGGCGCTGACCGTGTGCGCCTTTCCGGTGACGACACCGGTAAGATCTCATCTGTTTCATTTCCCTTTGGCGACGTAAAGGAGCTGGCGAATGTCCGGCCACTCTAAGTGGGCTACCACCAAGCACAAGAAGGCCGTGATCGACGCCAAGCGCGGCAAGCTCTTCGCCAAGATGATCAAGAACATCGAGGTGGCGGCGCGCACCGGCGGTCCCGACCCGGCCGGCAACCCGACCCTCTACGACGCCATCCAGAAGGCGAAGAAGAGCTCGGTCCCGATCGACAACATCAACCGTGCCGTCAAGCGCGGTGGCGGTCTGGAGGCCGGCGGCGCCGACTACCAGACCATCATGTACGAGGGCTACGGCCCGAACGGCGTCGCCGTCCTGATCGAGTGCCTCACCGACAACCGCAACCGCGCCGCCTCCGACGTGCGCGTCGCGATGACCCGCAACGGCGGCTCGATGGCCGACCCGGGCTCGGTGTCGTACCTGTTCACCCGCAAGGGCGTCGTGATCGTCCCCAAGGCTGACGGCGTGGACGAGGACAAGCTCTTCGAGGTCGTCCTCGACCAGGAGCCCGAGGAGATCAACGACCTCGGCGACGCGTTCGAGATCGTCTCCGAGGCCGCCAAGATGGTCGCCGTGCGCACCGCGCTGGTGGACGCCGGTGTCGACTACGACTCGGCCGAGGCCAACTTCCTCCCGAGCATGCAGGTCGAGCTGGACGTCGACGGCGCCCGCAAGATCCTCAAGCTGATCGACGTGCTGGAGGACAGCGACGACGTGCAGAACGTCTTCGCCAACTTCGACATCTCCGACGAGGTCGGTGCGCAGCTCGACGCCGAGTGATCGTTCTCACTCCCCGGCCCGGCGGTCTCCCGACCGCCGGGCCGGTGTCTTTGCGGGCGCTGTCGGACCCGGACGGTAGCCTTCGCAGGTCGCCCGCCGTGGGCCGGAGGGCCTGCCCGGGCCGGTGCGCCCGGAGGCGGGCGGCGACCAACGAGAGGCGGGGCTGTGGTACGGGTACTGGGCGTGGACCCGGGGCTGACCAGGTGCGGGATCGGCGTGGTCGAGGGTGCGCCGGGGCGGCCGCTGCGGATGCTCGGGGTCGGTGTCATACGCACCCCCGCCGAGGACGAGATCGGGCGGCGGCTGCTGCTGGTGGAGCAGGGCATGGAGGCCTGGCTCGACGAGCACGAGCCCGAGCTGGTCGCCGTCGAGCGGGTGTTCGCCCAGCACAACGTCCGGACGGTGATGGGCACCGCCCAGGCCAGCGCGGTCGCGATGCTCTGCGCCACCCGGCGGGGCATCCCGGTCACCCTGCACACCCCGAGCGAGGTCAAGGCCGCCGTCACCGGCTCCGGCCGGGCCGACAAGGCGCAGGTCACGGCCATGGTGCAGCGCCTGCTGCGGCTGGACGCCCCGCCCAAGCCCGCCGACGCCGCCGACGCGCTGGCGCTGGCCATCTGCCACATCTGGCGCGGCGGGGCGGTCAACCGCCTGGAGGCCGCGGTACGGGCGGCCCGCGCCACCCCCCTGAAAGGAAGCAGTCGGTGATCGCCTTCGTGCAAGGGCCCGTGGCGGCCATCTCCTCCGGACTGGCCGTGGTCGAGGTCGGCGGGGTCGGCATGGCCGTGCAGTGCACGCCGAACACGCTGGCCGGGCTCCGGCTGGGTGAGCCCGCCCGGCTCGCGACCTCGCTGGTGGTCCGGGAGGACTCGCTGACCCTGTTCGGCTTCGCGGACGACGACGAGCGCGCCGTCTTCGAGATCCTCCAGGCCGCGCCGGGCGTCGGCCCGAAGCTGGCGCAGGCGATCCTCGGGGTGCACAGCCCCGACGCGCTGCGGGCCGCGGTGGCCGGCGGCGACGAGAAGGCGCTGGTGGCCGTGCCCGGCATCGGGAAGGCGAAGGCCGCCAAGCTGCTGCTGGAGTACAAGGACAAGCTGGGCGCCCCGCACGGCGCGGTGCCGGCGCAGAAGCCGATCGCGAGCGGTCCGGCCCCCTGGGGCGAGCAGCTGCACTCGGCGCTGACCGGTCTCGGCTACGCTCCGCGCGAGGCGGACGAGGCGGTCGTGGCCGTCACCCCCGAGGCGGAGGCCCAGCAGACGCCGGACGTCGGCGCACTGCTCCGGCTCGCCCTGCGCGGCCTCAACCGATCCCGCTAAAGCCATCTGGCGATCTGTCCTCTTGTCGACTTTGGAGCATGTGCTGATGAGTCCGTACGACTCGGACCCGGGCGACCGGCTGGTGACGGCCGCCGCCGACGGGGAGGACCAGGCGGTCGAGGCGGCGCTGCGCCCCAAGCTGCTGGACGAGTTCATCGGTCAGGAGCGGGTGCGCGAGCAGCTGTCCCTGGTGCTCCAGGCGGCCCGCAAGCGCGGCAGTGCGCCCGACCACGTGCTGCTCAGCGGGCCGCCCGGGCTGGGCAAGACCACCCTGTCCATGATCATCGCCGCCGAGCTGGGCGCCCCGATCCGGATCACCTCCGGTCCGGCGATCCAGCACGCGGGGGACCTCGCGGCGATCCTCTCCTCGCTCGCCGAGGGCGAGGTGCTCTTCCTCGACGAGATCCACCGGATGTCCCGGCCGGCCGAGGAGATGCTCTACATGGCGATGGAGGACTTCCGGGTCGACGTGATCGTCGGCAAGGGCCCGGGCGCCACCGCCATCCCGCTGGAACTGCCGCCCTTCACCCTGGTCGGCGCCACCACCCGGGCCGGCCTGCTGCCGCCCCCGCTGCGCGACCGCTTCGGCTTCACCGGGCACATGGAGTTCTACGCCCCGGCCGAGCTCGAACGGGTGGTGCGCCGCTCGGCCACCCTGCTGGACGTGGAGATCGACCCGGCCGGCGCCGCCGAGATCGCCGGCCGCTCGCGGGGGACGCCGCGCATCGCCAACCGGCTGCTGCGCCGGGTCCGCGACTTCGCGCAGGTGCGGCACGACGGCCAGGTCACCGCGGAGATCGCCGCCCGGGCGCTGGACGTCTACGAGGTGGACGCCCGCGGTCTGGACCGGCTGGACCGCGCGGTGCTGACCGCGCTGCTGCGGCTGTTCGGCGGCGGACCGGTCGGTTTGTCGACTCTCGCGGTCGCGGTGGGGGAGGAGTCCGAGACGGTCGAGGAGGTGGCGGAGCCCTTCCTGGTCCGGGAGGGCCTGCTCGCCCGGACCCCGCGCGGCCGGATCGCCACCGCGGCGGCCTGGCAGCACCTCGGGCTGACCCCGCCGGTCCAGACCGGCCGGGGCGCCGTGCCCGTGCAATCCGAACTCCTCCGGGCCGACGAGGGCTGAACGGGTGATCGCCGCCCGACGGGTCCCGGGAGGCGTCCGATGCGCCACCCCGGTGAGCGGCCCGCGTGCGAGCCGGGGGCGAAGTCCGGGGAAACTGTGCAGGCGGAGGGTCGCCACTTTCGGCGGCAGGATGCGATGCTTGGCGTTGTCCGATCAGTTCGGGGTCGCCTAGACTCCGCCGGACCGCCCCGCTCACCTGACGGGCCGACCAATACCACACAGGCCGCCGGTCGGCGGCCCGTAAAGGACCCTGGCTGCAGTGAACTTCATCATCCTTCTCCTCCCGATCATCGCGATCGTGCTCATGTTCCGGTCGCAGAAGAAGCGCCAGTCGCAGATGCAGCAGATGCAGACCTCGCTGGAGCCAGGGGCGGGGGTGCGCACCATCGGCGGCCTGTACGCCCAGGTGAAGGCGGTCAACGAGGAGACCATCGAGCTGGAGATCGCGCCCGGCGTGGTCACCCACTTCACCAAGAGCGCGATCGCCGCTGTCCTGGACCCCCAGGAGTACGACGCGATCATCAACGGTCGCCCCGCCGATGACGAGCTGGCCGAGCCGGAGGCCGAGGACGCCGACGCCGAGCCGGTCGAGGACAAGCCGCTGACGCTCACCAAGGACGGCGGCGCCAAGGGCGACGTCGAGGGCGGGGCTCCCGCGAGCAAGTAGTACGGTCGGGCACCAGCCCGGCCGCGCGGCCCAGTGCCGCGAGCCCACAGGACCTCAGGGCCGCAGAACCGCCATGCCCCCGTCCCGCCACAAGCCGGACGGGGGTCCGGTTGGGGGAGTGGCATGGACAGGGAGAAACGAGCAAGGTGGCAACACCCAAGTCGCGCCCGCGCGACGGCTACCCAGGGCGGGCGCTGGCCCTCATCCTGGTCGTCACCGTCGGACTGGTCGCCCTCATGTTCGGGACGGGCCACACCAAGCCCCGGCTCGGAATCGACCTCGCCGGTGGCACCAGCATCACGCTGACCGCGAAGTCGACAGACCCCAAGGCGATCAGCAAGTCCAACATGGACATCGCCACCGGGATCATCGAGCGCCGCGTCAACGGCATGGGTGTCTCCGAGGCGGAGGTGCAGACCCAGGGCGACAACACGATCATCGTGAACATCCCCAAGGGCGGCAACCAGCAGAACGCGGCGGACCAGGTGGGTACCACCGCCAAGCTGTTCTTCCGCCCGGTCCTCGCGGTGGCGCCCAGCGGCTTCACGCCGCCGGCGCCCACCAGCTCCCCCTCGGCCACCGGCACCCCGAGCGCGGCCCAGTCCGCCGGGTCCACCGCCTCGCCCGGCGCGAGCGCGTCCGGCACGCCCAGCGCGAGCGGCACCAAGCAGGGCCGCCCGGCCGGTGAGGCGCTGGCCGCCGACGCCAGCCCGAGCGCCGCCGCGACGGGCGCGAGCACCGCCCCGAGCGCCGCCACCACGCCGTCCGCGCCCGCCACCCCGCCCAGCGCCGCGGACGTCAGCGCCGCGATGACCCAGGGCACCGTGCCGCCGGAGCTGGCCGCGGCCTTCACCGCCCTCGACTGCACCAAGCCCGAGGTCCGCGCGGCCCAGACCGGCCCCGAGGACAAGGCCGTCGTCGCCTGCTCGCAGAAGCCCGAGAACGGCTACTACGAGAAGCTCGCCCTCGGCCCCGTCGCCGTGAAGGGCTCGGACGTCTCCAAGGCCCAGCCGAGCCTCGACACCCAGACGGGTGCCGGCTGGCAGGTCCAGCTGCAGTTCAACGGCGCCGGCACCGACGCCTTCACCAAGGTCACCGGCCAGCTCGCCACCCAGACCCCGCCGAACAACCAGTTCGCGATCGTGCTGGACAACCAGGTCGTCTCGCACCCCGAGGTCAAGAACGTGATCCCCGGCGGCAGCGCCGTGATCACCGGCCGCTTCAGCCAGGCCGAGGCGCAGGACCTGTCCAACGTGCTGGGCTACGGCGCCCTGCCGCTGGAGTTCAGCAAGAGCGACATCACCACCGTCTCCCCGGCGCTCGGCAGCGACCAGCTCGAGGCCGGTCTGATCGCCGGCGCGATCGGCATGCTGCTGGTCGTGCTCTACTCGCTGGTCTACTACCGCGGCCTCGGCCTGGTCTCGATCGCCGGTCTGCTCGTCTCGGCGGCCCTGACCTACTCGATCATGAGCCTGCTCGGCGCCGGGATCGGCTTCGCGCTGAACCTGCCCGCGGTCTGCGGTGCGATCGTCGCGATCGGCATCACCGCCGACTCCTTCATCGTCTACTTCGAGCGCATCCGCGACGAGGTCCGCGAGGGCGCCCCGCTGCGCCCGGCGGTCCAGCGGGCCTGGCCGCGCGCCCGGCGCACCATCCTCGTCTCGGACTTCGTGTCCTTCCTCTGTGCCGCCGTGCTCTACGTGGTCTCGGTCGGCAAGGTCCAGGGCTTCGCGTTCACCCTGGGGCTGACCACCGCGCTGGACGTCGTGGTGATCTTCCTCTTCACCAAGCCGGTGATCACGCTGCTGGCCCGGCGCAAGTTCTTCGCCAACGGTCACCCGTGGTCCGGCCTGGACCCGAAGCGGCTGGGCGCCCGCCCGCCGCTGCGCAGCAGCCGTCGTCGTAGCCCCTCCTCTGCCGCCGTGAAGGAGGCCTGACACCGTGTCACGCTTCTCCAATCTGGGACACCGGCTCTACCAGGGCGAGGTCAGCTTCGACTTCGTCGGGCGCCGCAAGCTCTGGTACTCCATCTCCGGCGTGATCGTGCTGATCGCGGCGATCGGTCTGGCGATGGGCCTGCACCTGGGCATCGAGTTCAAGGGCGGCTCGGTCTACACCGTGGCCAAGCCGGGGCTGACCGTCTCGCAGGCGCAGGAGACGTCCAACCAGATCGTCTCCTCGCACCCGCTGGTGCAGTCGACCGACAACGGCAAGATCCGCATCCAGGTCAGCACCGAGGAGCCGAAGAGCTCGGACGAGATCCGCGCTCAGCTCTCCGAGAAGCTGGGCGTTCCGCTGGACACCGTCGAGGCCCAGGTGATCGGCCCCAGCTGGGGCAAGCAGATCTCCTCGAAGGCACTCACCGGCCTGATCATCTTCATGGTCCTGGTGACGGTCTACCTGGCGATCGCCTTCGAGTGGCGGATGGCAGTGGCCGCCCTGGTCGCCCTCATCCACGACCTCCTGATCACCATCGGCGTGTACGCCCTGGTGGGCTTCGAGGTCACCCCGGGTACGGTGATCGGCTTCCTGACCATCCTCGGGTACTCGCTCTACGACACGGTCGTCGTCTTCGACACCGTGAAGGAGAACACCAAGGACCTCACCAAGCAGAACAAGCGCACCTACAGCGAGGCGGCCAACGCGGGCCTCAACCAGACCCTGGTGCGTTCGCTCAACACCACCGTGGTCGCCCTGCTCCCGGTCGCCGCGCTGCTGTTCATCGGTGGCGGCATCCTGGGCGCCGGCACGCTGAACGACATCTCGCTGGCGCTGTTCATCGGCCTCGCGGCCGGTGCCTACTCGTCGATCTGCGTCGCCACCCCGCTGCTGGCGCAGCTCAAGGAGGAGCAGCCGGAGATGAAGGCGCTGCGCAAGCGGGTCCTGCAGCACCGGGCCGCGGCCGCTGCCAAGGCCGCCGACGAGGTGCCGGCGGACGAGGAGATCGCGGACGAGGACCTGCCTGCGGGTATGGTCGGTCAGCGCGGCCGGGCGGCCGGCACCACGCGTGCCAAGGGCCGTCCGTCCACCAAGCGCTGAACCGACCCGACCGTAAGGACACGCCGTGACCACCGCCGACACCGCACTGGCCGAGCTGTTGAACAGCCGGATCCGGGACGTCCCGGACTACCCGAAGCCGGGTGTGCTGTTCAAGGACATCGCGCCGCTGCTGGCCGACGCCGAGGCCTTCGGCGCCCTCACCAGGGCGCTGGCGGACCGGGCGCGGGAGCTCGGGGCGACCAAGGTGGTGGGCCTGGAGGCGCGCGGCTTCGTGCTGGCGGCTCCGGCGGCCTTCGCGGCCGGGCTCGGCTTCGTGCCGATCCGCAAGCAGGGCAAGCTGCCCGGCGAGGTGTTCCGGCGCTCGTACGAGCTGGAGTACGGCTCGGCGACGCTGGAGGTGCAGTGCGACGCCTTCGCGCCCGGTGAGCGGGTGCTGGTGGTGGACGACGTGCTGGCCACCGGTGGCACCATCGGTGCCTCGCTGGACCTGGTGAAGGAGTCCGGCGCCGAGCTGGTGGGCGTCGTGGTGCTGATGGAGCTGGGCTTCCTGGACGGCCGGGAACGGCTGGCCGGGCACCTGAACGGCGCCCCGCTGGAGACGCTGGTCACGGTCTGAGGGACCTGAACGAAGGGCGGCGGTCGGATCATCCGACCGCCGCCCTTCCGTTTCCGGCCCGGGTGGATGAACGCCCGGGCGCCCGGCTCGGTACCATGAAGATTCACCCCCTCCCGGTTGCGCCCGACCGTACGGGCCGCGGCAGGGGTCGGCCCCGGTGCCCCGAGGAGAGTCCTTGCCCGACGAGGTTGTGCCCACGGCCGAAGCGGCCGCCCCCGACAACCGTCCCACGCCCTCGGGGGCCACCCCGGCACGCCCGGCGCCGACCTCCTCGCGACCGACCGGCCCCACCGGGCGCGGCTCCTCCTCGGGTGGCATGCGCGCCCGCCTGGCCCGCCTCGGCGGCCAGCGCTCCAGCGTGCTCAACCCCGTGCTGGAGCCGCTGTTCCGGTCGATCCGGGCGAACGACCCGAAGGCCGACCCGGCGCTGCTGCGGGACATCGAGCGGGCCTACGCCGTCGCCGAGAAGTGGCACCGCGGGCAGAAGCGCAAGAGCGGCGACCCGTACATCACCCACCCGCTGGCGGTGGCCACCATCCTGGCCGAGCTGGGGATGGACGCCCCGACCCTGATGGCCGGGCTGCTGCACGACACCGTCGAGGACACCGACTACGGCCTGGAGACCCTGCGCAAGGACTTCGGCGACTCGGTGGCGCTGCTGGTGGACGGCGTCACCAAGCTGGACCGGGTCAAGTTCGGCGAGGCCGCGCAGGCCGAGACCGTCCGCAAGATGGTCGTCGCGATGGCCAAGGACCCGCGCGTCCTGGTGATCAAGCTGGCCGACCGCCTGCACAACATGCGCACGATGCGCTACCTCAAGCGGGAGAAGCAGGAGAAGAAGGCCCGCGAGACGCTGGAGATCTACGCCCCGCTGGCGCACCGGCTGGGCATGAACACCATCAAGTGGGAGCTGGAGGACCTCGCCTTCGCGATCCTCTACCCCAAGATGTACGACGAGATCGTCCGGCTGGTCGCCGAGCGCGCCCCCAAACGGGACGAGTACCTGGCGACCGTCATCGACCAGGTCCAGGGGGACCTGCGCGGCGCCCGGATCACCGCCTCCGTCACCGGCAGGCCGAAGCACTACTACTCGGTCTACCAGAAGATGATCGTCCGGGGCCGGGACTTCGCCGAGATCTACGACCTGGTGGGCATCCGGGTCCTGGTCGACACCGTCCGCGACTGCTACGCGGCGCTGGGCACCATCCACGCGCGGTGGAACCCGGTGCCGGGGCGGTTCAAGGACTACATCGCGATGCCCAAGTTCAACATGTACCAGTCGCTGCACACGACGGTGATCGGCCCCGGCGGCAAGCCCGTCGAGCTCCAGATCCGCACCTTCGACATGCACCGCCGGGCCGAGTACGGCATCGCCGCGCACTGGAAGTACAAGCAGCGCGCGGTGGCCGGCGCGTCCAAGGTCCGCACCGACACCCCGACCCAGGTCCGCAAGGACGACAAGGCCGGCGCCGTCAACGAGATGGCCTGGCTGCGGCAGCTGCTGGACTGGCAGAAGGAGACCGCCGACCCGGGCGAGTTCCTGGAGTCGCTGCGCTTCGACCTGGCCAGCAACGAGGTCTTCGTCTTCACGCCCAAGGGCGACGTGATAGCCCTGCCGGCCGGCGCGACCCCGGTCGACTTCGCCTTCGCGGTGCACACCGAGGTGGGCTACCGGACGATAGGGGCCCGGGTCAACGGGCGGCTGGTGCCGCTGGAGTCGACGCTGGAGAACGGCGACGCCGTCGAGGTCTTCACCTCCAAGGCGGAGAACGCCGGCCCGTCCCGGGACTGGCTGGGCTTCGTCAAGTCGCCGCGCGCCCGCAACAAGATCCGCGCCTGGTTCTCCAAGGAGCGCCGCGAGGAGGCGATCGAGCACGGCAAGGAGGCGATCGTCCGGGCGATGCGCAAGCAGGGCCTGCCGATCCAGCGGATCCTGACCGGCGACTCGCTGGTCACCCTGGCCCACGAGATGCGCTACCCCGACATCTCCTCGCTCTACGCCGCGATCGGCGAGGGCCACGTCACCGCGCAGAACATCGTGCAGAAGCTGGTCCAGGCGCTCGGCGGCGAGGAGGGCGCCACCGAGGACCTCGCCGAGACCGCGACCCCGACGCACGACAACCGCCGGGCGGTGCGCCGCCGGGCCAAGGGCGACCCGGGCGTGATCGTCAAGGGCGTCGAGGACGTCTGGGTCAAGCTGTCCCGCTGCTGCACCCCGGTGCCGGGCGACCCGATCGTCGGCTTCGTGACCCGCGGCAACGGCGTCTCGGTGCACCGCGCCGACTGCGTCAACGTCGAGTCGCTGAGCCAGCAGCCCGAGCGGATGATCGACGTCGAGTGGGCCGCCACCCAGTCCTCGGTGTTCCTGGTGGCCATCCAGGTCGAGGCGCTGGACCGCTCCCGGCTGCTCTCGGACGTCACCCGGGTGCTCTCCGACCAGCACGTCAACATCCTGTCGGCGGCGGTGCAGACCTCCCGCGACCGGGTCGCGATGAGCCGCTTCACCTTCGAGATGGGCGACCCGAAGCACCTCGGCCACGTGCTCAAGGCCGTGCGCGGCGTCGAGGGCGTCTACGACGTCTACCGCGTCACCTCGGCCCGCAAGTAGCGCCCGGCGCGCCGAGACGGCGCCCCGGGCACGAGAGAGCACGAGAGAGGGCCCCGGGAGATCCCGGGGCCCTCTCTCGTGCGTTCGGCGGATCAGCCGCTGAACTCCTCCTGGCTCCGGTGCGCCTGCTCCAGCAGGGTCTGCACGCCGGCCAGCTCGTTCTCCAGCTTGGCGATCCGGCCGGCGTTGCCGGCGGCGCGGGCCTTGTCCAGGTCGGCCCGGATCTTGTCGGCCTTCGCCTCGAACAGGCCGACCATGCCGGCGGCGCGCGCCTTGGCCTCCGGGTTGGAGCGCTTCCACTCGGCGTCCTCGGCCTCGCGGATGGCCCGCTCGACCGTGTTCAGCCGGCCGTCCAGCTTCGGACGGGCGTCGCGCGGCACGTGCCCGATCGCCTCCCAGCGCTCGTTGACCTCGCGCAGCGCCGCCTTGGCGGCCTTCAGGTCGGTGATCGGCAGGATCGCCTCGGCCTCGGTGGCCAGCGCCTCCTTGAGCTTCTGGTTGGCCACCTGCTCGGCGTCCCGCTCGCTGAACACCGCGGAACGGGCCTGGAAGAAGACGTCCTGCGCGCCGCGGAACCGCGCCCACAGCTCGTCCTCGATGTCCCGCTGGGCCCGGCCGGCGGACTTCCAGCGCGCCATCAGGTCGCGGTAGGCGGCCGCGGTGTCGCCCCACTCGGTGGACGAGGACAGCGCCTCGGCCTCGGCGACCAGCGCCTCCTTGGTCTGCCGGGCCTGCTCGCGCTCGGCGTCCAGGGTCGCGAAGTGCGCCTTGCGGTGCTTGGAGAAGACCGAACGGGCGTGCGAGAAGCGGTGCCACAGCTCGTCGTCGCTCTTGCGGTCCAGCCGGGGCAGGCCCTTCCAGGTGTCCACCAGGGCGCGCAGCCGGTCCCCGGCCTCCCGCCACTGGGTGGACTCGGCGAGCTGCTCGGCCTCGGAGACCAGCGCCTCCTTGGCGGTGCGGGTCTCGTCCTGGGCCTTGGCGCGGGCGGCCTTGCGCTCCTCGCGCCGGCTCTCGATCTCGCCGGCGAGCGTGTCCAGCCGCTTGGCCAGGGCGGCCAGGTCACCGACGGCGTGCCCCTCGGTCACCTGGGCGCGCAGGTGGTCCAGCGCGGCCTGGGCGTCCTTGGCGGCCAGGTCGGTGGTGCGCACCCGCTTCTCCAGCAGGCCGATCTCCACCTCGATGCCCTGGTACTTGCGCTCGAAGTAGGCGAGGGCCTCCTCGGGCGAGCCGGCCTGCCAGGAACCCACGACGCGTTCGCCGTCGGCCGTCCTGACGTAGACCGTGCCCTGCTCGTCGACACGGCCCCACGGGTCGCTGCTCATAGCGCGTCCTCCACATGACGTCGCGCCCGCGCCGGGGCGGCGCGCGTCCGTCGTCCACAGTTGATGTGCGGCGGACCGATGAGTCCGCCGTCCCCGTCCGCCGTGACTTGCTGCCGAGGGTGACGGCCAGGCGGGTACGGGCACCCTGATACAACGCCAACATAGGCGACCAGCCCCGGTGCTGTCCGCATCCGGGCCGGGCGATTTCGGGCCGGGGCCGCGCCGAGGCGCTTCGGGCGCCCCTTGCGGGCGGCCCCGGGAGATGTCAACTCTTTGCGGCGGTCACCGAGTTGAAGGTGACGTCGGCCATCGGGTGGCCGTCCGGGGCGCCCTCCAGGGTGCCCGCGGCGGCGATCTTCTGCACCGCGTCCAGGCCCCCGGTGATCTTGCCGAAGGGGGTGTAGTTCGGGGGCAGCTGGGTGTCCTTGTAGACCAGGAAGAACTGGCTCCCGTTCGTGCCAGGGCCGGAGTTGGCCATCGCCACGGTGCCCGCCGGGTAGGTCGCGCCGGTCAGGTTCTCGTCCGCGAACTTGTAACCGGGGCCGCCGGTGCCGCCCGGGACGGTCGCGCTGGCGGTCGGGTCGCCGCACTGGAGCACGAAGATGCCGTCGGTGGTGAGGCGGTGGCACTTGGTGTGGTCGAAGTACTTCTCCCCGGCCAGGAAGACGAAGGAGTTCACCGTGTGCGGGGCCTTGGCCGCGTCGAGCGCGAGCGTCACCTTGCCGCAGTTGGTGTCCAGCGTCGCGGTGTACGTGCCGCCCGCGTCGATCGCCATGGCCGGCTCGGCCTGCCACTGCTTGCCGTTCGGCGCGCCCGGCGCCGGATCAGCGCAGCCCTCGACCGGCTTGCGGGTCGGGGTGGTCGGCTCGGCGCCCTGGCTCGGCGCGGCCTTGGCGGAGGAGCCGGCCGAAGCCGACTTGTCCTTGTCCGAGCTGAACGCCCCGGTGCCGACCAGCGCACCGCCGCCGGCCAGCACCACGACGGCGAGCGAGGCGCCCAGGATCGTGTTGCGGCGCCTGCGCGCGGACCGCGCGGCGACCCGCCGCTCCATCTGGCGCTCGTACTTCTCTCGGGCGAGCTGCCGCCGCCGCTGTTCGCTGCTGACCACCGGCCGTGTCTCCTACGGATGTGCTGGGAAAGTGGATGGGTACCGAAGCGGATCATCGCATCCATCGGCGGCCAAGTGTAGGGACCGGGCCTGTAAGAACGCGGTGAACCTGTCAGTGCGAACCGCGCGCGCCACCCCTATCTGGTTCGCAACCGCACCCGCACCGCCGGTAGGCTGCCTTTACCTCACTGGTTTGCTGCATGACTGGTGGCTGCATCCGACCCGGCAGCCGCGACCGTAGCCGCCACTGCCGACCGCATCACGAAGGACGCGCGTGTTCATCGCCGGATTCCCCGCTGGAGCCTGGGGCACCAACTGCTACCTGGTCGCCCCGGCGGCGGGCGAGGAGTGCGTCATCGTCGATCCCGGCCACCAGGCGGCGCGCGGTGTCGAGGAGATGGTCCGCGAGCACGGGCTCAAGCCCGTCGCCGTGGTGCTCACGCACGGCCACATCGACCACGTGGCCTCGGTGGTCCCGGTCTGCGGCGCCCGCGGCGTCCCGGCCTGGATCCACCCCGAGGACCGGTACATGATGTCCGACCCGGAGAGGGCCCTCGGCCGCGCCCTGGGCACCCAGCTGATGGGCGAGCTCACCGTCGGTGAGCCCGACGACGTGCGCGAGCTCACCGACGGCGCCGTGCTGGAGCTCGCCGGTTTGCAGCTCACCGTGGACCACGCCCCGGGCCATACCGGGGGGTCGGTGACCTTCCGGACGCCCGGTGCCGAGGACCTCCCCCCGGTGCTGTTCTCGGGCGACCTGCTGTTCGCCGGCTCCATCGGGCGTACCGACCTCCCGGGCGGGGACAGCGAGGCGATCATGCGGTCGCTGGCCCGGGTGTGCCTGCCCCTCGACGACACCACCGTGGTCCTCTCCGGCCACGGCGGACAGACCACCATCGGCCACGAGCGCGCCACCAACCCCTACCTCCGACAGGCAGCAGGGGCGGCCGGCGCCCAGGCTTTCCCGCGACGAGGAATGTGACGGAAGAGAAGTTGAGCACCTTCACCGCCCCCAAGGGCACCTACGACCTGCTGCCCCCCAGCTCCGCGACCTTCCTGGCGATCCGCGAGCGCATCGCCGCGCCCGCCCGCCGGGCCGGCTACGGCTACGTCGAGACCCCGGTCTTCGAGGACGTGAAGCTCTTCTCCCGCGGTGTCGGCGAGTCCACCGACATCGTCAGCAAGGAGATGTACAACCTCACCACCCGCGGCGGCGACGAGCTCGCGCTGCGCCCGGAGGGCACCGCCTCGGTGCTGCGCGCCGCCCTCCAGGCCAACCTGCACAAGCAGGGCAACCTGCCGGTCAAGCTCTGGTACTCCGGCTCGTACTACCGCTACGAGCGCGCCCAGAAGGGCCGCTACCGCCAGTTCTCCCAGGTCGGCGCCGAGGCGATCGGGGCCGAGGACCCGGCCCTGGACGCCGAGCTGATCATCCTCGCCGACGACGCCTTCCGCTCGCTGGGCGTGCGCGACTACTCGCTGCTGCTCAACAGCCTCGGCGACAAGCAGTGCCGCCCGGTCTACCGCGCCGCCCTGGTCGAGTTCCTCGCCGGCCTGGACCTCGACGAGGACACCCGCCGCCGCGCCGACATCAACCCGCTGCGCGTCCTGGACGACAAGCGCGAGTCGGTGCAGGCCCAGCTGGTCGACGCGCCCAAGCTGCGCGACTACCTGTGCGAGGAGTGCAAGGCGTACGACGAGAAGGTCCGCGAGCTGCTCACCGCGAACGGCGTGGCCTTCGTCGACGACCCGAAGCTGGTCCGCGGCCTGGACTACTACACCCGCACCACCTTCGAGTTCGTGCACAACGGCCTCGGCGCCCAGTCCGCGATCGGCGGCGGCGGCCGCTACGACGGCCTGTCCGAGATGATCGGCGGCCCGGCGCTGCCGTCCGTCGGCTGGGCCCTCGGCGTGGACCGCACCTTCCTGGCGATGGAGGCCGAGGGCATCGTCCTCGACCTGCCCGCCGCGACCTCCGTGTACGCCGTCGCGCTCGGCGAGGAGGCCAAGAACGTCCTGTTCGCCAAGGTGGTCGAGCTGCGCCGGGCCGGCGTCGCCACCGACCTCGCCTTCGGCGTCAAGAGCATCAAGAACGCCATGAAGTCCGCCGACCGGTCCGGCGCCCGCTTCGCCCTCGTGGCCGGGGACCGGGACCTCGCCGACGGCGTCGTCCAGCTCAAGGACCTGACCACCGGCGAGCAGAACCCCGTCGCCCTCGACGCACTCGTCACCACCCTGAAGGAGAAGCAGCTGTGATCCGCACGCACGACGCGGGCACGCTCCGCCCGGAGCACGCAGGCACCACCGTCACCCTGGCCGGCTGGGTCGCCCGCCGCCGCGACCACGGCGGTGTCGCCTTCATCGATCTGCGCGACGCCTCCGGCACCGTGCAGATCGTGGTCCGCGACCTCGACTCGGTGCACGGCCTTCGCGCCGAGTACTGCGTCAAGGTCGTCGGCGACGTCCGGGTGCGCCCCGACGGCAACGAGAACCCGGACATCCCGACCGGCGCGGTCGAGGTCGTCGTCAGCGAGATCGAGGTCCTCTCCGAGGCCGCCCCGCTGCCCTTCCCGGTCGCCGAGTACGAGCCGGGCACGGTCAACGAGGAGGTCCGGCTGCGCTACCGCTACCTGGACCTGCGCCGCGAGGGCCCGGCCAAGGGCCTGCGGCTGCGCTCGAAGGTCAACAACATCATCCGCCGGGTGATGGAGGAGAACGACTACCTCGACATCGAGACGCCGTACCTCACCCGCTCCACCCCCGAGGGCGCCCGCGACTTCCTCGTCCCGGTCCGCCTGCAGCCCGGCCACTGGTACGCGCTGCCGCAGTCGCCCCAGCTGTTCAAGCAGCTGCTGATGGTGGCCGGCATGGAGCGCTACTACCAGATCGCCCGCTGCTTCCGCGACGAGGACTTCCGCGCCGACCGGCAGCCGGAGTTCACCCAGCTCGACATCGAGGCCTCGTTCGTCGACCAGGAGGACATCCTGGCCCTCGGCGAGAAGATCGTCGGCTCGATCTGGCGCGAGGTGCACGGCTACGAGCTCCCCAACCCGCTGCCCCGGATGACCTACGCGGACGCCATGGCCCGCTACGGCTCCGACAAGCCGGACGTCCGCTTCGGACAGGAACTCACCGACCTCACCGAGTACTTCAAGGGCACCGAGTTCCGCGTCTTCCAGGCCCCGTACGTCGGCGCCGTGGTGATGCCCGGCGGCGCCTCGCAGCCCCGCAAGGCGCTCGACGCCTGGCAGGACTGGGCCAAGGCGCGCGGCGCCCGCGGCCTGGCCTACGTCGTCATCGACGCCGAGACCGGCGAGCTGCGCGGCCCGGTCGCCAAGAACCTGTCCGAGGAGCACCTGGCCGGCCTGGCCGCCGCCGCGGGCGCCAAGAACGGCGACGCGATCTTCTTCGCGGCCGGCAAGCAGCGCCCCTCGCAGGAGCTGCTGGGCGCCGCCCGCCTGGAGATCGGCCGCCGCTGCGAGCTGATCGACGCGTCGCAGTGGGCCTTCCTCTGGGTCGTCGACTTCCCGATGTTCGAGCCGATCGAGGACGACAAGGGCGAGTTCCAGGGCTGGCACGCGGTGCACCACCCGTTCACCGCCCCGACCGTCGAGTCGCTCGCGACCTTCGACACCGACCCGGGCTCGGCCCTGTCCAACGCCTACGACCTGGTCCTCAACGGCTCGGAGCTGGGCGGCGGTTCGATCCGTATCCACCAGCGCGACGTGCAGAAGCGGGCGTTCGACGCGATCGGTCTCTCCGAGGAGGAGGCGGCCTCGCAGTTCGGCTTCCTGCTGGACGCCTTCAACTACGGCCCGCCGCCGCACGGTGGCGTCGCCTTCGGCCTCGACCGCATCGTCACCCTGCTCGGCGGGTACGACACCATCCGCGACGTCATCGCCTTCCCGAAGACGTCCACCGGCGGTGACCCGCTGACCGGCGCCCCGACCCCGATCACCCCGGCCCAGCGCCGGGAGGCCGGCGTGGACGCCAAGCCGAAGCTGCGCGAGGACGCCGCGAAGTCCGACGCCTGACACCGGATCCGCTAACCTTCAACGGCCCCGGACGGTCCACCCACCGTCCGGGGCCGGTCCACAATGACGTGTGACACAAGGAGGGTTGACTCATGCAGGTGATCACAAGGGTCGAGTGTCCGGATGACGCCCCGGCGACCAGACGCGTCCACATGGCCGCGTTCCCCGGCCCGGACGAGGCGGACCTGGTCGACGCGCTGCGCCGCGATCCGGCCTGGCTGCCCGGGCTGTCGCTGGTCGCGGTCGACGAGACCGGGCTGGTGATCGGGCACGCGCTGCTGACCCGGCTGCGGGTCGGCGAGGACGGCGCGGGCCTCGCGCTCGCACCGGTCGCCGTCGCGCCCGAGTGGCAGCGCAAGGGCGTCGGCGAACTCGTCGTCCGGGCCGCGCTGTCGGCGGCCGAGAAGGCGGGGGAGAAGCTCGTGGTCGTCCTCGGCGACCCGGAGTACTACGGGCGGTTCGGCTTCAGCGCGGCCGGTCGGCACGAGGTCAGCGGGCCGTTCGAGGTGCCGGACGCCTACTTCCAGGCGCTGCCGCTGCCCGCGTACGACGGCGCTCCGCGCGGGCTCTGCCGCTACCCCGAGGCCTTCGTGGCGGTGTAGCCCGTCAGGTCGGTTCCACCGACCGCGTTCCCACCCGGGGCTCCGTCCCACCCGACGTTCCCACCCGGGGCTCCGTTCCGTCCGACGATCCCAGCCGACCGAAGGGGACCGTGACCCGGCAGCTGCGCACGAACGCGGCCATCGCCGGCGTGAGTTCGCGGTCCTTCGGCCAGTACAGCCCGACCAGGCTCGGGCTGAGCCCCCGCACCGGCCGGTACGCGACGTCACCCCGTACGGCCAGCCGGCTCATCGTCTCCGGTGCGAAGCCGACGCCCTGACCGCACACCACCGCGGTCAGCCACTCGTCGGTGTTGTGCGCCACCGCGCCGATCCGCACCGGACGCCCGCCCCGCTCCCGGCCCGCCAGCCAGTACTCGCGCCAGTGCCCCGCCTCGTGCGGTATCGCCACGAACGGCTCGTCCAGCAGGTCCTCGACGGACAGCTCGGCCCGGTCCGCCAGCCGGTGCCCGGCCGGCAGCGCCACGACCCGCGCCTCCTCGCCGAGCAGAGCGACGTTGTAGTGCTCGACCAGCCACGCCGGGCCGTGCCAGAGCGTCAGGTCGATCTCGCCGGTGGCCAGGCCCGAGGTCGGGTCGAACCAGTTGTTCTGCCGCAGCTCCACCTGCCAGCCGGGCATCCGCCGGGCGAAGTCGGCGACGGTGCTGCGGGTCATCAGGTTGATGATGCCGCCCTCGAACCCCACGCGCAGCACCGAGCCCTGCTCGGCGGCGGCCGCCCGGGTGGCCCGCAGCGCGTCCTCCCAGCCGGCCAGCATCGCCCCGGCGTAGTCCGCCAGCGCCCGCCCGGCCGGGGTGGGCGCCATGCCGCGCCGCGAGCGCTCGAACAGTGCCACCCCGAGCAGCGATTCCAGCTGGCGGATCTGCTTGGTGAGCGTCGGCTGGGAGACGAACAGCCGGGCCGCGGCGGCGGTCAGCTGACCCTCCTCGCAGACCGCGGCGAAGCTGCGCAGCAGGCGGGTGTCGACATCCATGCCCCAAGGTTATGGAACCGGATATTGGACCCGTCCGGCAGGTGTGGGCCAAGGTTGGTCGTTCGGCGTCCGCGCCGACCGGACGGGGGAGCGCGGCAGCGGCGGTTCAGGGGGCCGCCGCTGCCGCCCACCCGCCCGCCGACCTGCGGGGGCGGCCTCCAGCGCCTACGGTGAGTGCTCATCAGCAGCAGCCGGACGGAGGAGCCCAGGTGGCCGAGGAGCAGCGGACCGCGAAGCCGGAACGACTCGCGAGGAAGCCGTACGAGCGGGAACTGCTGCGGCTCCAGCAGGAACTGGTGAAGCTCCAGGAGTGGGTGCGGGTCGAGGGCGCCCGGCTGGTGGTGGTCTTCGAGGGGCGCGACGCCGCCGGCAAGGGCGGCGCGATCAAGCGGGTGACGGAGTACCTGAACCCGCGCATCGCCCGGGTCGTGGCGCTGCCGACCCCGACCGAGCGGCAGAAGACCCAGTGGTACTTCCAGCGGTACGTCGAGCAGCTGCCGGCCGCCGGGGAGATCGTGCTGTTCGACCGCAGCTGGTACAACCGGGCCGGCGTCGAGCGGGTCATGGGCTTCTGCACGGACGAGCAGTACTGGCAGTTCCTGCACCAGTGCCCGACCTTCGAGCGGATGCTGATCGAGGAGGGCGTCCTGCTGCGCAAGTACTGGTTCTCGGTGAGCGACACCGAGCAGGAACGGCGCTTCCGGGACCGGCTGGAGGATCCGATGAAGCGCTGGAAGCTCTCCCCGATGGACGTCGAGTCGATCACCCGTTGGGAGGACTACTCGCGGGCCAAGGACGAGATGTTCGTCTACACCGACACCCCGGACTCGCCCTGGCACGTGGTGGAGAGCGACGACAAGCGGCGGGCCCGGATCAACATGATCGCCCACCTGCTCTCCACCGTGCCGTACCGCGAGATCACCGCCCCGCAGATCGACCTGCCGCCCCGCCCGGCCCCGCGCGGCTACCAGCGGCCCCCGCGCGACCTGCAGAAGTACGTCCCGGACCACGCGGCCCGCCTCGATCGGCCGGAGTCCCAGGGGCGATGAGGCCGGCGGCTCCGGCGGGTGTGTCGGCGGCCTCGCATAGGCTTCCGGTGTGGACGAACCGGACCTCTTCACCGCCGCCGCCGAGGAACGCCAGAGCAGGGAGCCCGGCCGGGCGCCGCTGGCCGTACGGATGCGTCCGCGCACCCTGGACGAGGTGGCCGGGCAGCGGCAGCTGCTGAAGCCCGGGTCGCCGCTGCGGCGGCTGGTCTCGGGCTCGCGCGGGCCGGCGGCGACCAGCTCGGTGATCCTCTGGGGCCCGCCCGGCACCGGCAAGACCACCCTCGCGCACGTGATCAGCCAGGCCGTGGAGGGCCGCTTCGTCGAGCTGTCCGCGATCACCGCCGGGGTCAAGGAGGTCCGGGCGGTGATCGACGGCGCCCGGCGGGCGGTCGGCATGTCCGGCCGGGAGACGGTGCTGTTCCTGGACGAGATCCACCGCTTCTCCAAGGCCCAGCAGGACTCGCTGCTGCCGGCCGTGGAGAACCGCTGGGTCACCCTGATCGCGGCGACCACGGAGAACCCGTACTTCTCGGTGATCTCCCCGCTGCTGTCCCGCTCGCTGCTGCTCACCCTGGAGTCGCTGACCGACGAGGACGTCCGCGCCCTGCTGCGCCGCGCGGTGGCCGACGAGCGCGGTCTGGGGGGCGCGCTGGACCTGACGGCGGAGGCCGAGGACCACCTGGTGCGCCTCGCCGGCGGTGACGCCCGGCGGGCGCTCACCACGCTGGAGGCCGCGGCCGGGGCGGCGCTGGAGAAGGGCGAGGCGAGCATCACGCTGGCCACCACGGAGACGGCCGTCAACCAGGCGGCGGTGCGCTACGACAAGGACGGCGACCAGCACTACGACGTGGCGAGCGCGCTGATCAAGTCGATCCGGGGCAGCGACGTGGACGCCACCCTGCACTACCTGGCCCGGATGATCGAGGCGGGGGAGGACCCGCGGTTCATCGCCCGCCGGCTGATGATCTCGGCCAGCGAGGACGTCGGCCTGGCCGACCCGACGGCGCTCCAGACGGCGGTCGCGGCGGCCCAGGCGGTGGCCCTGATCGGCTTCCCGGAGGCGCGGATCATCCTCTCCCAGGCGGCGATCGCGCTGGCCCTGGCACCCAAGTCCAACGCGGCCTACCTGGCGATCGACGCGGCGCTGGCGGACGTCCGGCAGGGGCTCGCGGGCGCGGTGCCGCCGCACCTGCGGGACGCGCACTACGGCGGCGCGGGCAAGCTCGGCCACGGCCAGGGCTACCAGTACCCGCACGACCTGCCGGAGGGCATCGCGGCCCAGCAGTACGCGCCGGACGCGGTGCACGGCAAGGACTACTACCAGCCGACCCGGCGCGGCGGCGAGGCCCGCTACGCGGACGTCGTGGAGTGGACGCGGGGCCGGCTCAGGGGCGAGTGAGAAGGGGCGGTCGCGCACCCGGTACAATCGGTCGGAGTGCCACGTCCCGGGACGGCGGCGGGGGAGACCCCACCGACCGGCCACACCAGCGGGGCATCGGCCGTAGGCCTCCTCCGGGAGGCCCGCACCAGGAGCGTCGCGCACCGTTTCGGTGTCGCGGACGGCCCGGATTTCCGGGCTGTTCCGTGTGACCAGCACTTTTGTGCCCGGCTCCGGAGAGCGGCTGACCGCATCGCCTCGGCGATGGGTTGTCTCCGGGTCGCGAGATGCGACCTCCGTCAACACCTGGTGAAGCCGTATTCGTAAGCAAGGAAGGTTTGGTTCATGGCGAACCAGAAGCGTCCCAAGGTCAAGATCGCGCGTGCGCTCGGCGTGCCGCTGACCCCGAAGTCCGTCAAGTACTTCGAGGCCCGCCCGTACCCGCCCGGCCAGCACGGCCGTGGTCGCAAGCAGAACTCGGACTACAAGGTCCGTCTGCTCGAGAAGCAGCGTCTGCGCGCCCAGTACGACCTGAGCGAGAAGCAGATGGCGCGCGCGTTCGACCGCGCGAAGAAGGCCGAGGGCAAGACCGGTGAGGCGCTCGTCGCCGAGCTGGAGACCCGTCTGGACTCGCTGGTGCTGCGTTCGGGCATTGCCCGCACCATCTACCAGGCCCGCCAGATGGTCGTCCACGGCCACATCGAGGTCAACGGTGGCAAGGTCAACAAGCCGTCGTACCAGATGAAGCCGGGCTTCGTGGTGACCGTCCGCGAGCGCAGCAAGGAGAAGGTCCCGTTCCAGGTCGCCCGTGAGGGTGGCTACGCGGGCGAGGGCCAGACCCCGAAGTACCTCGAGGTCAACCTGAAGGCCCTGGCCTTCCGCCTGGACCGTGCGCCGCAGCGCAAGGAGGTCCCGGTGATCTGTGACGAGCAGCTGGTGGTCGAGTACTACTCGCGCTGACCCGTCGCGGTTCCGCATCTGCGGTACCTCAGCGAGCCCCCGTCGCCTTTCGAGGCGGCGGGGGCTCGCCCCTTTTCCGGTGGCGACTCCTGGTGCCGGTGGCTACCGGCTCTCGCCGGTCATCGCCGCGGCCAGCCGCAGGTGCGGGCGGGCCTCATCGGCGCGGCCCTGGCGCTCCAGGGTGCGGCCGAGCATCAGCCGGGCGTAGTCCTCGGCCGGGTCGGTGTCCAGGATCCGGAGCAACTCGGCCTCGGCGCGGCCGAGTTGGGCGGAGTGGTAGTAGCTGCGGGCCAGCAGCAGCCGGACCGAGAGGTTGGCCGGCTCCTCGGCGAGCACGCCCTCCAGCATGCGGGCGGCGTCGGCGTAGGCCTTGGACTCGAAGTGGAACGTCGCGAGGCGGTACTCGTCGGCGGCGGTGGTCACGGCCACGGGGTGCTCCTTCCGGGTGGTTCCTTGCCTCCTCAAGCAATCGGCAAGCTTCAGCTATTCCTGGCCGGTGCGGGCGCCGGCGCGGACGGCACCGAGCAGGGCCCGGACCCGGGCTCCGGGCCGCCCGCCGACCCGCTGCCGCCCAGCGCCCGGGAGACCGCCGCGTCCAGGTCGAGCCGGGCCCCGGCCTGGTAGCACCGCTCGTACTCCTGCGCGGTCAGCCCCGCCCGGGCCCGCTCCGCGCACTCCCGGTGCGGGCCGGAGAAGGACCGCGAGCCCAGGAAGGGCACGCCGACCGTGCCCCAGATCCGGTGCGCGGCGCCCTGCAGCACCCGGGCCCCGCCCAGGTCGCCCGGCGCGCCCGGGCCGCCCGGCTCGGTCTCCAGCAGCGCCAGCAGGTCGATCGCCAGCGCGATGCCCAGCAGGTCGTGGAACAGGTGGTTCAGCCGCAGGCCCTCCCGGGCCAGGGCGCGGGCCGCCCGGACGGCGCCGTCCAGCCAGTGCGCGTACGCCATCGCGTACAGCACGTACGCGTACGCCCACTGCTCGCCGTGCTCCTCGCACAGCTCACGGGCCTGGCCGAACCAGAGTTCCCCGCTCTCCGGATCCCCCTGGAACAGGTGCGCGAGGCCCAGCTCGAACATGGCCAGCACGACGTTGCTGTTGAGCTCGCCGATGGTCCGGTAGTGCCAGAGCGCCTCCTCGAACAGCTCGGCGGCGCGGTCCGGCTCGTCGCCGACCAGGGCCGCGCTGCCCTGCCGGTGGACGGCGTAGGCGAGCGCCCGGTCGTCGCCGGTGTCCAGGGCCTGGCGGCGGCACTCCTCCAGTGCCGGGCGGGCCGCCTCCGGGTCGCCTTGCAGGGTGGCCAGGTGGCCGGTCGCCCAGAGGGCCTTGGCGCGGGCCTCGGTCGGCTCGCGGTCCAGGGCGAGCGCGCGGTCCAGCCAGTGCCGCCCCTCGCCGAGGTGGCCGCAGCCGCCCCAGTAGAACCACAGCGTGCCCGCCAGCAGCAGGGCGATCTGCTCCTCGCCGGGCTCGGCGAGGCAGAACTCCAGCGCCGCGCGGAGGTTGGGGTGGGCGAGTTCGGTGCGCTCGGCGGTCTCGGCCTGCCGGGGCCCGAACCACTCGACCTCGCCCCAGGTGGCCACGCCCAGGTACCAGTCGCGGTGGCGGCGCAGCAGCCGCGGCTCCTCGCCGGCGGCCCGCAGCCACTGGCCGCCGTAGTCGCGCAGGGTGTCCAGCAGCCGGAAGCGGACGCCGAAGGCGCTGTCCTCGCCCTGCACCACGGACTTGCCGACCAGTTCGTCGAGCAGGTCGAGCACGTCCTCGGCCTCCAGGCCGTCGCCGGCGCAGACGTACTCGGCGGCCTCCAGGTCGAAACTGCCGGCGAAGACCGACAGGCGGGCCCAGAGTAAACGTTCCTGCACGGTGCAGAGCTCATGGCTCCAACCGATCGTGGTGCGCAGCGCCCGGTGCCGCGGCAGGGCCGTCCGGGAGCCGCCGGTGAGCAGCCGGAACCGGTCGTCCAGCCGGGCGGTGATCTGCTCGACCGACAGCGCGCGCAGCCGCCCGGCCGCCAGCTCCACCGCCAGCGGGATGCCGTCCAGACGGCGGCAGAGCAGGCTCACCGCCTCGGCGTTGGCCTCGGTCAGCGCGAAGGAGGGCAGCACCGCCCGGGCCCGCTCGGCGAACAGCCGCACCGCGTCCGGCAGCCCGCCCGGACCGCCCGGACCGCCCGGACCGCTCGGCCGGGGGTCGACCGGCAGCGGGGCCAGGGCGAGCAGGTGCTCGCCCGAGGCCCGCAGCGCGGCGCGGCTGGTGGTCAGCACCCGGAGGCCGGGCAGCGCCCGCAGCAGCGCGTCCGCCAGGTCGGCGCAGGCCTGCACCAGGTGCTCGCAGCCGTCCAGCACCAGCAGCGCGCGCCGGCCGGCGAGCCGCTCGGTGAGCAGGTCCAGCGGCGGGCGGGCGGTGCCGTCCGGCAGCCGCAGAGCCTCCAGCACCGCGCGGCCGAGCAGCAGCGGGTCCTGCACGGGGGCCACCTCGACCAGCCAGGTGCCGTCCGGGAAGGCGTCGGCCGCCCGGGCGGCGGCGCTCAGGGCCAGCCGGCTCTTGCCCACCCCGCCCGGCCCGGTCACCGTCACCAGCCGGGCTCCGGCCAGCAGGCCCGCCAGTTCGGCCAGCTCCCGCTGCCGCCCGACGAAGCCCGTCACCTCGGCCGGCAGCCGGCCGGGCTCCGGCTCGCGCGGCCACGCCGCGGGTTCCCCGGGCTGTGCTCTCCAGTCGCCGGCCAAGCGCTGCTCCCCGTGTTCCTGGCCCGGACCGTCGGGCCCGGACGTTCGTCGGGCCGTACGGGCGACGGCCCGCCTGGCAGAACGAGGTGACCGGCCGGTAGGTTACGCGCGCGGTTCGCACATCCGACCGGTTCGGCCGGGGGCCGACGCGACGGCGGACCCCGGGGCCCGGCGACAACCCGGTCCGGAAACCGGGCGTGGGCGCGATAGGGTTCCGTTTGGAGAACAGCAAGGCGAGGGAGCGCGCAAAGGTGTCCGTGGGAGAGCTGGCCGGGTTGCTCGTCGCCGTGTTCTGGGCGGTCCTGGTCACCCTGCTCGCCGTGGTGCTGGTCCGCCTCTCGCGCGTGCTGAAGGAGGCCGCCGTCCTCGTCTCCGCCGTCACCGAGCAGGCCGTCCCGCTGCTGAGCGACGCGGGCGCCGCCGTGCGCAGTGCCAACCAGCAGCTGGAGCGGGTGGACGAGATCACCGCCAACGTGCAGGACGCCGCCGCCAACGCCAACGCGCTCTCCTCCACCGTCGCCGCCACCCTGGGCGGGCCGCTGGTGAAGGTCGCGGCCTTCAGTTACGGCGTCCGCAAGGCCGTCGCCAAGCAGCAGGGCGGCCAGCCGTCCGTGCCGTCGCAGAGCGGCGAGCGCGAGGAGCTGGCCCGGCTGATCCGGGCCGAGGTGCGCGCCGCGACCGCGCCCAGGAACGGCCTGCTCTCCCGGGTCCGGCGCGCGGTGAGGGGCTGACGGCATGGTGCGACGCGTCTTCTGGATGGCGGTCGGCGCCGGTGCGACCGTGTGGGCCATGAACAAGGCCAACGAGGCCGTGCACCGGCTCACCCCGGACAGCCTCTCCGGCACCGCCACGCGCGGTGCGCTGCACCTGGGCGACCTGGCCAAGCAGTTCGCCCAGGACGTGCGGGCCGGCATGGCCGAGCGCGAGGAGCAGCTGAAGGACGACCTCGGACTGCACGGCACCGCCGTCGTCGAGCCCGGGAGCACCCGCCGGGTCCTGCGCGGCGAGCCGCAGTACCGAGCTATCTCGGCGGCGCCCGGCAGCCCGGCCGCCGCCCTGCCCCCGTCCGGCCCCCGCCCCGTGTCCCGTGGGGCCCGCACCACCACCCGAGCCATTGAAGAAACGCCCCGCCGCGCCCTGCCGCAGCGGGGCGGCACCCCGAACCGGAAGGACCAATAATGGAGTCGGCTGAGATCCGCCGCCGCTGGCTGCGCTTCTTCGAGGAGCGCGGCCACACCGTCGTTCCGTCGGCGTCCCTGGTCGCCGACGACCCCACCCTGCTGCTGGTCAACGCCGGCATGGTGCCGTTCAAGCCCTACTTCCTGGGCGAGGTCAAGCCGCAGTTCTCGCGCGCCACCAGCGTCCAGAAGTGCGTGCGCACCCTGGACATCGAGGAGGTCGGGAAGACCACCCGGCACGGCTCCTTCTTCCAGATGTGCGGCAACTTCTCCTTCGGCGACTACTTCAAGGAAGGCGCCATCAAGTTCGCGTGGGAGCTGCTCACCAGCTCCGTCGCGGACGGTGGCTACGGCCTGGAGAAGGAGAAGCTCTGGATCACCGTCTACCAGGACGACGACGAGGCCGAGCTGATCTGGCGTGACGTCATCGGCGTCCCGTCCGAGCGCATCCAGCGCCTCGGCATGAAGGACAACTTCTGGTCGATGGGCGTCCCCGGCCCCTGCGGCCCGTGCTCGGAGATCAACTACGACCGCGGCCCCGCGTACGGCGAGGAGGGCGGCCCGGCCGTCAACGGCGAGCGCTACCTGGAGATCTGGAACCTGGTCTTCATGCAGTACGAGCGCGGCCACGGCGACGGCAAGGACGGCTTCGAGATCCTCGGCGACCTGCCGAGCAAGAACATCGACACCGGCCTCGGCCTGGAGCGCCTCGCCGCCATCCTCCAGGGCGTCGACAACCTCTTCGAGATCGACACCAGCCGGATGATCCTCGACCGCGCCGCCGAGCTCACCGGCCACACCTACGGCGCCGACCACAAGTCGGACGTCTCGCTGCGCGTGGTCACCGACCACATCCGCACCGCGCTGATGCTGATCGGCGACGGCGTCACCCCCGGCAACGAGGGCCGCGGCTACGTGCTGCGCCGCATCCTGCGCCGCGCCATCCGCAACATGCGCCTGCTGGGCGCCACCGGCGTGGTGGCCAAGGACCTCACCGACATCGCCATCAAGGCGATGGCTCCGCAGTACCCGGAGCTGGAGAGCGACCGCAAGCGCATCGAGACGGTCGTCGTCGGCGAGGAGGCGGCCTTCCTGCAGACGCTCAAGGCCGGCACCAGCCTGCTGGACGCCGCGGTCACCGAGACCAAGCAGGCCGGCGGCGCGGTCCTCTCCGGGGACCAGGCCTTCAAGCTGCACGACACCTACGGCTTCCCGATCGACCTCACCCTGGAGATGGCCGAGGAGCAGGGCCTCCAGGTGGACGAGTCCGGCTTCCGCCGCCTGATGCAGGAGCAGCGCAACCGCGCCAAGGCGGACGCCAAGGCCAAGAAGATGGGCCACGCCGACGTCGCCGCGTACCGCGAGGTCGCCGACAAGTCCGGCGCGAGCGTCTTCACCGGCTACAACCTCACCGAGGGCGAGGCCAGCGTCGTCGGCCTGCTGGTGGACGGCGTTCCGGCGCCGGCCGCCTCCGAGGGCGACGAGGTCGAGATCATCCTCGACCGCACCCCGTTCTACGCCGAGGGCGGCGGCCAGCTCGCCGACCACGGCCGGATCCGGCTGGAGTCCGGCGCGGTGGTGGAGATCCGCGACGTGCAGCAGCCCGTCCCGGGTGTCATCGTGCACTCCGGCGGGGTGCTGTTCGGCGAGGTCGTGCTCGGCGCCTCGGCGTACGCCACGATCGACACCGAGCGCCGCCGGGCGATCGCCCGCGCCCACTCGGCCACCCACCTGACCCACCAGGCGCTGCGCGACGCGCTCGGCCCGACGGCCGCCCAGGCCGGCTCCGAGAACGCCCCCGGCCGCTTCCGCTTCGACTTCGGCTCGCCCGCCGCCGTCCCGGGCACCGTGCTGGTCGACGTCGAGCAGAAGATCAACGACGTGCTGGGCCGCGAACTCGACGTCACCGCCGAGGTCATGACGATGGATCAGGCCCGCAAGGCCGGCGCCATCGCGATGTTCGGCGAGAAGTACGGCGACGAGGTCCGGGTCGTCACCATCGGTGACTTCTCCAAGGAACTGTGCGGTGGCACGCACGTCGGCAACACCGCCCAGCTGGGTCTGGTCAAGCTGCTCGGCGAGTCCTCGATCGGCTCCGGCGTGCGCCGCGTCGAGGCGCTGGTCGGCGTCGACGCGTACAAGTTCCTGGCCCGCGAGCACACCGTGGTCTCCCAGCTGACCGAGCTGGTCAAGGGGCGCCCGGAGGAGCTGCCGGAGAAGATCTCGGGCATGCTCGCCAAGCTCAAGGACGCCGAGAAGGAGATCGAGCGCTTCCGCGCCGAGAAGGTGCTGGCCGCCGCGGCGGGCCTGGCCGACTCGGCCGAGGACGTGCACGGCATCTCGGTGGTCGCCGCGCAGGTCGCCGACGGCGTGGGCGCGGACGAGCTGCGCAAGCTGGTGCTGGACGTGCGCGGCCGCCTCGGCTCGCGCCCGGCCGTGGTCGCCGCCTTCACCGTGGCGAACGACCGCCCGCTGACCGTGATCGCCACCAACGAGGACGCCCGCGCCCGCGGCATCAAGGCCGGCGAGCTGGTCCGGGTCGCCGCCAAGACCCTCGGCGGCGGCGGTGGCGGCAAGGACGACGTCGCCCAGGGCGGCGGCTCCAACCCGGCCGCGGTCGGCGAGGCCGTCGCCGCGGTGCGCGGCCTGGTCGCGGAGCGCGCCAGCTGATGGTCGAGGAGCCTCAGGTGGAGCGGCCCTTCCGGCGGGGGCGGCGGATCGCCGTCGACGTCGGTGACGCCCGGATCGGGGTCGCGTCCTGCGACCCCGACGGGGTGCTCGCCACGCCCGTGGAGACCGTTCCGGCCGGGGTGAAGTCGCAGGCCAGGATCGCCGCCATCGTCGAGGAGTACGACGCGGTGGAGGTGATCGTCGGGCTGCCCCGCTCGCTGAGCGGCAAGGAGGGCCCGGCGGCGGAGAAGGTCCGCGCCTACGCGACGCGGCTGGCCAACCGGCTGTACCCGGTGCCGGTCCGGCTGGTCGACGAGCGGATGTCGACCGTCACCGCCACCCACGGGCTGCGAGCCTCGGGCGTCAAGGCGAAGAAGGGCCGCTCGGTGGTCGACCAGGCCGCCGCGGTGGTGATCCTGCAGACCGCCCTTGAGTCCGAACGGGTGAGCGGGAACCCGCCTGGTGAGAGCGTCGAGGCGGTCGGCTGACCGGCCTGATCTAACGTCCCGTCGAGGGGTCCGTGCGGACGCGTCCGCACGGACCCCTTTCGAACGTTTCGGCACAGCCGAGGGGACGCGAGCCATGACCGACCAGGACTTCCACCCGGGTCTCACGCCCGGGCACCTGGGTGCGCCGGTGCTGGAGCCGGAGGGCCGGCCGCCGGGCGCGCCCCGCATGCGCTCCGATGCACCCGATCCGCACCGACGGCGTAACGGACTGGCCTGCGCGCTCACCGCGCTCGCCCTGGTCGCGGTGTTCGGCGGGGCGGGTCTCGCCGGCTACGCCTGGCTCCAGGGGCAGCGCACACCCCCGGCCGCCGCCGACTTCGCGGGGCAGGGCACCGGCAGCGTCCAGGTCTCGGTGCCGGAGGGCGCGGGCCTGTCCCAGATCGCGTCCACCCTGGTCCGCAACGGGGTGGTGGCCAGCTCGCTCGCCTTCACCCGGGCGGCCAAGGGCAGCGCCGCGGCCGCCGGGCGGATCCAGCCCGGCACCTACACCCTGAAGCAGCGGATGTCGGCCGCGGCCGCGCTGACCGTGCTGATCGACCCGGCCAACGCCAACGGCCTGACCATCCCCGAGGGCTGGCGCGGCTACCAGATCTACGTGGCCATCGACCACAAGCTGCATCTGCCGGAGGGCACCACCCAGCGCACCGCCCAGGCGCAGGGCGCCGAACTGGGCCTGCCGGACTTCGCCAAGGGCAGCCCCGAGGGCTACCTCTTCCCCGCGACGTACAGCGTCACCGACGGGACCACCGCGATCGACCTGCTGAAACAGATGGTGGAGCGGGCCGGCAAGGAGTTCAGCCGGGACGACGCGAACGTCGTCGCGCAGAACCTCGGGCAGAGCCTGTACGGGCTGGTCACCGTGGCCAGCATGGTCCAGGGCGAGGCCGACAACAACGAGGACATGGGCAAGGTGGCGCGGGTCATCTACAACCGGCTCGCCAAGGGCATGCCGCTGCAGCTCGACTCCACGATCAACTACGCGCTCGGCCGGTCGACCCTGAACACCACCGTCACCGACACCCGGCTGGACTCCCCGTACAACACCTACCTGCACCCCGGGCTGCCGCCCACGCCGATCTCCAACCCGGGGCGGCAGGCGATCATGGCGGCGCTGGACCCGGCGCAGGGGGACTGGCTCTACTTCGTCACCGTGAAACCGGGGGACACCCGCTTCACCGACAGCTTCGACGTGCAGCAGCGCAACGTCGCCGAGTTCAACGCCAACCGGGCGTCGGCGAAGCCGAGCGCCTCGGCGCTGCCGTCGGCTTCGGCCGGCGAGTCGGCCCCCGACTCCGGGCCGCCGGCGCCGGCGCCCGAGCCGGCGGCCGAGCCGAGCGAGGACGGGTGAGGTCGGACACCGACGGCACGTCCGCCCTGCCGGGGGCACGTGTGCGGTACGGTAACGTCTCCTCCCAGGCGCTGCGCTAGCACGCCGGTTCGAGAATCAGCCGGGACCGCGTCCCGGACGGCCGGTCCGATCCTCCGGCCGTCTTCGTCGGTTAAGGGGATCAATGACCGATCTGGGTCGGGGCTACGGCCCCCAGGGCTCTGAGCCGTGGCACCCCGGTGACCCCGGGTACGTCGGCCAGCAGCCGGTCCCCGGCCAGCAGGACGGCCAGTGGCAGCAGTATCCCCAGCAGGGCGAGCCGGTCCAGCAGTATCCCCAGCAGCAGGGCGAGCCGGTCCAGCAGCCGTACGGAGACATGCAGCAGCAGGGGTATCCGCAGCAGCAGATGCAGCAGATGCCGCAGCAGGGGTACCCGCAGGGGTATCAGCAGCAGGGGTTCCCGGGCGGACAGCAGCAGTACCCGCAGCAGCAGGTGCCTCAGCAGCAGGTGCAGCAGGGCTACCCGCAGCAGCAGATGCCGCAGCAGGGGTATCCGCAGCAACAGCAGCAGATGCAGCAGATGCCCCAGCAGGGGTACCCGCAGGGGTATCAGCAGCAGGGGTTCCCGGACGGTCAGCAGCAACCTGGCATGGCGCAGCAACCTGGCATGGCGCAGCAGCAGGGGATGGCCCCGCAGCAGCCCCAACAGCTTCAGCAGCCCGGCGCGCAGCAGCAGCCGGGCATCCCGCAGCAGGGCGCGCAGCCCGGGCGGCGGCGTCGCGCGGCGCCGGAGCCCGAGCCGGCCGCGCCCGTCAGCGGCCCCGGTCCGGACGGCATCGACTGGGAGGCCGAGGCCGCCGCGCTGGAGGCCGGCGCCGATCCGGTCGGCGGGCACGCGCCCGAGGCCGACGAGTGGGACGGCCACCCGGACGGCTTCCAGGAGGACGGCCGCGAGGACGGCCACCACGAGGACGCCGAGTACCGCGACGAGGACGGCCACGTCGAACAGGAGGGCTTCCTCGGCGAGGAGGACTCCTCCCGCGACGCGCAGAAGAAGCGCAAGGAGAAGGGCAAGAAGTCCGGCCGCCGCAACGGCGGGGCCTGCCTGCTGGTCGCGCTGGTGCTGGTCGGCGCCCTGGGCGGGGCCGGCTGGTGGGGCTACGGCTTCTACCAGGACCACTTCGGGCCGCCGCCGGACTTCACGGGCGAGGGCAGCAGCCCCGTCCAGGTCGAGGTCAAGTCGGGTGCGGTCGGCGGTCAGATCGGCCTGGCGCTGAAGAGCGCCGGCGTGGTCAAGAGCGTCGACGCCTTCAGCAAGGCCTGCGACGCCGAGCCGAAGTGCAAGAGCATCCAGCCGGGCTTCTACTCGCTGAAGAAGGAGCTGCCGGCCGCTACCGCGCTGAGCGAACTGCTCAACGGGGCCGGCGGTGCGGGGCTGGTCATCCCCGAGGGCAAGACCGCCGCCGACATCTACACCCTGATCGACGGGAAGCTGAAGCTGCCGCAGGGCACCACGGCGGGTGTCGCCAAGGCCCAGGTCGGCAGTCTCGGCCTGCCGGCGTACGCGAACGGCAACATCGAGGGCTTCCTCTGGCCGACCCGGTACAACATCGCCGACGGCATGAAGCCCGAGGACCTGCTCAAGCAGATGGTGAAGAACGCCACCGACAAGTACGCGACCCTGGACGCCGACGCGTCCAAGGCCGGCCTCAAGAACGCGTACGAGGTGGTCATCGAGGCGAGCATCCTGCAGCGCGAGGGCAACAAGGTCGAGGACTTCGCCAAGATGGCCAGGACCATCCAGAACCGGCTGGCGAGCGATACCGTGCGCCACACGCTCGGCATGGACACCACGCTGCAGTACTCGCTGGGCCGCAAGGAACTGGACAAGAAGGACATCAACGACGGGTCCAACAAGTACAACACCTACATCAACCCGGGCCTGCCGCCGACGCCGATCTCCAACCCCGGCGACGACGCGCTCAAGGCGGTGCTCAACCCGGCGGACGGCAAGTGGCTGTACTTCATCGCGATGTCCCCGTCCAACACCCTCTTCGCCGAGACGGACAAGGAGCACGCGGCCAACGTCGAGGCGTACTGCAAGGCGGCGGGCCAGGGCTTCGACAAGGTCGGTCTCCACTGCACCACCAAGTAGCCGCCGCCGCACCGCCGTTCATGGAGGAACAGCGTTGACCAGCAAGCACCGGGCCGCAGTCCTCGGCTCGCCGATCGCCCACTCGCTCTCGCCGGACCTGCACCGGGCCGCCTTCGCGGCGCTCGGGCTGGACGGCTGGCGCTACGACCGCTTCGAGGTCGACGAGGCCGGCCTGCCCGGATTCCTCGCCGGGCTGGACGAGGCCGAGTGGGCCGGGCTGTCGCTGACCATGCCGCTGAAGCGGGCGATCATCCCGCTGCTGGACGAGGTCAGCGCGACGGCCCGCGCGGTGGACGCGGTGAACACCGTGGTGTTCACCGCCGACGGGCGCCGCACCGGGGACAACACCGACGTCCCCGGGCTGGTGAACGCGCTGCGCGAGCGGGGCATCACCGAGGTGCCGGCCGCGGCCGTGCTGGGTGCCGGGGCCACCGCCTCCTCGGCGCTGGCGGCGCTGGCCCAGGTCTGCACCGGCGAGGTGACCGTCTACGTGCGCAGCGCGGAGCGGGCCCGGGAGATGGCCGAGCTGGGCGAGCGGCTGGGCGTCGCCGTGCGCACCGCCGACTGGGAGCTCGGCGCGCAGGCGCTGGAGCGTCCGCTGACCGTCTCCACCACGCCGGTCGGGGCGACCGACGCCTTCTCCGACGCGCTGACGGCGGCCCCGGGGGCGCTGTTCGACGTGCTGTACCACCCGTGGCCGACGGCGCTGGCCGAGGCCTGTGCCGCGCGCGGGGCGACCGTGCTCGGCGGGCTGGACCTGCTGGTGCACCAGGCGGTGCTGCAGAGCGAGGCCTTCACCGGGCGGGCGCCGGGGCCGCTGGCGGCGATGCGCGAGGCGGGCGAGAAGGCCCTCGCCGGGCGCTGAGACCGCGCCGGTGGCCGGATCGCGCCGACCACCGCCCGGCCGGGTGGCCGGAATCGTGCCGACCACCGTCCCGCCGACTGACCGGTTGCCGTCCGTCACGCGGACTGGGCCTCCAGGTGCCGCCGGGACGTGAAAGGATTCAGGGGAAAAGGCACGCCCGGGCGGGCCCCGGCAGGTGCCGAGGCCGGTCCGCTGATGAAGGAGCTCCGTTGGGTACGTTGCGCTGGCTGACGGCGGGGGAGTCGCACGGCCCCGCACTCGTCGCGACGCTGGAAGGCCTGCCCGCCGGTGTACCGGTCACCACCGCGGTGGTGGCCGACGCGCTGGCGCGCCGCCGGCTCGGTTACGGTCGCGGCGCACGGATGAAGTTCGAGCAGGACGAGGTGACGTTCCTCGGCGGCGTCCGGCACGGCGAGACCATGGGCAGCCCGGTGGCGGTCATGGTCGGCAACACCGAGTGGCCGAAGTGGGAGCAGGTCATGTCGGCCGACCCGGTCGACCCCGAGGTGCTGGCCGGTCTGGCCCGCAACGAGGCGCTCACCCGCCCCCGCCCCGGCCACGCCGACCTGGCCGGCATGCAGAAGTACTCGATCGACGAGGCACGTCCGATCCTGGAGCGCGCCAGCGCCCGTGAGACGGCCGCCCGGGTCGCGCTCGGTGCCGTCGCCCGCGCGTACCTGAAGGAGACCTGCGGGATCGAGATCGTCAGCCACGTGGTCGAGCTGGCCGCCGCCAAGGCCCCGGCCGGTGTGCTGCCGCTGCCCTCGGACGAGGCGCGGCTGGACGCCGACCCGGTCCGCTGCCTGGACGCCGACGCGTCGAAGGCGATGGTCGCCGAGATCGACCAGGCCCACAAGGACGGCGACACCCTCGGCGGCGTGGTCGAGGTGCTCGCGTACGGCGTGCCGGTGGGCCTGGGCTCGCACGTGCACTGGGACCGCCGGCTGGACGCCCGGCTGGCCGCCGCGCTGATGGGCATCCAGGCGATCAAGGGCGTCGAGGTCGGCGACGGCTTCGAGCTGGCCCGGGTGCCCGGCTCGCAGGCGCACGACGAGATCGTCCCGACCCCCGAGGGCGTCAAGCGCACCTCCGGCCGCTCCGGCGGCACCGAGGGCGGCCTGACCACGGGCGAGGTGCTGCGGGTGCGTGCGGCTATGAAGCCGATCGCCACCGTGCCGCGGGCGCTGCAGACCCTGGACGTGCGCACCGGTGAGCCGGCCAAGGCGCACCACCAGCGCTCGGACGTCTGCGCCGTGCCGGCCGCCGGGATCGTCGCCGAGGCGATGGTCGCGCTGGTGCTGGCCGACGCGGTGAACGAGAAGTTCGGTGGTGACCACGTCTCCGAGACCCGCCGCAACGTGCAGGGCTACCTCGACAACCTGATCATCCGATGACCGTTCCGGTCGTTGTGCTGGTCGGCCCGCCCGGCAGTGGCAAGTCCACCGTCGGGCGGGCCCTGGCCGAGCGCCTGGGCGTCGGTTTCCGGGACACCGACGCCGACATCGAGGCGCTGGCCGGCAAGCCCATCCCGGAGATCTTCATCGACGAGGGCGAGCCGCACTTCCGCGAGCTGGAGGTCCGGGCCGTGCGCACGGGCGCCACGGAGCACGACGGCGTCCTGGCACTCGGCGGCGGCGCGGTGATGGCCGAGGCCACCCGCGCCCTGCTGCGCGAGCTGCCGGTCGTCTTCCTGGAGGTCCCGCTGGCGGACGCGGTCAAGCGGGTCGGCCTGGACGCCCCGCGCCCGCTGCTGGCCATCAACCCGCGGGCCCGCTGGCGCGAGCTGATGGAGGCCCGCCGGCCCCTCTACCTGGAGGTGGCCACCGCCGTCGTCGACACCGCCGGCCGCACCCCCGAGCAGGTCGCGGACGCCGTACTGGAAGCACTGGAGCTGAAGACCCCCCATGACTGACCCCATCGTCAGGATTCACGTCGGCGGCAACGCCGGCCACGACCCGTACGACGTGCTGATCGGCCACCAGCTGCTCGGCGAGCTGGCGCCGCTGATCGGCACCCGCGCCAAGCGGGTCGCGATCATCCACCCCGAGGCGCTGTCCGCCACCGCCGACGCCATCCGCGAGGACCTGCTCGGCGAGGGCTACGAGGCGATCGCGCTCCAGGTGCCCAACGCCGAGGACGCCAAGAGCGCCGAGGTCGCCGCGTACTGCTGGTCGGTGCTCGGGCAGACCGGCTTCACCCGCAGCGACGTCGTCGTCGGCCTCGGCGGCGGCGCCACCACCGACCTGGCCGGCTTCGTCGCCGCGACCTGGCTGCGCGGCGTCCGCTGGATCTCCATGCCCACCACGCTGCTCGGCATGGTCGACGCGGCCGTCGGCGGCAAGACCGGCATCAACATCGCCGAGGGCAAGAACATGGTCGGCGCCTTCCACCCGCCGGTGGGCGTGCTGGCCGACCTCGACACCCTGGCGACCGTGCCCAAGCACGACTACGTCTCCGGCCTCGCCGAGGTCATCAAGTGCGGCTTCATCGCCGACCCGGCCATCCTCGACCTGATCGAGGCCGACCCGGAGGGCGCCAAGACCCCGGACGGCCGGCACACCGTCGAGCTGATCCGCCGCGCCATCCAGGTCAAGGCCGACGTGGTCTCCGGGGACCTCAAGGAGTCCGGCCGGCGCGAGATCCTCAACTACGGCCACACCCTCGGCCACGCCATCGAGCGCAACGAGCGCTACAAGTGGCGGCACGGCGCCGCGATCTCCATCGGCATGGTCTTCGCCGCCGAACTCGGCCGCCTGGCAGGCCGGTTGGACGACGAGACGGCCGACCGGCACCGCACCGTGCTGGCCTCCGTCGGCCTGCCGCTGCGCTACCAGGCGGACGCCTGGCCGAAGCTGCTGGACGCCATGAAGATCGACAAGAAGTCGCGCGGCGACCTGATCCGCTTCATCGTCCTGGACGGCCTCGGCAAGACCTCCGTCCTGGAGGGCCCCGACCCGTCCCTGCTGGTCGCCGCCTACGCGGAGGTCTCGGCGTGACCAGGGTCATGGTGCTCAACGGCCCCAACCTCGGGCGGCTCGGCAGCCGTGAACCGGACGTCTACGGCGCCACCTCCTACGCCGGGCTGGTCGAGCGCTGCACCGCGCTCGGCAAGGAGTTCGGCTTCGAGGTCGAGGTGCACGAGACCAACTCCGAGCAGCAGATGGTGGAGTGGCTGCACGAGGCGGCCGACGGCAAGGTGCCCGTGGTGATCAACCCGGGCGCGTTCACGCACTACTCGTACGCGATGCGGGACGCCGCCTCGCAGCGCACCGCGCCGCTGATCGAGGTGCACATCTCCAACCCGTACGCCCGGGAGACCTTCCGGCACACCTCGGTGATCGCCGCGGTGGCCTCCGGCACCATCGCGGGATTCGGGCTCGGCTCGTACGAGCTGGCCCTGCGCGCCCTGGCCGAGCAACTCACCACGCGCTGACGCCTGGTCAGCGGCCCGGCGGCGGACTGTGCCCGCCGCCGGGCCGCCGTGTAGTCTCCCCGCTGAGAGGTGTCGGGAGGTGACCGTGACGCAGTACGCCGGGGGTGGGCACGTCCCGCCGCGTCCCGCCGCTCCGCCGGGGCCGCAGCCGCCGGGGGCCGCCGCGCCGCCGCCGGTGCCGCCCGCTCCGGCTCCTGTTCCCGCTCCCGTTCCCGCCGCCGCGCCGCCGGTTCCGGCCGCTCCTGTTTCCGCGCCCGCCCCGGCCGCACCCGCGCCCGGCGCGCCGGTCCCCGGCGGGGCCACCGGGCACTTCGTGCTGCCCTCCGGCACGCCCGTGCAACTCCCCGCCCACCCGCCGCAGCGGCACGCGCCCACCAGCCCGATCGCCGTGCTGCTGATCGGCCCGGCCGGGGCGGGCAAGACCACCGTCGCCCGGTACTGGGCCGAGCGCCGGCCCAGCCCGACCGCGCACATCAGCCTGGACGACGTCCGCGAGTGGGTGCAGTCCGGCTTCGCCAACCCGCAGTCCGGCTGGAACAACGCCTCCGAGGCGCAGTACCGGCTGGCCCGCCGCACCTGCGGCTTCGCCTGCCGCAACTACCTGGCCAACGGCATCTCCTGCATCATCGACGACGCCGTCTTCCCGGACCGCCCGGCCATCGGCCTCGGCGGCTGGAAGCGGCACATCGGCCCCGGCATGATCCCGGTCGTGCTGCTGCCCAGCCTGGACTCCGTGCTGCACCGCAACGCCCGGCGCGGCGGCACCCGGCGGCTCGGTGACGAGGAGGTGGCGCGGATCCACGGCCGGATGGCGGGCTGGTACAACTCCGGGCTGCCGATCATCGACAACTCGTACCTGGACGTGGCCGGCACCGCCGCCGAGCTGGACCGCGTCATCCTGGCCCGGCTGATGGGCATGCCGGTGCGCTGACCTGCGACGATCCGGCGGTGTCGGTACCGGCTGCGATGATGTGCGGGTCCTGTCGAACCACCCCGGGGGAGCTGACGCCCGTGCCGGAAGGCCACATCATCCACCGCCTCGCCGCCGAGAACCGGAAGGCCTTCGGCGGCCGCCCGGTCGAGGTGTCCAGCCCGCAGGGCCGGTTCGCCGACGAGGCCAAGGCCATCGACGGGCAGCTGCTCACCGCGGCCGAAGCCGTCGGCAAGCACCTGTTCCTCGGCTTCGAGGAGGGCGCCTGGGTGCACGTCCACCTCGGCCTCTACGGCGGCTTCGCCTTCGGCACCGGGCCCGCGCCCGAGCCGGTCGGCCTGGTCCGGCTGCGGCTGGCCAACGACGACGGCTACGCCGACCTGCGCGGGCCCAACACCTGCGCGCTGGTCACCGATGCGGAGAAGGCCGCCGTCGCGGCCCGGCTGGGCCCCGACCCGCTGCGCGCCGACGCCGACCCGCAGGCCGCCTGGCGCCGGATATCGGCCAGCCGGACGACCGTCGCCGCGCTGCTGATGGACCAGAAGGTGCTGGCCGGGGTGGGCAACGTCTACCGGGCCGAGGTGCTGTTCCGCCACGGGATCAACCCGCACCGCGCCGGCCGCGACCTCACCCGGGCCGAGTGGGACGCGATCTGGGCCGACCTGGTCGCCCTGATGCACGAGGGCGTCGGCGCGGGCCGGATCGACACCGTCCGCCCCGAGCACACCCCCGAGGCGATGGGCCGCCCGCCGCGCGTCGACGACCACGGCGGTGAGGTGTACGTCTACCGGCGGGCCGCGATGCCCTGCCTGGTCTGCGGCACCGACGTCCGGACGGAGCAGCACGCCGCGCGCAACCTCTTCTGGTGCCCCGCCTGCCAGGCGGCCTGACCGGGCACTGTCCGGCCGGTCAGCCGACGGCCGTGCTGGGCTCGTGGTGTTCGGCGGCGGCGCACGCGTCGAGGAGGGGGCGCAGGGCCTCGTCCACGAGCCGGTAGCGCACGACCCGTCCGTCCTTGTCCCCGGCGACCACGCCCGCGGTGCGGAGCAGCCGCAGGGCCTGGGACACGGCGGGGTCGCGCATGCCGGTGGCGACGGCGAGGTCGGAGACGGCGAGCGGGCCGGCCCGGTGGAGGGCGAGCAGGAGGGCGAGCCGCCCGGGGTCGGCGAGCAGGGAGAACCGCTCGGCCCAGGTGCGGACGTGCGCGGGGTCGCCGATCGCGGCGATGGCCTCGCAGACCCGGTGTCCGTCGATGGTGCGGTGGCCCGCGCGGTCGGCCGGTACGAGATGCATGCGCACATTGTTGCAGGAGGGGGCCTGTGATCCTGGACACCTGCGCAGGTACGCAGCCTTGCAAGGGTGGGTCCTGGCCCCTACGGTGTTCCCCGCCGTGGTGCTCGGGAAGACCGGTGACGGATCCTCAGGGGTCCCAGTCCGGAGCGGCCCTCGCCACTGTGATCGGGCCATCGTGATCGTCGACGATGGAGAGACGTCCGTACCCACGACGCCACTGGGAGCCTCGCGCACCTGGGAAGGCGGGTACGGGACCCCCGTAAGCCAGGAGACCGGCCACGGCATCTCACGAAGTGTTTCCACGAGGTGCTGGAGCGTGACCCGAATGACCTTGCCCGAAACCGCCGCGGCTGCCGAGGCACCGGCGACACCGTCCGTGCTGCCCACGTTCCGCTGGAAGCGCGAGGACACCGTCCGTACGGCCGGGCTGATGGGGGTGATCCTGGCCATGCACGTGGTGGCCTTCGGGACGCTCATCTTCCTGGTCGCGCCCCACAACTACGCGGTCGGCACCCAGGTCTTCGGGGTGGGCCTCGGGATCACCGCGTACACCCTCGGCATGCGGCACGCCTTCGACGCCGACCACATCGCGGTGATCGACAACACCACCCGCAAGCTGATGGCGGACGGCAAGCGGCCGGTCTCGGTCGGCTTCTGGTTCGCCCTCGGGCACTCCTCGATGGTGGTGCTGATGGCCGCCCTGGTGGCGGGCGGCGCGCAGCTGGCCAGCACGCTGATGGACGACGACTCGACCACCCACAAGTGGCTCGGGATGGTCGGCACGACGGCCTCCGGCGCGTTCCTCTACCTGATCGGCGCGCTCAACCTGGCCGCGCTGCTCGGCATACTCAAGGTGTTCCGGGCGATGCGGGCCGGGTCGTACGACGAGGCGCAGCTGGAGGAGCACCTCAACTCGCGCGGCTTCATGGCCCGGGTGCTGAACCGGGCGACCCGGTCGATCACCCGGCCCGGGCAGATGTTCCCGGTGGGCATGGTGCTGGGGCTGGGCTTCGACACCGCGACCGAGGTCACCCTGATGGTGATGGCCGGGTCGGGCGCGGCGGCCGGGCTGCCCTGGTACGCGATCGTCTGCCTGCCGCTGCTGTTCGCGGCCGGGATGAGCCTGTTCGACACCCTGGACGGGACGTTCATGAACTTCGCGTACCAGTGGGCCTTCGCCAACCCGGTCCGGAAGGTGTACTACAACCTGACGATCACTGGGCTGTCGATCGCGGTGGCCTTCGTCATCGGCACCATCGAACTGGTCGGCGTGCTGCACGAGAAGCTCGATCTGACCGACCCGGTCACCGGCTGGATCGCGGGCATCTCGCTGGACAACGTCGGCTACGCGATCGCCGGGCTGTTCGTGGTGGTCTGGGCCGCGGCGATCGCCTACTGGAAGCTGGCCCGGGTGGAGAAACGCTGGGCGGCCGCCGAGTAGCGACGGCCGCGATCAGCGACGGCAGCGAACAGCGAGCAGCGACGGCGCCTCCCCCGGGATCCCGGGGGGGGGCGCCGTTTCGTCGCTGCGGGGCGTTGCCGGTCAGTGCCGGTCGCCGTAGCGCCGGCGGAACCGCTCGACCCGGCCGGCGGTGTCCATGACGCGGGACTGGCCGGTGTAGAAGGGGTGGCTGGCCGAGGAGGTCTCGACGTCGATCACCGGGTAGGTGTTGCCGTCCTCCCACTCGACGGTGCGGTCGCTGGTGACGGTCGACCGGGTGAGGAAGGCGAGGCCGCCGACCTTGTCGCGGAAGACGACGGGGCGGTAGGCGGGGTGGATGCCGGGCTTCATGGCGGGCTCCTTCGGGCGGGCTGGTGGGCTGGCTGGCGGGGTTCGGCTCGGGTGGGGTTCGGCTCGGGCGGGCGGGGTTCAGCGCTCTTCGCGGAAGTCGACGTGCCGGCGCGCGACCGGGTCGTACTTGCGCAGGACCATCCGGTCCGGGTCGTTGCGGCGGTTCTTGCGGGTCACGTACGTGTAGCCGGTGCCGGCGGTGGAGCGGAGCTTGATGACGGGGCGCAGTTCACTGCGGGCCATGGGTGTCCTCCCGGGTTGGCGGGGTGTTCGGGGCTGGGACGAAACCGTACATCGAAATGGAAGTCATTTTCATCTGGTGTAACGTGAGCTCCGTCCTGCCCATTCCCGGACGCCAGGGAGCACCCATGTCCGCCCACTGCCAACTCACCGGCCGCCGACCCGGATTCGGCAACGCGATCTCACACTCGCACCGCCGCACCCGCCGCCGCTTCGACCCCAACATCCAGCACAAGCGCTACTGGCTGCCCGGCGAGGGCCGGTACGTCCGGCTCACCCTCAGCGCCAAGGGCATCCGCACCATCGACACGATCGGCATCGAGGCCGCCGTCGCCCGCATCCGCGCCCGAGGGGGGAAGGTCTGATGGCCAAGCAGAGCAAGATCGCCAAGAACGAGCGGCGCCGCGCCGTCGTGGCCCGGTACGCCGAGCGCCGCGCCGAGCTCAAGCGGGTCATCGCCCACCCCGGCACCGCCCCCGCCGAACGCGCCGCCGCCCAGGCCGAACTCGCCCGCCAGCCCCGCGACGCCAGCGCCACCCGGATCCGCAACCGCGACGCCGTCGACGGCCGCCCCCGCGGCTACCTGCGCGCCTTCGGCCTCTCCCGGGTCAACCTGCGCGTCCACGCCCACGCCGGCCACCTGCCCGGCGTCCGCAAGGCCAGCTGGTGAGCGGCGTGGACGGGATCAAGCTGCCCGTGGTGGTCGTCGCCGGACTGCACGCCGACCGGCGCCGCGCCGCCGTCCTGGAGTTGGCGGCGGCCGCGGTGGACGCGGTGGTCCTCCACCACGACCTGCGGGACGCCTCGCAGGGCGTCGTCCACCGCGAACTGCGCGACACCGGAGGCGGGTTCGACGCCGCCGACGTCCCGCTGGTGAACGACTGCCCCTGCTGCGCCCTGCGCGAGGACCTGCTGCCGCGACTGCTGCGGATCGCCGACGAAGGCCGGTACGGGCTCGCGATCGTCGAACTGTGGGGTGGCAGCGACCCGCACCCGGCCGTCGAGGTGATCGCCGGGGGAGAGGCGGACGGCCGCCACCTGGAGGACGCCGTCGAACTCGCGGGCGTGGTCACGGCCGTCGACCCGGACCGGCTGGTCGGCGAACTCTCGGTCTCCGACGACCTGGTGGAGCACGGCGAGCACACCGCCCGCCAGGACCAGCGGACCCGCGCGGAGGCGCTCGCCCACCAGGTCGAGTACGCCACCACCCTCGCCGTCCCGCGCGCGACGGCGCACACGCCCGGGCTCGCGCTGCTCCGCCAGCTCCACCCCACCGCCCGGGTCGTCCGGCTCGGCACCGGCGCGCTCACCCGGGCCGCCCTCGGCGGCTTCGACGTCGCCGCCGCCCGCGACCGGGTCAACCCGGCGATCGCGCTGCTCCCGCAGGAGAGCGACGAGGCCGGCGTCACCACGCTGGTCTGGGAGCGCCGCCGCCCGTTGCACCCCGAGCGGCTGCACCGGGCGCTGGAACTGCTCGTCCCCGCCGCCCAGCGCAGCCGCGGCCGCTTCTGGCTGGCCAACCGGCCCGACCTGATGCTGGCCTGGGACGCCGCGGGGGCCAACCTCGCCGTCGAGGAGTGCGGGCCCTGGCTCACCTCCCTGCCCGACGCCGCCTGGGAGCTCTACCCGCCCGCCCGCCGGGCCGCCGCGGCCCTCGACTGGCACCCGCTGCACGGCGACCGGGTGCAGCAGCTCAGCTTCACCGCGGAGGGCCTGGACGTCGACGGCGTCACCGGGCTGCTCGACTCCTGTCTGCTCACCGACGCCGAACTCGCCGCCGGCGAACCCGGCTGGAAGGCCCTGCCGGACGCCTTCCGGGACCTGCTCGACCCCGTTCACTGAGGAGCCGTCACTGTGCGTAAGCGATCGAACCCGCCCAAGGACCGGCCGAACCCGTTGTTCGCGGCCGGCATCGAGTACATCGACTACAAGGACACCGACCTGCTGAGGCGCTTCGTCTCCGACCGCGGCAAGATCCGGAGCCGCCGCGTCACCCGGCTCACCGTCCAGCAGCAGCGCGCCGTGGCCAGGGCCGTCAAGAACGCCCGCGAGATGGCCCTCCTCCCGTACGCCGCCGGCGCCACCCGGTAAACCACGACCACCGTCACCACCGTCACCGCCCCGTCACCAGCCGACAAGGAGCCCCCGATGGCCGTCCCCAAGCGCAAGACGTCCCGCAGCAACACCCGGCACCGCCGGGCCCAGTGGAAGGGCAAGGCCCCGAAGCTCGTCCCGATCACCCTCAACGGCCGCGAACTGCTCGTCCCCCAGAACCTGGTCCCCGCCTACCGCCGCGGCCTGATCGACCCGGAGGGGGCGTAGCGACCACGGAGGGGGCGTGCGGGGGTGGGGTCGCGCCCTGTCGGGGGTTCTCGGCGGGCGGATCGGAGTGGGGGTTCGTAGGCTCGACGCATGTCTGATGCGTACGCGGGTCGGCGGGAGCGGGTGAGGGAGCACTGCAGTGCGGCCGGGGCCGATGCGGCGCTGATCACCCGGGCGGCGAACGTGCGGTATCTGACGGGCTGCGCGCCCTGCGGGGCGACGCTGCTGCTGACCCGGGAGCGGGTGCTGCTGGCAGTGCCGGACGATCTGCCGGCGGACGACACCGGGGAACACCTGATCGCGCCGGACGTCACCCAGATGCCGGTGGCGGCCGCGGCGGACACCGCCCTGGCGGCGGCCGCCGCCGCCACGCGACTGGGCGTGGCGGACCTCGCGGTGGAGGAGCACGACCTGACCGTCAGCCGCCACCGCGCGGTGGCGAGCCTGGTGGAGGGCGCCCGGCTGGCCGACCTGGGGCAGGTGGTCGAGCGGCTGCGGGTGGTCAAGGACGAGCACGAGATCGCCGACCTGCGGATCGCCGCCGAGATCGCCGACCAGGCGCTCGGCGAGCTGCTGGAGTCGATCCTGGTCGGCCGCACCGAACGGCACCTGGCGATGGAGCTGGAACGCCGGATGATCGACCACGGCGCGGACCGGGCGGCCTACCCGGTGTCCGTCGGCACCGGCAGCCACTCCGGCCAGCCCGCCCACCAGCCGACCGACCGCCGGGTGGAGGAGGGCGACTTCCTCACCGTGGTGATGGGCGCCCAGTACCGGGGCTACGGCGTCTCCACCGCCCGGACCTTCGTGATCGGCGCCGCCCCCGCGCCCTGGCAGGTGGAGCTGCACCGGCTGGTGTTCCGGGCCCAGCGGGCCGGCCGGGAGGCGCTCGGGCCGGGCGTGGAGCAGTACGTGCCCGACCGGGCCGCGCGGCAGATCCTGGAGGCGGCCGGCCACACCGAGACCTCCCCGCACCCGGTGGGCCACGGCATCGGGCTGGAGATCCGGGAGGCGCCGCGCCTCGGTCCGTCGGACATGGGTAAACTGGACAGCCGCGTGCCGGTCACCGTCGGCCCAGGGGTCCACCTCCCGGGCAAGGGCGGTGTCCGGATCGAGGACACGCTCGTGGTGCGCCCCCCAGAGGAGGGCGGGCCCGAGCTGCTCACCATCACCACCAAGGAGCTCCTCGCCCTGTGACCGCGGCCGCCCGTCGGCCGTCGGCGGCAGGACGCAAGCCTTGGTTCCTTGACAGCTATATCCAGGAGTAAGTGCGCCCGTGGCTTCCACGAACGATCTCAAGAACGGCATGGTCCTCAAGCTGGAGGGCGGCAAGCTCTGGTCCGTCGTCGAGTTCCAGCACGTCAAGCCCGGCAAGGGCCCGGCCTTCGTGCGCACGAAGCTCAAGGAGGTCCTGACCGGCAAGGTCGTCGACAAGACCTTCAACGCCGGCACCAAGGTCGAGACCGCCAACGTCGACAAGCGCGGCATGCAGTTCTCGTACAAGGACGGCGAGAACTTCGTGTTCATGGACACGGACACCTACGACCAGATCGTGGTCGAGCCGGCCGTCGTCGGCGACGCCTCCAAGTACCTGCTGGAGGGCTTCGAGGCCCTGGTCGCCATGTACGAGGGCTCCCCGCTGTACATCGAGCTCCCGGCCTCCGTCGAGCTGCTGATCTCCCACACCGAGCCGGGCGTCCAGGGCGACCGCTCCACCGGCGGCTCCAAGCCGGCCACGCTGGAGACCGGCGCCGAGATCGCCGTGCCGCTCTTCATCGTCACCGGTGAGAAGATCAAGGTCGACACCCGCGACGGCAGCTACCTCGGCCGGGTGAAGTAAGTCCGTGTCGGCCGCACGTAGCAAGGCCCGCACCCGGGCCTTCCAGATCCTCTTCGAGGCCGACCACCGCGGGGTCGACCCGCAGCGGGTCCTCGCGGACTGGGTGGCCCGCGCCCGCGAGCCGAAGCCCGACGAGGGCACCCCGCAGGTCGGCGAGTACACCATGGAGCTGATCGAGGGGTACGTCCAGCACGCTCGCCGGATCGACGACCTGATCTCGCAGTACGCGGTGGGCTGGACCCTCGACCGGATGCCGATCGTGGACCGCAACGTCCTGCGGCTCGGCGCCTACGAGCTGATCTGGGAGGACGGCGTCCCGGACGCGGTCGTCCTGGACGAGGCCGTGGAGATCGCCAAGGAGTTCTCCACGGACGACTCCCCGGCGTTCGTCAACGGCCTGCTCGCCCGCTTCCTGGAGCTGAAGCCGAGCATCCGCCGGTAGGTCCCCCTGACCACCGGTGGCGGTGAGACCCGCAGAACGGCCGCTGGACCCGGATTCCGGGTCCGGCGGCCGTCGCGCGTTTCACCCGGGCGGCGTAAGGTGGTGCCCTACTCGCCAGTAACTTGGCGTTCGGAAACCCGCAGTGAAGGGCAGGCCACCCCCATGACCACCGCGACCCGCAGCGAGTTCGACCAGGGCATCGCCCTGACCCGGCACCCTGACGAGCCCGGCCGCTACGAGGCCGAACTCGGTGCCGGCTGGCAGATCGGCGGCGGGGTCAACGGCGGGCTGCTGCTCGCCGTCGCCGGACACGCGCTGTCGCTGGAGCACGGCGACCACCCCGACCCGGTGTCGATCAGTGGTTACTACCTGTCCGCCTCCACGCCCGGCCCGGCCACCGTCCGCACCGAGGTGCTGCGCACCGGCCGCGGGCTCTCCACCGGCACCGCCTCGCTCAGCCAGGACGGCGTGGAGCGGCTGCGGGTGGTCGCCAGCCACGGCGACCTCTCCACCGCCGACGGCGAGGTGCGCACCAGCGCCCTGCCGCCGCAGCTGCCGCCGCCGGACCAGTGCGTCGGCGTCGAGCATGCGCCCCGGGAGCTGATCGCCCAGGCCGAGCTGCTGGAGCGCTTCGACCTGCGGCTGGACCCGGCCACCATCGGCTGGGCGCTTGGGCAGCCGTCCGGCAACGGGCGGATCCAGGGCTGGTTCCGGCTCGCCGACGGCCGCGATCCCGACCCGCTGCTGCTCCTGCTGGTCGCCGACGCGCTGCCGCCGGTGACCTTCGACCTGGGCATGCCCGGCTGGGCCCCGACCGTCGAACTGACCGTCCACCTGCGGGCCAGGCCGGTCCCGGGCTGGTTGCGGGTCACCCACGCCACCCGCAACGTGGCCGGCGGGTACTTCGAGGAGGACGCCGAGGTCTGGGACGAGTCCGGCCGCCTGGTCGCGCAGTCCCGCCAGCTCGCCAGGGTGCCGCGAACGGCGTGAATCACATCGTCTTACCGTCGGTTACATTCCTGTGACACGCCGTACGTGTGCGGCGCGCGCGGATGGGGAGATAGACGGTCAGCGGCGAGCCGGCCGCTGACCGTCACCCGCCGACGGTACCCGTCGATGCCAGGAGCCATCCCGTGAGCGAGCGCAGCGAGCGAACCACCGAGAGGCGCGCAGGGGCGCATGCCCGTGCCGAGCGCAGCGAGGTGGGCGCATGAGCCGCAACGGCCGCGCCCGCCGCAACTCCGACTGCACCGCCGGCGGTCCGCGACCCACGGTGCGGGCGCCGCACCAGCGGCGGCGGGGCGAGGGGGCCGAGCAGGCGTTCGTCATCGGGATCCTGACCAGCGCGGCCGACTTCGCCCGGGCCCGTGCCTGGGGGCTGTCGAACGCCGCCGACCACGAGCAGTACCTGGCCGAGACCGCCGAGCTGCTGGCCGACGCCCTGGAGCGCTTCGACACCGTGCGGGCCCGGATGTTCCACCCGCAGGACTTCGCGGAGTTCTGCGTGCTGCACGGGCTGGACCCGGCCGAGCCGCTCGCCCGCGACCGCTACCTGGTCAATCCGCCGTTGCAGACCCAGCTGTTGGCCTATCAGGGCGAGGAACTGGCCGGGGACTTCGTGCCGCGCCTGGTCCGGGCCCGGGAGAACGGGCTGACGCTCTGCCACGCCGACCTGCTGCTGGACGGCGGCCTGTCCGGCGCGGCGGGCGAGGTCGACGAGGACCACGCCCGCTGGGTGCGCGCCGCCCGCCAGCGCGGCGCCGAGGTGTTTCGCCGGATGCTGGTCGGCGCGGGCGCCGGGGTGTACGAGCTGCGGCTGCGGGTGGACGCCCCGGGCGGGCGGCTGAGCGCGGCGGCCCGGGTGCTGCAGTGGGAGGACGGCGTGGTCCGGATCAACGACGAGGACCTGGAGCTGGTCTGCGCGGTGCTGTGCGCCGGACTGGCGCTGGAGCTGCCGGGGGTGGCGGTGCTGCACGGCTCGCAGGGCTCGGTGGCGGCGGGCGGCGCCCGCGGCGGAGCCGCTGACGAGCACTTCCTGCCGGCCTCCTGGGCCTGGTCGAGCGGCGGGCAGGACTGGGCGCCGGCTGCCGGGCCGGTGCGGCTGGACGGTGTGGCGGCGCAGCCCGGCTACAGCCTGGGGACGGTCTGCTGAGCCGGCCGTGGACGCGCGACGGCGCGGCCCCCGGGATGCGGGGTGCCGCGCCGTGACGTTTCTGCAAGGCCCGGGGCGTGGCCCGGACCGTGGACCGAGCCGACGGGAGCCGGTGCGGCGAGCGTCAGCTCGCCTCCTCCTCGCGCACCGCACGGCGCGCGTCGGGGTTCAGCACGCCCCAGGAGATCAGCTGCTCGGTGAGGATCGACGGCGACTGGTCGTAGATGACCGCCAGGGTGCGCAGGTCGTCCTGGCGGATCGACAGCACCTTGCCGTTGTAGTCGCCGCGCTGGCTCTGGATCGTCGCCGCGTAGCGCTGCAGCGGGCCGGCCTTCTCGGACGGGACCTGGGTCAGTCTCTCCAGGTCGAGCACCAGGCGCGGCGGCGGCTCGGCCGCGCCGCCGGGGGTGCCGCCGGGCAGCAGCTCCTGCACCGGGACGCCGTAGAACTCCGCCAGCTCGGCCAGCCGCTGCACGGTGACCGCACGGTCGCCGCGCTCGTACGAGCCGACGACGACTGCCTTCCAGCGCCCCTGGGACTTCTCCTCGACACCGTGCAGGGAGAGACCCTGCTGAGTGCGGATCGCTCGGAGCTTGCCTCCGAGTTGCTTCGCGTAGTCGCTGGACATTGATCTCCCCGGACGAGATTGCTTCGCGTTCAGTGGTGGGTCGCGGACGATTGCCGACGCCGTTACCGGTGGGTTCGACGTCCGTCTCGTAACTCACTGTGAGGTTACGTAGAGTAAGGTAGCTGCGTCAAGCCGAATGGGGCAGTCGTGCGAATGGCCCGCATCCGCGGCGCGTCCGGGGCGTGAACCCGGCGAAGCGGAATGGTGCGTGTCCGGTTGCCTCCCGGCCCGCTGCTAGGATGGCTCGAAGCCCGCGCCCGGTCGGCGGGGGCAGTCCCAGACATCCTTTAAGGCCCGTCCAGTGAGGCGGGGAAGGAGGTCCGCTTCGGCATGACCACACACCAAGATTCGACGCCGCGACCGCCGCACCAGGTGCTGGACGGCACGGACATCGCCCGGGTCGTCACCCGGATAGCGCACGAGATCGTCGAGCGCGCCAAGGGCGCCGAGGACGTCGTGCTGCTCGGCATCCACACCAGGGGCGTCCACCTCGCCCGCCGCCTGCACGGCCGGCTGGCCCAGATCACCGGGCGCGAGATCCCGTTGGGTGCCCTGGACATCACCATGTACCGGGACGACCTGCGGCTCAAGCCCGCCCGCGCCCTGGAGCACACCGAGATCCCGTCCGGCGGCATCGACGGCAAGCTCGTCATCCTCGTCGACGACGTGCTCTTCTCCGGCCGCACCATCCGGGCCGCGCTCGACGCGCTGAACGACATCGGCCGCCCGCGCGCCGTCCAGCTCGCCGTCCTGGTCGACCGGGGCCACCGCGAGCTGCCGATCCGGGCCGACTACGTGGGCAAGAACCTCCCCACCTCGCTGCGCGAGGCCGTGCAGGTGCGCCTGTCCGACAGCGACGGCGTGGACGCCGTACTGGTCGGCGACCGCGACTACACCGAGCGCTCCTCGCAGGCCCTGGCCTCCCAGCCGTCCGAACCGCACCTCCCGGAGTAACCCGCGTGAAGCGCCACCTCGTCTCCGCCGCCGACCTCACCCGCGACGACGCGCTGCTGATCCTGGACACCGCCGAGGAGCTGGCCCAGCTCTCCGGACGGGCCGTCAAGAAGCTGCCCACGCTGCGCGGCCGGACCGTCGTCAACCTCTTCTTCGAGGACTCGACCCGTACCAAGACCTCCTTCGAGGTCGCCGAGAAGCGGCTCTCCGCCGACGTCATCAACTTCTCCGCCAAGGGCTCCTCGGTCTCCAAGGGCGAGAGCCTCAAGGACACCGCGCTCACCCTCCAGGCGATGGGCGCCGACGCGGTCGTCGTCCGGCACCACGCCTCGGGCGCGCCGGCCCGCCTCGCCCAGTCCGACTGGCTGCACGGCAGCGTGATCAACGCAGGTGACGGCACCCACGAGCACCCCACCCAGGCGCTGCTCGACGCCTTCACCATGCGCCGCCACCTCAACGCCGGGCTGGGCAACGACCTCGCCGGGCGCCGGGTGACCATGGTCGGCGACATCCTGCACAGCCGGGTCGCCCGGTCCAACGTGCACCTGCTGACCACCCTCGGTGCCCAGGTCACCTTCGTCGCCCCGCCGACGCTGCTGCCGATCGGCATCGAGAACTGGCCCTGCGAGGTCAGCTACGACCTGGACCGCGTCCTCCCCAAGACGGACGCGGTGATGATGCTGCGGGTGCAGCGCGAGCGGATGAACGCCGCGTTCTTCCCGACCGAGCGCGAGTACAGCCGCCGCTACGGCCTCAACGGCACCCGGATGTCCCAGCTGCCCGAGCACGCCATCGTGATGCACCCCGGCCCGATGGTGCGCGGCATGGAGATCACCGCCGAGGTCGCCGACTCGCCGCGCTGCACCGTGGTCGAGCAGGTCGCCAACGGCGTGTCGGTCCGGATGGCCGTCCTGTACCTGCTGCTCGGGGGAGCCACCCTCAACGACGCCCGCACCGACTCCGTGGAGACCGCTCAGTGACCACCTACCTGATCCGCAACGCCCAGATCCTCGGCGGTGCCCCGCAGGACCTCCACCTCGCCGACGGTGTGATCAAGGCGATCGGCACCGACCTGGCGGTCGAAGCGGACGTCGAGATCGACGCCGGCGGCCTGATCGTGCTGCCCGGTCTCGTCGACCTGCACACCCACCTGCGCGAACCCGGCCGCGAGGACGCCGAGACCGTGCTCACCGGCACCCGGGCCGCCGCGATGGGCGGCTTCACCGCCGTGCACGCGATGGCCAACACCACCCCGGTGGCCGACACCGCCGGCGTGGTCGAGCAGGTCTGGCGGCTCGGCCAGGAGGCCGGCTACTGCGACGTGCAGCCGGTCGGCGCCGTCACCGTCGGCCTGGAGGGCAAGAAGCTCGCCGAGCTGGGCGCCATGCACGAGTCCGCCGCGAACGTGCGGGTCTTCTCCGACGACGGCAAGTGCGTGGACGACGCGGTGCTGATGCGCCGCGCCCTGGAGTACGTCAAGGCCTTCGACGGCGTCGTCGCCCAGCACGCCCAGGAGCCGCGCCTCACCGAGGGCGCCCAGATGAACGAGGGCCAGGTCTCCGGCGAGCTCGGGCTCGGCGGCTGGCCGGCCGTCGCCGAGGAGTCGATCATCGCGCGGGACGTGCTGCTCGCCGCGCACGTCGGCTCCCGGCTGCACGTCTGCCACGTCTCCACCGCCGGCTCGGTCGAGATCATCCGCTGGGCCAAGGCCAAGGGCTGGGACGTCACCGCCGAGGTCACCCCGCACCACCTGCTGCTCACCGACGAGCTGGTCCGCTCCTACGACCCGGTCTACAAGGTCAACCCGCCGCTGCGCACCGCCGAGGACGTCCAGGCGCTGCGCAAGGCGCTCGCGGACGGCACCATCGACGCCGTCGCCACCGACCACGCGCCGCACCCGGACGAGGACAAGGACTGCGAGTGGGCCGTCGCGGCGATGGGCATGGTCGGCCTGGAGACCGCGCTGTCGGTCGTGCAGCAGACCATGGTGGACACCGGTCTGCTGAACTGGGAGGGCGTCGCGGACCGCATGTCGCACCGCCCGGCCCGGATCGGCCGTCTCGCCGGACAGGGCCGTCCCGTCTCGGTCGGTGAGCCTGCCAACCTGGTGCTGTTCGATCCCGCGTACCGTGGTGCCGTGAACCCGGACAGCTTCGCCACCCGTAGCCGCAACACCCCCTACAAGGGCCTTGACCTGCCCGGACGGGTGCACGCCACCTTCCTGCGCGGGCGCGCCACCGTGCTGGCCGGCGAGCTGGCCGAGCAGGGCGGGGCGGCGTGACCGGCCCGGCCGCGCTCGCCCAGGAGCAGGCCAAGGTCACCAACTGGCCCGGGTACATCGGCTGGGCCGTCGGCCTGCTGATCGTCATCGGGCTCGTCTACTGGCTGATGCGGCAGGGCTGGAACTGGCGGCGCACCCTCCAGTCCGGCATGCCGCCGCTGCCCGCCGTGCCGGCCGGCGCCGGGCGGACCATCCTGGAGACCAGCGGGCGCTACCACGGCTCCACCACCGCCGGGAACTGGCTCGACCGGGTCGTCGCGCACGGCCTGGGCACCCGCAGCCGTGCCGACCTCACCCTCGGCGAGGACGGCCTGCTGGTGCGGCGCCCCGGTGACGTCGACCTCTGGATCCCGGCCGAGCACCTGACCGGTGCCCGCACGGACTCCGGGATCGCCGGCAAGGTCGTCCCGGCCGGGCTGCTCGTCGTCAGCTGGACGCACGAGGGCACCGAGCTGGACTCGGGCTTCCGGGCCGACCACCCGGACGAGCACGCCGCCTGGGTCGAGGCGATCGCCCAACTCGCAACACGTACGAAGACGAAGACGGAAGAGGCCGCTCAATGACCGCACCTGCCCCCACCACGCAGCGCCGACGGCGGGAGCGCACCCCCGCCGTGCTCGTCCTGGAGGACGGCCGGACCTTCCGCGGCGAGGCCTACGGCGCGACCGGCGAGACCTTCGGCGAGGCCGTCTTCAACACCGGCATGTCCGGCTACCAGGAGACCCTCACCGACCCGTCGTACCACCGCCAGGTGGTCGTGATGACCGCCCCGCAGATCGGCAACACCGGCTGGAACGACGAGGACGACGAGTCCAAGCGGATCTGGGTCGCCGGGTACGTCGTGCGCGACCCCGCCCGGGTGGCGTCCAACTGGCGCTCCACCCGCTCGCTGGACGAGGAGCTCGTCCGCCAGGGCGTCGTCGGCATCAGCGGCATCGACACCCGGGCGCTCACCCGCCACCTGCGCGAGCGCGGCGCGATGCGCTGCGGCATCTTCTCCGGCGAGGCGCTGACCGACCAGGCCGAACTGCTCGCCCGGGTGCAGCAGTCGCCCGAGATGAAGGGCGCCGACCTGTGCGCCGAGGTGGCCACCACCGAGGCGTACGTCGTGCCCGCGATCGGTGAGAAGAAGTTCACCGTCGCCGCGCTGGACCTCGGCATCAAGGGGATGACCCCGCAGCGGATGGCCGAGCGCGGCATCGAGGTGCACGTGCTGCCGGCGAACTCCACCCTGGAGGACCTCTACGCGGTCCAGCCGGACGGCGTGTTCTTCTCCAACGGCCCGGGCGACCCGGCCACCGCCGACCACCAGGTCGCCGTCGCGCAGGGCGTGCTGGAGCGCGGGACCCCGTTCTTCGGGATCTGCTTCGGCAACCAGATCCTCGGCCGCGCACTGGGCTTCGGCACCTACAAGCTCAAGTACGGCCACCGCGGCATCAACCAGCCGGTGCAGGACCGCACCACCGGCAAGGTCGAGGTGACCGCGCACAACCACGGCTTCGCCGTGGACGCACCGCTGGACCGGGTGAGCGACACCCCCTTCGGGCGGGTCGAGGTCTCCCACGTCTGCCTCAACGACGACGTGGTCGAGGGCCTCCAGGCGCTCGACGTCCCCGCCTTCAGCGTGCAGTACCACCCCGAAGCGGCGGCCGGCCCGCACGACGCGGCCTACCTCTTCGACCGGTTCGTCGAGCTCATGCGAGGCGACGACAAGCACAGCGTGAAGCTCATGGAGGGCCAGCGTGCCTAAGCGCACTGACATCAAGTCCGTCCTGGTGATCGGGTCCGGCCCGATCGTGATCGGCCAGGCCGCCGAGTTCGACTACTCGGGCACGCAGGCCTGCCGCGTCCTCAAGGCCGAGGGCCTGCGGGTCGTGCTGGTCAACTCCAACCCGGCCACGATCATGACCGACCCGGAGATCGCCGACGCCACCTACGTCGAGCCGATCACCCCGGAGTTCGTCGAGCGGATCATCGCCAAGGAGCGCCCCGACGCGCTGCTGCCGACCCTCGGCGGGCAGACCGCGCTCAACACCGCGATCTCCCTGCACTCGGCCGGCACGCTGGAGAAGTACGGCGTCGAGCTGATCGGCGCCGACGTGGTGGCGATCAACAAGGGCGAGGACCGCCAGCTGTTCAAGGGCGTCGTCGAGGCGGTCAACGCCAAGATCGGCCACGGCGAGTCCGCCCGCTCGGTCATCTGCCACTCGATGGACGACGTGCTGGCCGGCGTCGACACGCTCGGCGGCTACCCCGTCGTCGTGCGCCCCTCCTTCACCATGGGCGGCGCCGGCTCCGGCTTCGCCCACGACGAGGAGGACCTGCGCCGCATCGCCGGCCAGGGCCTGGCCCTCTCGCCGACCACCGAGGTGCTCCTGGAGGAGTCCATCCTCGGCTGGAAGGAGTACGAGCTGGAGCTGATGCGCGACAAGAACGACAACGTCGTGGTCGTCTGCTCCATCGAGAACTTCGACCCGATGGGCGTGCACACCGGTGACTCGATCACCGTCGCCCCGGCGATGACCCTCACCGACCGTGAGTACCAGATCCTGCGCGACATCGGCATCGCCGTGATCCGCGAGGTCGGCGTCGACACCGGCGGCTGCAACATCCAGTTCGCCGTCAACCCCGACAGCGGCCGGGTCATCGTCATCGAGATGAACCCGCGGGTGTCGCGCTCCTCCGCGCTGGCCTCGAAGGCGACCGGCTTCCCGATCGCCAAGATCGCCGCCAAGCTGGCCGTCGGCTACACGCTCGACGAGATCCCCAACGACATCACCGAGCAGACCCCGGCCTCCTTCGAGCCGGCCCTCGACTACGTCGTGGTGAAGGTCCCCCGGTTCGCGTTCGAGAAGTTCCCGAGCGCCGACGCCACGCTGACCACCACCATGAAGTCGGTCGGCGAGGCCATGGCCATGGGCCGCAACTTCCCCGAGGCGCTGCAGAAGGCGCTGCGCTCGCTGGAGAAGAAGGGCTCCCAGTTCTCCTGGACCGGCCCGGTCGGCGACAAGGCCGAGCTGCTGGTCAAGGCGGTCGTGCCGACCGACGGCCGGATCAACACCGTGATGCAGGCCATCCGGGCCGGCGCCACCCCGGAGGAGGTGTTCGAGGCCACCAAGATCGACCCGTGGTTCGTCGACCAGCTCTTCCTGCTCGACGAGATCGCCGCCGAGCTGACCGAGGCCGCGAAGCTCACCCCCGAGCTGCTGCGCCACGCCAAGCGGCACGGCTTCTCCGACCAGCAGATCGGCGAGATCCGCGGCCTGAAGCCGGACGTCGTCCGCGAGGTCCGGCACGCGCTCGGCATCCGCCCGGTGTTCAAGACCGTCGACACCTGCGCCGCCGAGTTCGCCGCCAAGACCCCGTACTTCTACTCGTCCTACGACGAGGAGAACGAGGTCGCCCCGCGCACCAAGCCGGCCGTGATCATCCTCGGCTCCGGTCCGAACCGCATCGGCCAGGGCATCGAGTTCGACTACTCCTGCGTGCACGCCTCCTTCGCGCTGGCCGACGCCGGGTACGAGACCGTGATGGTCAACTGCAACCCGGAGACCGTCTCCACCGACTACGACACCTCCGACCGGCTCTACTTCGAGCCGCTCACCCTGGAGGACGTGCTGGAGATCGTCCACGCCGAGCAGCAGGCCGGCCCGCTGGCCGGCGTGATCGTCCAGCTCGGCGGCCAGACCCCGCTCGGCCTGGCCCAGGCGCTCAAGGACAACGGCGTGCCGATCGTCGGCACCCAGCCCGAGGCGATCGACCTCGCCGAGGAGCGCGGCGCCTTCGGCCGCGTGCTGCGCGACGCCGGCCTGCCCGCCCCCAAGCACGGCACCGCCTTCTCCTTCGCCGAGGCCAAGGCCATCGCCGACGAGATCGGCTACCCGGTGCTCGCCCGCCCGTCGTACGTGCTCGGCGGCCGCGGCATGGAGATCGTCTACGACGAGGCCTCGCTCGCCTCCTACCTGGAGCGCCACGCCGGCCTGATCTCCGAGCACCCGGTGCTCATCGACCGCTTCCTCGACGACGCGGTGGAGATCGACGTCGACGCGCTCTACGACGGCACCGAGCTCTACCTCGGCGGCGTCATGGAGCACATCGAGGAGGCCGGCATCCACTCCGGCGACTCCGCCTGCGCGCTGCCCCCGATCACCCTCGGCGGCTACGACATCAAGCGCCTGCGGACCTCCACCGAGGCCATCGCGCGCGGCGTCGGCGTCCGCGGCCTGATCAACATCCAGTTCGCGCTGGCCGGGGACATCCTGTACGTGCTGGAGGCCAACCCGCGCGCCTCCCGCACCGTGCCGTTCACCTCCAAGGCGACCGCCGTGCCGCTGGCCAAGGCCGCCGCCCGGATCTCGCTCGGCGCCACCATCGCCGAGCTGCGCGCCGAGGGCCTGCTCCCGGCCGAGGGCGACGGCGGCACGCTGCCGGCCGACGCGCCGATCGCGGTCAAGGAGGCCGTGATGCCGTGGAGCCGCTTCCGCGACATCCACGGCCGCGGCGTGGACACCGTGCTCGGCCCGGAGATGCGCTCGACCGGCGAGGTCATGGGCATCGACAAGGTCTTCGGCACGGCCTACGCCAAGGCCCAGGCCGGCGCCTACGGCGCGCTGCCGACCAAGGGCAAGGTCTTCGTCTCGGTCGCCAACCGCGACAAGCGCAACCTGGTCTTCCCGGCCCGCGCGCTGGTCGGCCTCGGCTTCGAGGTGCTCGCCACCGCTGGCACCGCCGAGGTGCTGCACCGCGGCGGCATCCCGTCCACGCTGGTGCGCAAGCACAGCGAGGGCGAGGGCCCCAACGGCGAGCGGACCATCGTCCAGCTGATCCACGACGGTGAGGTCGACCTCATCATCAACACGCCGTACGGCACCGGCGGGCGCCTCGACGGCTACGAGATCCGCACCGCCGCCGTGTCCCGCGGCGTGCCCTGCCTGACCACGGTCCAGGCGATGGGCGCGGCCGTCCAGGGCATGGACGCGCTGCTGCGCGACGAGGTCGGGGTGATGTCGCTCCAGGAGCACGCCGCGCTGATCAACGCCGGCCGCAAGTAGCACCACCGCAGTGGGGGGCACCGAGGCCAGTCGGGTGCCCCCCACTTCCATGCCCTGATCCGGGTGCTCACGCTCAGATCCGGGCCCTGATCCGGGAGTTGGGTTTTTGTACAAGCTGCTGTTCGACCTCGTCTTCAAGAAGATGGACCCCGAGAAGGCGCACCACCTCGCCTTCTTCTGGATCCGGCTCGCCTCCTCGGTGCCCGGCCTGCGCACGCTGGTGCGTCTGGTGCTCGCCCCGCGTGACCGGGCGCTGCACACCACCGCCCTCGGCCTCGACCTGCCGGGCCCGTTCGGCCTGGCGGCCGGCTTCGACAAGAACGGCGTCGGCATCGACGGCCTGGCGATGCTCGGCTTCGACTACGTCGAGATCGGCACCGTCACCGGCGAGCCCCAGCCGGGCAACCCGACGCCCCGGCTGTTCCGCCTGGTCGAGGACCGCGCGCTGATCAACCGGATGGGCTTCAACAACCAGGGCTCGGCCCGGGTCGCCGCGCGCCTCGCCGCCCGCCCGCACACCAGCTCCACCCCGGTGATCGGTGTCAACATCGGCAAGACCAAGGTGGTCGAGGAGGCCGACGCCGTCGCCGACTACGTCAAGTCCACCGAGCGGCTGGCCAGGTACGCCGACTACCTGGTCGTCAACGTCAGTTCGCCGAACACCCCCGGGCTGCGCAACCTCCAGGCCGTGGACCACCTGCGCCCGCTGCTCTCCGCCGTCCGCGAGGCCGCCGACCGCACCACCGCGCACCACGTCCCGCTGCTGGTCAAGATCGCCCCCGACCTGGCCGACGAGGACGTCGACGCGGTCGCCGACCTCGCCCTGGAACTGGGCCTGGACGGCATCATCGCCACCAACACCACGATCGGCCGCGAGGGCCTGCGCGCCGACGCCGCCCGGGTCGAGGAGATCGGCATGGGCGGCCTGTCCGGCGCCCCGCTCAAGGCCCGCGCCCTGGAGGTGCTCCAGCGCCTGCGCGCCCGGACCGAGGGGCGGCTGACGCTGGTCTCGGTCGGCGGCGTCGAGACCGCCGAGGACGTCTGGCAGCGGATCGTCCACGGCGCGGACCTCGTCCAGGGCTACAGCGCCTTCATCTACGAGGGCCCGTTCTGGTGCCGCCGGATCCACCGGGGCCTCTCCGCCCGGATCAGGGCCGCGGGCTTCCGCGACCTGGCCGCCGCCGTCGGCAGCGCCGTCGACGGCACCAGGGCCGCCTCCTGAACCACCGTGCGGCCCCCGGCCCGTACGACGCCCCGTACGAGCCGCGCACGACCTCCGTACGGCCTCCGTGCGGCCTCCCCACGACCTTCCGGAAGGACGACATGACCCTCGCCCCGTTCGGCGCCCGGCTGCGCCAGGCCCTCGACACCCGCGGCCAGCTCTGCGTCGGCATCGACCCGCACGCCTCCCTGCTCGCCGCCTGGGGGCTCGGCGACGACCTCGCCGGCCTGGAGACCTTCAGCCGCACCGTCGTCGAGGCGCTGGCCGACCGGGTGGCCGTGCTCAAGCCGCAGGCCGCCTTCTTCGAGCGCTTCGGCAGCAAGGGCGTCGCGGTGCTGGAGAAGTCCGTCGAGGAGGCCAGGGCGGCCGGCGCGCTGGTCCTGATGGACGCCAAGCGCGGCGACATCGGCTCCACCATGGCCGCCTACGCGGAGGCCTTCCTGTCGCCCGGCAGCCCGCTGTTCTCGGACGCCGTCACGGTCAGCCCGTACCTGGGCTTCGGCTCGCTGCGCCCGGCCCTCGACCTGGCCCGCGCGCAGGGCTGCGGCGTGTTCGCGCTGGCGCTCACCTCCAACCCGGAGGGCCACGAGGTGCAGCGGGCGGTGGGCGCGGACGGCGAGTCGGTCGCGGCCTCGGTGCTGCGGCAGCTGGCGGCGGAGAACGGCGACGCCGCCCCGCTGGGCTCCTTCGGCGCGGTCGTCGGCGCGACGCTCGCCGACGCGGGCGTGGAACTGGCGATCAACGGCCCGCTGCTGGCCCCCGGGATCGGCGCCCAGGGCGCGACGATGGCCGACCTGCCGCGGGTGTTCGGCGCCGCGGTGATCAACGTGGTGCCGAGCGTCAGCCGGGACGTGCTCAAGCACGGCCCGTCGGTGGCGGCCCTGCGCTCGGCGGCCGAGCGGTTCGTCGGCGAGTACGCGGACGCGGTGAAGTAGCGGCGATCGCGGGCGCGAGCCCGTAGCGGGGCGATGACCCTGTGCAGTGTGCGCAGCCCGGCGAGGGTCCCGGACCCCACCGGAGTTGACGTGAGCGCCGTCACATCGGCGGTGTCAAAGTTTCGCAATCGCGGTCATTTTGCCCTGGAAAGTCCTGGTCGGCCTTGGCTGACCAGGACTTTTCGTGTTCTTTTCCTGACGTGGCGCCGCAATCCGGGTAGTGTCCGGCGATAGGTCATCGGCGAGCCGCGAAACCCGTAGCTCCCGCAGGTCAAGGGCCCTCTGGTTCCCCTTGCGGACGGTGTCCTGGGATCCAAACCAGTCATAGCTCAATCCCTTCCTTCCACACCCTGAGGTGAACGGCGTGGCTCTTCCGCCCCTTACCCCTGAACAGCGCACCGCCGCGCTCGCCAAGGCCGCCGAGGCTCGCCGGGAGCGCGCCGAGGTCAAGAACCGGCTCAAGCACTCCGGCGCCTCCCTGCACGAGGTGATCAAGGCCGGAAAGGCCGAGAACGACGTCATCGGCAAGATGAAGGTCTCCGCACTGCTGGAGTCGCTTCCCGGCGTCGGCAAGGTCCGTGCCAAGCAGATCATGGAACGCCTCGGCATCAGCGAGAGCCGGCGCGTCCGCGGCCTCGGTACGAACCAGATCGCCTCCCTGGAGCGGGAGTTCGGCGGCGGTGCCGCCTGACCGTGCCCCGTGGTCCCGGGAACGTCCGCGATCCGGGATAATCGGTGCATGAGTGAGCGTCCGCGGCTGACCGTGCTCTCCGGCCCTTCGGGGGTCGGCAAGAGCACGGTCGTCGCTCATATGAGGAAGCAGCACCCCGAGGTCTGGCTCTCGGTGTCGGCGACGACCCGGCACCCGAGGCCGGGCGAGCAGAACGGGGTCCAGTACCACTTCGTCGACAACGACGAGTTCGACAAGCTGATCGCCAACGGCGAGCTGCTGGAGTGGGCCGTCTTCGCCGGCAACCGCTACGGCACCCCGCGCTCGGCGGTGCTGGAGAAGCTGGAGCGCGGCGAGCCCGTCCTGCTGGAGATCGACCTCCAGGGCGCCCGCCAGGTGCGCGAGTCGATGCCCGAGGCGCAGCTGGTCTTCCTGGCCCCGCCGAGCTGGGACGAGCTGGTCCGACGGCTGACCGGTCGGGGCACGGAGTCGCAGGACGTGATCGCGAAGCGGCTGGAGGCGGCCAAGGTCGAGCTCGCGGCCGAGCCCGAGTTCGACACGACCCTTGTCAACACCTCCGTCGAGCAGGTAGCGGCCGAACTGCTAGCCTTGCTCGGTGTAGCCTGACCTGTCTGTCTTTTCCACCCTTTCGGAAGGTTTTAGCGTGTCCTCTTCCATGACCGCGCCCGAGGGCATCATCAACCCGCCGATTGACGAGCTGCTTGAGGCCACCGACTCCAAGTACAGCCTCGTGATCTACGCCGCCAAGCGCGCGCGCCAGATCAACGCGTACTACTCCCAGCTCGGTGAGGGCCTGCTCGAGTACGTCGGCCCGCTGGTCGACACCCACGTGCACGAGAAGCCGCTGTCGATCGCGCTGCGCGAGATCAACGCGGGCATGCTGACCGCCGAGGCGATCGAAGCCGCCTGAGGCGGTGCTCCGAAGCTTGTGGAAGGGCCCGGCGGAATCGTTTCCGCCGGGCCCTTCGGCGTTCCCGGGGGCTGTGGGACCGACCGCGGTGCGCGCGGCGGCTGAGGGGCCGTAGGGTGTGCACGTCCCAGGAGTGGAGGAGAGCGGGAGTATGAGCGCGACTTCGGACCGGAGCGGGTCGGCGGACGCGCCGCGCGTCGCCCTCGGCGTCAGCGGCGGCATCGCCGCCTACAAGGCGTGCGAGCTGCTCCGCCGGTTCACCGAGTCCGGCCACCAGGTCACCGTGGTGCCCACCGAGGCCGCGCTGCACTTCGTCGGCGAGGCCACCTGGGCCGCGCTCTCCGGCCGACCGGCCGCCACCGAGACCTGGGAGCGCGTGCACGAGGTGCCGCACGTGCGGATCGGGCAGCAGGCCGACCTGGTCGTGGTCGCCCCCGCCACCGCCGACCTGATCGCCAAGGCCGCCCACGGCCTCGCCGACGACCTGCTCACCAACACCCTGCTCACCGCCCGCTGTCCGGTCGTCCTGGCGCCCGCCATGCACACCGAGATGTGGGAGCACCCCGCCACCCGGGACAACGTCGCCACGCTGCGCCGCCGGGGCGTGATCGTGCTGGAGCCGGCCGTCGGGCGGCTCACCGGCAAGGACACCGGCAAGGGGCGGCTGCCCGAGCCGTCCGCGATCTTCGACGCCTGCCGGGCCGTGCTGCGCCGGGGCGGGGCCGCCCCGACCGACCTGGCGGGCCGGCACGTGGTGGTCTCGGCCGGCGGCACCCGCGAGCCGCTGGACCCGGTGCGCTTCCTGGGCAACCGCTCCTCCGGCAAGCAGGGCTACGCGCTCGCCGTGACGGCCGCGGCCCGTGGGGCGCGCGTGACGTTGGTCTCGGCCAACGCGGAGCTCGCCGACCCGGCCGGGGTCGACGTGGTGCACGTCTCGACCGCGCTGGAGCTGCGCGAGGCGGCCCTGAAGGCGGCCGCGTCGGCCGACGCCGTGGTCATGGCCGCGGCCGTGGCGGACTTCCGGCCCGCCGAGTACGCCAGCGGCAAGATCAAGAAGGTCGAGGGGGTCGAGCCGGCGCCGGTCGCCCTCGTCCGCAACCCCGACGTCCTGGCCGAGCTGGCGGCGCACCGCGCCCGTTCGGGCCAACTCGTGGTGGGTTTCGCGGCGGAGACCGACGACGTGCTCGCCAACGGCCGCGCCAAGCTCGCCCGCAAGGGCTGCGACCTGCTGGTCGTCAACGAGGTGGGCAACGGCAAGGCCTTCGGGACGGACGTCAACGAGGCCGTGGTGCTGGGCTCGGACGGCAGTGAGACGGCCGTTCCGGTGGGCCCGAAGGAGGCGTTGGCGGACGTGGTCTGGGACCTGGTCGTGAAGCGGCTGGAAACGGTCGGCGACTGATCGAGCCCTGCTGGAGATCGGTCGCGATTTCCGGAAGCGGGTGACGTTCGGCGGAGGCATCCCGTTAGACTCCAGGAATCAAGTCTTTCCGGATGTCCCCGGTTCGCCGGGGGCCTTCAGTCAGCAGCCGCTGCAACCCCAGGGAGCGCTGTGTCTCGCCGCCTGTTCACCTCGGAGTCCGTCACCGAGGGACACCCCGACAAGATCGCTGACCAGATCAGCGACACGATCCTTGACGCTCTCCTCCGGGAGGACCCGACCTCCCGGGTCGCCGTGGAGACGCTCATCACCACCGGCCAGGTGCACGTGGCCGGCGAGGTGACCACCAAGGCGTACGCGCCGATCGCCCAGCTCGTCCGGGACAAGATCCTGGAGATCGGCTACGACAGCTCCAAGAAGGGCTTCGACGGCGCCTCCTGCGGCGTGTCGGTGTCCATCGGCGCGCAGTCGCCCGACATCGCCCAGGGCGTCGACACCGCGTACGAGGCTCGGGTCGAAGGCGACGAGGACGACCTGGACAAGCAGGGCGCCGGCGACCAGGGCCTGATGTTCGGCTACGCGTCCGACGAGACGCCCGAGCTGATGCCGCTGCCGATCACCCTCGCGCACCGCCTCTCGCGCCGCCTGACCGAGGTCCGCAAGAACGGGACCATCCCGTACCTGCGCCCCGACGGCAAGACCCAGGTCACCATCGAGTACGACGGCGACAAGGCCGTCCGCCTCGACACCGTGGTGGTCTCCACCCAGCACGCCAGTGACATCGACCTGGAGTCGCTGCTCACCCCGGACATCCGCGAGTTCGTGGTCGAGCCCGAGCTGAAGGCGCTCGCCGAGCAGGGCATCAAGCTCGTCACCGAGGGCTACCGCCTGCTGGTGAACCCGACCGGCCGCTTCGAGATCGGCGGCCCGATGGGCGACGCCGGCCTCACCGGCCGCAAGATCATCATCGACACCTACGGCGGCATGGCCCGCCACGGTGGCGGCGCCTTCTCCGGCAAGGACCCGTCCAAGGTCGACCGCTCGGCCGCGTACGCGATGCGCTGGGTGGCGAAGAACATCGTCGCCGCCGGCCTCGCCCGCCGCGCCGAGGTGCAGGTCGCGTACGCGATCGGCAAGGCCGAGCCCGTGGGCCTGTTCGTCGAGACCTTCGGCACCGAGACCGTGCCGGTGCTCACCATCCAGAAGGCCGTCACCGACGTCTTCGACCTGCGCCCGGCCGCGATCATCCGCGACCTGGACCTGCTGCGCCCGATCTACTCCCAGACCGCTGCGTACGGCCACTTCGGCCGTGAGCTGCCCGACTTCACCTGGGAGCGCACCGACCGGGTGGAGCAGCTGAAGGCGGCCGTGAAGGGCTGAACGGCCTGATCGTCCGGAAGCGGCGCCTACCCCGGGGCGGGGTGGGCGCCGCTTCTGTGCGTTCTGTCGGTGTGACCTGGTAGTACTGGGAGCGATGAGCAGCACAGAGGAGACGGAGAACACGGAGAACGGGGCCGAGCCGGAGCAGCTGGCGTTCATCCGGGAGACGGTCAAGCGGGCCAAGCCCCGGACGTGGCGCGGCGCCAAGCGGGCCGAGCACCTGCCGGTGGCCCGGGTCGTGGTGGACAAGGGCGTGCTCACCATCGACAAGTTCTTCGACTACGAGGTGCCGGCCGCGATGGCCGAGGAGGCCCGCCCGGGCGCCCGGGTGCGGGTGCGCTTCGGCGCGCGCGTGGTGAAGGGCCAGCGCGAGGGCGGGGAACTGCACGACGGGTTCATCGTCGCCCGGCTGGAGAAGAGCGACTTCCCCGGCCCGCTCGCCCCGCTCGCCCAGGTGCTCTCGCCCGAGCCCGTGCTCACCCCCCAGCTGCTCCGGCTCTGCCGGACCGTCGCCGACCGCTACGCCGGCACCCTCGCCGACGTCCTCCAGCTGGCCGTCCCGCCCCGGCACGCCAAGGCCGAGGCCGAGCCCTCGCCGCCGGCGCTCCCGCGCCCCCCGGCCCCCGCCCCCGGGGGCTGGCAGCGCTACCCGGCCGGGCCCGACTTCCTCGCCGCGCTGGCCGACGGCGGCGCGCCGCGCGCCGTCTGGGCGGCGCTGCCCGGCCCCGGCTGGCCGTACGAGATCGCGCGCGCCGTCGCCGCCACGCTGGCGGGCGGGCGCGGCGCGCTCGTCGTGCTGCCCGAGGGGCGGTCGGTGGCCCGGGTCGACCAGGCGCTCACCGAACTGCTCGGCGCGGGCCGGCACGTGGCCCTGGAGGCCGACCTCGGCCCGCGCGAGCGCTACCGGCGCTGGCTGGCGGTGAGCCGCGGCTCGGTGCACGCCGTGATCGGCACCCGCGCCACCATGTTCGCGCCGGTGCGCGACCTCGGGCTGGTCGTCGTCTGGTCCGACGGCGACAACAGCCACAGCGACCCGCGCGCCCCGCACCCGCACGTGCGCGAGGTCGCGCTGCTGCGCGCCGCCGACGAGGGCGCGGCCGTGCTGCTCGGCGGCCACGCCGTCACGGTGGAGGGCGCGCAGCTGGTCAGCACCGGGTGGGCCCGCCCGCTGGCGGCCGACCGGGAGACCGTGCGCCGGATCGCGCCGCGGGTGCGGACCGTCACCGACGAGGACCAGCACCGCGACGGCGCGGCCCAGGCCGCCCGGCTGCCCTCGGTGGCCTGGGAGGCCGCCCGGGAGTCGCTGGCCGCCGGGCACCCGGTGCTCATCCAGGTGCCCCGGCGAGGCTACGTGCCCCGGCTTTCCTGCGGGCGCTGCCGCACCCCCGCCCGGTGCCGGCGGTGCGAGGGCCCGCTGGAGGCGCCCGCGGCCGACGCCGCGCTGAACTGCGGCTGGTGCGGGGAGGCGGAGACGGACTGGCACTGCCCCGAGTGCGGCTCGTTCCGGCTGCGCGCCCAGGTGGTCGGCGCCCGGCGCACGGCGGAGGAACTGGGCAAGGCGTTCCCGCGTATCCCGGTGCGCACCTCCGGACGGGACGCGGTGCTGGCCACCGTCCCGGACGAACCGTCGCTGGTGATCTCCACGCCCGGTGCGGAGCCGGTGGTGGACGGCGGCTCCGGGTACGGGGCGGCGCTGCTGCTGGACGGCTGGGCGCTGCTCGGCCGGCCCGACCTGCGGGCCGGGGAGGAGACGCTGCGGCTTTGGCTGACGGCCGCCGCGCTGGTCCGGTCCGCCGAGGAGGGCGGCTCGGTGGTCGTGGTCGCCGAGCCGTCGGCGCGGCCGGTGCAGGCCCTGGTCCGCTGGGACCCGCTGGGCCACGCCGGGCTGGAACGCGACGAGCGGGCGCAGCTGCACTTCCCGCCGGTGTCGCGGATGGCGTCGGTCAGCGGCAGCCCGGCGGCCGTGGCCGACCTGCTGGGGCTGATCCGGCTGCCCTCGGAGGCGGACGTGCTCGGGCCGGTACCGGCCCCGGCCCTGCGCGGGGAGGAACAGGAGCGCGCGCTGCTGAGGGTGCCGCCCGGGCAGGGGGCGGCGCTGGCGGCGGCCCTCAAGGCGGCGCAGATCGCGCGGATCGCGCTGCGGACGCCGGAGGCGGTACGGGTGCGGGTGGATCCGACCGACATCGGGTGAGGCCGGCGGGGGCGGGGTGAGCGGCCACCCCGCCCCGGATGGCGCTGGTCGGGCGGCGGCGTCAGCCGCGCAGCGGGATGCCGGTGCGGTCGACCGGGGTGCGGTCGATCGGGGCGCGCTCGGGGGTGGTGCGGTCGACCGGGGGGCGGTCCGGGAGGGGGGTGCGGTCGTGGCTGCCGCGCTCCAGGGCGTTGCGGTCGAGGCTGCTGCGGTCCAGGCCGCCCTGGCGGGCCGCCGGGACGGTCGCCGCCAGGCCGCCGGACGGTGCGGCGGGCAGCTCCTCGGAGCGGTCCGGGCGGCTCTGGCCCGGGACGGCGCCGCTGGCGGCGAGGAGCTCGCTGGTCGGGCGGCGCATCCCGTACCGGCGGTGCACGGCCTGCTTGGTGACCCCGAGGGCCGAGCCCACCGAGTCCCAGGAGAAGCCCAGCGCCCGGTCGAACTCGACCGCCGCCGCGACCAGGGTCTCCACGCTCTCCCTCAGCTCCTGCGCCAGGCGCACGGTCGGCGCGGGCGCCCGCCCGTACACGACGAAGCCGGCCGACGTACTGGGCCGGCGCGGACGGTAGACGTTGCCCAACTGGGCGGTGAGCGTCCGCAGCGCGTCGACCTGCCGCCTCACCCGCTCGATGTCCCGCACCAGCAGGTGCAGGCTCGCCCGCGCCCGGGCGTCGTGGTTGATCTGCTCGGCCATGGCCTACGTGCCACCTTCCGTACGGTTCAGCTCGGCCGGGGCGCGGTGTCCCGTGCGCCCGGCCCCGGTCAATCTCACTTGACCAACGCCGAAGCGGGGGCCGGGGTAACGCCGCCGGGCACACTCGGGATATGCCAGAAGCCGCTGCCGGGGTGGGGGAGGGGCGTTCGGGGCGGTGTGAGGGAGGCTCCGAGGGGCGGTGCGAGGGGCCGCGTGAGGGCATGGGCGGCGGGCCCGGTGCGTTGCATAGACTTGCCGGGAACCCGTAGTTGCCCGCAGCCCCGCACCCTCGACGGACAGGAGCCCGTACCCCGTGGCGATCCAGCCGATCCGGCTCTTCGGAGACCCCGTCCTGCGGGCCACCGCCCAGCCGGTGACCACGTTCGACAAGGAACTGCGCACCCTGGTCGGCGACCTCACCGAGACCATGCTCAACGCCCCTGGTGCCGGCCTCGCCGCGCCCCAACTCGGGGTCTCCCTGCGGGTGTTCACCTACCACGTGGACGGCGTCACCGGGCACCTGATCAACCCGGACCTGTCGCTGACCGAGGAGGAGCAGGACGGCCCCGAGGGCTGCCTCTCGCTGCCCGGACTGCGCTACGACACCAAGCGGGCCTACGGCGTGGTCGCCAAGGGCTTCAACATGTACGGCGATCCGGTCACCCTGGAGGGCACCCAGCTGCTCGCCCGCTGCATCCAGCACGAGACCGACCACCTCGACGGCATCATCTTCATCGACCGGCTCGACCGCGAGCAGCGCAAGGCCGCGCTGAAGGCGATCCGCGACGCCGACTGGGGCGGCGCGCCCGCGCCGGTCGTCAAGGTCTCCCCGCACAGCACGTTCGGCGCCGCGCGCTGACCCCTCTGATCCCCAACGTTCTCTTGCAGAAAGGCACTTGATGCGTCTCGTCTTCGCCGGCACCCCCGAGGTCGCCGTTCCCGCCCTGGACGCCCTGCTCGCCTCCGACCGGCACGAGGTCGTCGCGGTGGTCACCCGCCCCGACGCCCCCGCCGGGCGAGGGCGCAAGCTGGTCGCCAGCCCCGTCGCCCAGCGCGCCGAGGAGGCCGGGATCGAGGTCCTCAAGCCGGCGAAGCCCAGCGACCCGGAGTTCGTCGCCCGGCTCACCGAACTCGCCCCCGACTGCTGCCCGGTGGTCGCCTACGGCGCGCTGCTGCGCCCCGGCACCCTGGAGATCCCCAAGCACGGCTGGGTCAACCTGCACTTCTCGCTGCTGCCCGCCTGGCGCGGCGCGGCCCCCGTCCAGCATGCGGTGCTGGCCGGCGACGAGGTCACCGGCGCGGCCACCTTCCTGATCGAGCAGGGCCTGGACTCCGGCCCGGTCTACGGCGTGATCACCGAGGAGATCCGCCCGACCGACACCAGCGGCGAACTGCTCACCCGCCTCTCGGTGTCCGGCGCGCGCCTGCTCACCGCCACCATGGACGGCATCGAGGACGGCTCCCTGCACGCCCTCCCGCAGCCGGCCGAGGGCGTCACGCTCGCCCCGAAGATCACCGTCGAGGACGCCCGCATCGAGTGGAGCCACCCCGCCCTGCGGATCGACCGCGTGGTGCGCGGCTGCGCCCCGGCGCCCGGCGCCTGGACGGAGTTCCGCGGCGAGCGGCTGAAGATCACCGGGCCGGTGAAGCTGCTGACCGACTCGTCCGCCCTGGCGCCCGGGGAGCTGGCCGTGGTCGGCAAGAACAGCGTGCGGGTCGGGACGGGCAGCCACGACGTCGAACTCGGGGAGGTCCGCCCGCAGGGGAAGAAGGAGATGCGGGCGGCGGACTGGGCGCGCGGGGCGCGGCTGGAGTCCGGGGAGCGCTTCGGCTCCGAGGGCTGAGGCTCAGGTTTAGCGTTACTGTTCGTCTGATAACCACCGATAACCACCGCAGCACCTTGAGGCACCCTGTGACCACCCCCAGCGCCCAGCGCGCCCCCCGCCCGCACCGCCGCCCGAAGAAGGACCCGGCCCGGATCGTCGCGTTCCGCGCGCTGCGCGCCGTCGACGAGCGGGACGCGTACGCCAACCTGATCCTGCCGTCGCTGCTCCGCGAAGCCGAGCAGAAGGGCATGGACCGGCGCGACGCCGCCCTGGCCACCGAGCTCGTCTACGGCACCCTGCGCCTTCAGGGCACCTACGACGCGATCATCGCCGCCTGCATCGACCGGCCGCTCAGCAAGGTCGACCCGCCGGTCCTGGACGTGCTCTCGCTCGGCGCCCACCAGCTGCTCACCACCCGCATCCCCAGCCACGCGGCGGTCTCGGCCACCGTCGAGCTGGCCCGGGTGGTGCTCGGCGACGGCAAGGCCAAGTTCGTCAACGCCGTCCTGCGCCGGATCAGCGCCCACGACCTGGACGCCTGGATCGAGAAGGTCGCCCCGCCGTACGAGAAGGACGCCGAGGACCACCTCGCCGTCGTCCACTCGCACCCGCGCTGGGTCGTCTCCGCGCTCTGGGACTCGCTCGGCCGCTGGCAGCCCGACGCCTCCGGGCGCAGCGCCCTGGAGGACCTGCTGCGCGCCGACAACGAGCGGCCCGAGGTGACCCTCGTCGCCCGACCCGGCCGGATCGACGTCGGCGAACTCGCCGACGCGCTGCCCGAGGCCGAGCCCGGCCGCTGGTCCCCGTTCGCGCTGCGGCTCGCCGAAGGCGGCGACCCGGGCTCGCTGGAGGCCGTCCGGGACAACCGGGCGGGCGTCCAGGACGAGGGCAGCCAGCTGGTCGCCCTCGCGCTGGCCAGCGCCCCACTGGACGGCCCGGACCGGCTCTGGCTGGACGGCTGCGCCGGCCCCGGCGGCAAGGCCGCGCTGCTCGCGGCGCTGGCCGCCGAACGCGGCGCCGGACTGGTCGCGAGCGAGAAGCAGCCGCACCGCGCGCGGCTGGTCGCCCGGGCGCTGGAGGGCAACCCCGGCCCGTACACGGTGATCACCGCGGACGGCACCCGCCCGGCCTGGCGCTCCGACGGCTTCGACCGGGTGCTGGTCGACGTGCCGTGCTCCGGCCTGGGCGCCCTGCGCCGCCGCCCGGAGGCGCGCTGGCGCCGCCGCCCCGCCGACGTCGCGGCCTTCGGCCCGCTCCAGCGGGACCTGCTGCGCTCGGCGATCGACGCCACCCGGGTCGGCGGGGTGGTCGGGTACGCGACCTGCTCGCCGCACCTCGCGGAGACCCGGGCCGTCGTGGACGACGTGCTGCGGGCCGAGGGCGGCCGGGTCGAGTGGATCGACGCGCGCCCGCTGCTGCCCGGCGTCCCCGCGCTCGGGGACGGGCCGGACGTGCAGCTCTGGCCGCACCTGCACGGGACGGACGCGATGTACCTGGCGCTGCTGCGGCGGACGGCGTGATCCGGTGATCGCGTGATCCGGTGATGGCGTGATCGCGTGACCTGGTGGGCGGCGCAGGCGGTGCTGGGCGTGCGCTCAGCCGGGTGAGGGGGGCTGCGGCCGGGCGGGCGTGGGGCCGGGGAGGTCGGTGAGGAGGGCGTGGGCCTGGGCGCGGAGGCGGTCGACCGGGGGGTCCTCGCAGATCACCTCCAGGCCGAGCCCGCTCGCCTGCCCCCAGTGGTAGTACGACTGGTAGGCGAGGTAGGGCCGGTGGCCGTCGGTGGGGTCCAGCCCGACGGCGAGCGTCGCGAAGTGAGTGCGCTCGTTCTCGGTGCGCTCGAACTCCGTCCGGGAGAGCCGCCATTCGAACTCGTACGGCTCCGGATCGGACGGCAGGTCCAGCAGCGCCTGGGCGAGCCGGCGGACGTCCTCCGGCTCGGCGAACGGGAGCGACTCGGACCAGTGGGGCGCGGCGGCGAGCAGCTCCCAGCCGTCGCCGTTGCGGCTGACGGACAGTGCCCACTCGCCGTCCTGGTCGTGCCAGTGGCAGCTGAGGATCGGATCCATGGTGGTCAACCTCCCTGTGAGGCTTGGCCGTTCGGCTCTCCTCATCGTGGCACACCGGACCGCCGAAGGGAGCCTGGCGGCCGGCGGTGGGCGGCCGGCGGTGGGCGGGGCGCGCGGGGCTCTCGGGCCGGAGGCGGGGCCGGGGTGGTCAGTCGGTGGCCGGGTCCGGTGCGGGGTGCCAGGGGCGGTCGGCGCGGGTCGGGCGGGCCGCGGCGGTGAGGCGCAGGGCGTACACCTCGCGGTCGGTGGCCGGATGCGGGACGGGGCCGAGGTACTCGTGGCCGGTCAGGTGGCACCAGGCGGGCAGGTCGAGGGGGGCGGCGGGGTCGGTGGTGTGGATGTGCACCACCGCGCCGGCGGGCAGGTCGGCGATCCGGGCGCGCAGGCGCAGCAGCAGTTGGACGCAGAGCAGACCGGTGCCGTCGACGGTCAGGTCGGGGGCGGGTTTCTGGCCGGGCTGCTGTCCGGGGGTGTGGGTCATGGGGGTGCTGCCCTTCGCGGTGGTGCGGCGGTGCCGGGGTGCAGGGGTGCCGGGCTCAGCCTAGGAGGTGGGCCCGGGCAGGGCGCCGGGAGGGTTCGGAAATCCGGGTGACGGTCGCGTGGGGGCGGTGTTACCGTGGGGGAGTTCGTGTTCGACCAGGATCAAGGGAAACGAGGAGGTGGGGTTGATGACCGCGCCCAAGGCCGTCGCCGTGTGCAGCGCCCGGACCACCCTCACGTCCCGGGCGTCGGCCTGACCTTCCCCCCAATCCCCTGTCCCCGCTGGGAGCGTGAGCTCGCGGGGCCGAGGACGCGTTGACGTCCTCGGACGAACACACCACTGTGGAACGGATCCTCGTTCATCATGACCACGTTCAACGTGACCTCGCACACCCCCTCGCACTCCCCGTGGACCACCCGCGCCGAGACCGCCGCGGACGCCGCAGCCGTCCGGGAGATCGTGCTGGCCGCCTTCGACACCCCGGGGGAGGCCGACCTCGTCGACGCCCTGCGTGCGGACGAGGCCTGGATCGACGAACTGTCGCAGCTCGCCCTGGCCGAGGACGGCCGTCCGGTCGGCCACGCCCTGCTGACGCGCTGCCACATCGGCGACACCCCGGCGCTCTGCCTGGCCCCCGTCGCCGTCCTGCCCGAGTACCAGCGGACCGGTGCCGGCTCCGCCGCCACCCGCGCCGCCCTGGAGGCGGCGCGGCGGCTGGGCGAGCGCTTCGTCGTCGTCCTCGGACACCCGGACTACTACCCGCGGTTCGGCTTCGGCCGGGCCTCCGGGCACGGGATCGGGCTGACCATCGAGGTGCCGGACGAGGCGCTGATGGCCCTCGCCCTGGACCCGGAGCGGCACCCGTTGCCGTCCGGGACGGTGCGGTACGCGGCGCCGTTCGGGATCTAGCGGTTTCTTAGTCCGGCAGTCCGGCAGTCCGACGGTTCGACAGTTCAGCAGTCCGCTGGTTCGTCAGTCGCGGGCTGTGGCCGCCCCCGGCCGTTGGTCGGGGGCGGTGCCGCCGAGGCGGGTGAGCAGGACGGCGAGGCGGCCGAGGTCGTCGGGGCTCCACTGGTCGTCGGCGAAGAGGTCGTCGGCGACCTTCCGGGCCGTGTACAGCATCTCGGCGAGCCGTTCGCGGCCGGTCGGCGTCAGGGCCGCGTAGGCGACCCGGGCGTCGCGGGCCGCCGCCTCCCGGCTCACCAGGCCGATCCGCTCCAGCGGCGCCAGCCCGCGGGTGACGCCCGAGGCGGTGAGGCCGAGGGCCTCGGCGAGGTCGACCCGGCGCATCCGGCCGCCGGGGGCGTGGCCGAGGTGGAGCAGCAGGGTGAAGTCGGACAGGCTCACGCCGTGCAGGCCGCCGAGGCTCGCGTCGAAGCGCTTGGCCACGGCCGCCTGGGCGCGGACCAGTCGCAGGGCGGTGTCCAGCGGGTCGGGCCGGGTGTCCGGGTGTGGGTCGGCCGGGGGGTCGGTCTGCGGGTCGGCCTGGGGGGTCCTGTGCGGGTCGGCGTGCGGGTCTGTCATTGCTACCTCCTTGACTACTCAAGCATACCGGTGCGGAGAGCCGTCAAGGAGGTAGCGGGAGGGGGGAGGGGGCTAGCCGGCGTTGGCGGCGCGGCGCTGGCGCTTGCCGAGCGGTGCCTGCGAGAGGTCCTCGGCCTGGGACCGCAGGTTCTTGTGGCCGTAGCCGCGCTCGGCCAGCCAGGCCCGCGCCGCCTGCTCGGCCCGCTCGGCGGCCGCCAGGATGTCCTCCTCCGCCTCGCCAGAGTCGAGGAAGCGGAAGGTGAAGGCGGCCCGCGCGCCGAGGTCGTAGCTGAGGTGTCCCTCGGGGGTGAAGGCCGCGCGCAGCACGTCGTGTTCGGGCGCGCGGGCGAGGAGTTCGGCGTGCTGCTCGGCGCTGAGGCCGTCGAAGACGCCGCGCACCATGATGCGGAAGGTTCGAGTGGTCATCCACCGACCATAGGCAGAGCGGGCGGTCGACCGCCAACCCGATTTCGACGCTAGGCGCGCCTGGTGGGCAGGCGGGTGCAGACGGTGCCGGTGGCGAGCCGGGCCGGCTCGGCCTTGAGGGCGTCGAGGGTGAAGTCCGTGGTGAGGGCGCTGATGTCGGCGGTCTGCCGGATGAGGTAGTGGTTGGCGCCGGGGGCTTCGTAGCGGGCGAGGTCGGGGACGACCGGGCGGGCCCGCAGGGCGTATTCGAGGGACTGGTTGGCGTTGGCGGCGCTGTGGTCGCCGGTGCCGTGGACGATCAGGACGCGCCGACCGGCGAGGTGGTCGACGGGGTCGCCGCTGGGCAGCCAGGGCGCGATGCCGGCGACGCCGACGACGTTGGGGTGCCCGGCGCACCAGAAGGCGGCGCGCCCGCCGAGGGAGTTGCCGATGAGGACGACGGGTACGTCGCCGTAGCGGCGGGCGAGTTCGTCGAGGGCCCAGCGGGTGTCGACGGCGGTGTCGGCGTCGGCGCCGTTCCAGCCGCTGTAGCGGTAGCGCAGCAGGTGGACGGCGAGGCCGTGCGGGCGGCCACGGTCGGCGAGTTCGGCGGTGAGGTCGCGCAGGCCCAGTTCGGCGACCTTCAGCGGTCCGCGTCGGCTGCGCAGGAACCCGCCGGGCAGCAGCAGGGCGACGCCGTCGACCCGCCCCGTCCCGTCGTCGCCGAGTCGTGGGGTCAGTTGTGCGGTGCGCGGCCGCTGCGCCTGGAACACGCGAAATCCCTCCCTGGTGTCTACCTGCGGATTCTACGGTTCCGCGGGCGGGTCGCGGTGCGCGTGCGGGGGCCGCGGGGCCCGGCCGGTGGCGCGGTTGCGGGGCGTTGGTTGGCCGGCCCAACTCGCCTTCGGGTGCGAGGCGTTGCGGTGAGGTCAGGTGGAGCGGCCCGGCTGGTCGCCGCCGGTGGAGCGGCTCCGGCCGGAGAGCAGGTCCTGCATGCTCGGGAGCTTCCGGCGCTGCGAGCCGGTCGGCGAGCCCGCCTGGGAGCCGGTCTGCGAGCCGGCGGGCGGGGCGATCGAGCGGCGGGGTTCGGGGGCCGGGCCGAGGCCGGCCTTGGCGGCCGCGTCGGCGAGGAAGTCGGAGGCCTGGCGGCGGGCGTTGTCGACCGTGCGGCGCAGGCTCTCGGCGTCGTTGCGCAGCTTGTCGGTCTGCCGGCGCAGCAGGTCGGTGCGCTGTTCGGCCTCGGTGAGCTGCTTGAGGCTGGCGGCCGCCCGGGCGGCCGCCTCCCGTTCGAGCTCCTCGCCGCGCTGCTGGGCCTCGGTGACGATCTGCTGCGCCCGGGCCTCGGCGCGGGCCCGCTGGTCGGCGAGGTCCTGGTCGAGCTGGCGGCGGCGCTGGGCGATGCTGGTCTCGAACTGCAGCGCGACCTGGGCGGCCTGGTCGCGGGTGCGCTGGAACAGCGCGTCCGCCTCCTGCCGGCGGGCGAGGACGTACGGGTCCTCCTCGGCGGCGGGGACGTCCCGGACGGTGGCGTGGTAGCCGGCCGGGGGCCGTTCGGCCTGCTCGGCGAGGCGGAGCAGGCGTTCGGCGACCTGGTCGGCGTGCGGCGGCCGCCGGTCGGGGTCCTTGGCGAGCAGTTCGAGGACGAGGGCGTCGACGTCGGCGGGCAGGCCGGGCCGCAGGGTGCCGGGGGCGGCCGGGTGGACCTCGCCGTGCTGGCGGATGAGTTCGTAGAGGGTGCCGCGGAACGGCGTGCGGCCGGTGAGGAGTTCGTACAGCAGGCAGCCGAAGGCGTAGAGGTCGGAGCGGGCGTCGAGGCCGCCGCTGTCGAAGCGTTCGGGGGCCATGTAGGCGGGGGTCCCGACGATGACGTTGGTGCTGGTGATGCCGTCGTCGGCGGTGCCGACCCGGGCGATGCCGAAGTCGACGACCTTGACCTCGCCGGAGGACTGGATCATCACGTTGGCCGGCTTGACGTCCCGGTGGACGACGCCGGCCCGGTGGGCGGTGGCGAGGGCCTGGGAGATCTGCACGGCCCAGGTGAGGGCCTGGCGCAGGGGCAGCGGCCCGTCGCCGAGGTGGCGGCTGAGCGGGGCGCCGTCGAGCAGTTCCATGACCAGGAAGTAGAGCGGCCGGCCGGCCTCGTCGTGTCGGCCGAAGTCGTGCACGGTGACGATGGACGGGTGGTTGAGCGCCCCGGCGGTGGCCACCTCGCGGACGAACCGGGCCGCGTCCTTGGGGGTGTTGTTGCTGCCCGGCAGCATCACCTTGACGGCGACGAGCCGTTGGATCCGCGCGTCGCGGGCCTTCCAGACCGCGCCGAAGGCGCCCTCGCCGATCTGCTCGACCAGCTCGTACCGCCCGTCGAGTACGTCGCCCGGCTGCATCCCCGCCCCTTTCACGCCCCGGTGCCGCGCCCCGGCCCCCGGGCCAACCTACCGCCCCCGGCCGGGAGCCCACCGGGTGGCCGTGCTCCCGGGAAAGGCTGGTAACACTGTTTCCAGTCGGTTACGTTGTTGCCCATGAGCACGCCCTACCAGGAGGCGCAGCGGGCCGGCCAGGACGCCGTGCGCGCCGTGATCCTCGACAGCGCCATCACCCTGCTGGTCTCCGAAGGCCCCGCCGCGCTGACCGTGCGCCGGATCGCCACCGAGATCGGCTCCTCGACCAAGGTCCTCTACACCATGTTCGGCGGGAAGGAGGGGCTGGTCGACGCGCTGTACCGGGAGGGCTTCGCCCGGCTGCGCCGGGCTCAGGAGCAAGTCCTGTGCGGGGACGACCCGTTGGCCTACCTGACCGAGCTCGGACTGGTCTACCGCGAGCGCGCCCTCGCCGAACCGGCGTACTACCGGGTGATGTTCGAGCAGCCCGTGCCCGAATTCCGGCCCAGCGCCGAGGCGTTGGCCGTGGCCGAGACCGCGTTCGGAGCCTCGGTCGCCGCCGTCGAGGCGTGCATGGCGGCCGGGATCCTGCGGCCCGGCGACGCCTACGAGCTCTCCAGCCTGTTCTGGGCGGCCTCGCACGGCGCGGTCAGCCTGGAACTCGCCGGGCACTTCCCCGCCGCCGACGCCGGACGGCGCTACGACGCGCTGATGGCCGCGGTGGCACGGGCGTTCAGCACCCGGCCGGCCTCCGTCGACCGGGAACCGAGTGAGCAGAGGAGGATCCCGTGACCACCACCCGCAACCGCTACCTGTCGGGGAGCTTCGCCCCGGTGACGGAGGAGGTCACCGCGTACGACCTGCCCGTCACCGGGCGGATACCCGCGCACCTCGACGGCCGCTACCTGCGCAACGGACCCAACCCGCTCGGCATCGAGGACCCGGCCGCGCACCTCTGGACGCTCGGCGCGGGCATGGTGCACGGCGTCCGGATCCGGGACGGGCGGGCCGAGTGGTACCGCAACCGCTGGGTCCGTTCCGGCGCCGTCGCCGACCGGCTCGGTGAGGCGCGCCGGGGCACCCCCGTCGACGAGCGCCTCGACATCTCCCCGAACGTGCAGGTCGCCGGGTTCGCGGGCCGCACGTTCGCGCTCATCGAGGGCGGCATCCGGCCGTACGAACTCGGCTACGAGCTGGACACGGTGGGGCCGTGCGAGCTGGGCGCGACCCCCGAGGGGTACAGCGCCAACGCGCACTCGCTGTTCGACCCGCGCACCCGGGAACTGCACTCCCTGGCGTTCCGCTACGGGTCGGAGCACGTGCAGCACATCGTGATGGACGCCGCCGGGACCGTCCGGCGGACCACCACCGTCCCGGTGCCCGGCAACCCGTACATGCACGACTTCGCGCTGACCGAGCGGTTCGTGCTGCTCTACGACTCGCCGGTGGTGTTCAGCGCCGCGCACCTGCCCACCGGGGTGCCGTTCACCTGGGACGCGCGGCGCGGCGCCCGGGTGGGCGTGCTGCCGCGCGAGGGCGGCGAGGTGCGGTGGTTCGACCTCGCCCCGCACCTGGTGGGGCACACGCTCAACGCCTACGAGCGGACGGACACGCAGATCGTCGTCGACGTCGTGCGGCACCCGCCGGGCATCGACCTCCGGGACATCGGCACCAGCCGGCCGACCCTGGACCGCTGGATCGTCGACCTGGCGGCCGGGGTGGTCACGGAGGAGCGCCTCGACGACCGGATCCAGGAGTTCCCGCGCCTCAACCCCGCCTACTCCGGCCGCCCCCACCGCTACGGCTACGCGGCGGCCGTCGAGCTCTACGCCCCGCCCGCCGGCCCCGACGACGACCGCCCCGACGAGGGCTTCAGCAACGCGCTGCTCAAGCACGACGTGGTCCGGGGGACCACCGAGGCGCACGAGTTCGGGCGTGACGGTGCGGTGGGCGAGGGTGTGTTCGTCCCCGCCGAGTCGCCCGGGGCGGAGGACGACGGCTACGTGATGGCGTACGTGTTCGACCCGGCGCGGGCCGCCACCGACCTGGTGGTGCTCGCCGCCCAGGACTTCACCGGCGAGCCCGTCGCCCGGATCCACCTGCCGGTGCGGGTCCCGCTGGGGCTGCACGGCAACTGGGTGCCGGGCGGGGAGCGGTCGCCGGGCGGGGCGTAGCACCGGGGCCGGGTCCGTCGGTGTTGGCTTCTCCGTCGGTGCGGCCGGGAGTTTTCCGTTGTCTTTGTTCAGGATCGAGCCAGGCTCTGCGATCATCCGATGATCGTCGTTCGTGCGGTGGGCGGCGCTTGACGGGGGAGTGACCGACATGGCCGAGGGGCCCGTGGACAGTGCCGCCGGGGCCGGGTGGGCCCGCAGGTCCGTCCGCCTCGCCAGGGGCGGGTTCGCGATGGACAAGGAGGCCTGGATGGTGGTCTCCGGCGGGGTACTGGGGGCCATGTTCGCGAGCATGGGCCTGGCCGTGCTGATCGGGCCGTCCCAGGGCTACGGCGGCGAGAGCCTCGACTTCATGGGCATCGTCAGCATCCTCGGCCTGATGCCCTGCGGGGCCGGCCTGCTGTGGGCGCTGCTCCACCCCCGGCGCGGCTTCCCCGCGGTCGCCGTCGGGATCCTGTTCGGGCTCGCCGTGTTCGTCTCCTTCGCCGGGACCGGCCTCAACGACGCCTGGGAGGCGCCGCTGGACCGGCCGTCGTCGATCCGCGCCGTCGGCAGCTGGACCAGCGGGGACGTGGTGGTGCGGGTCCGCCCCGACCAGGTGGTGGCCTACCGCGGCACCACCGGGCAGGTCGTGTGGCGGTGGACGCCGCCGGGGGAGGACTCCGTCTGCGCCATGAGCCGCGGGACGGGCCACGGCCTCGGGCTGCTCGGCCACTCCCCGCACGACCGGCCGTGCGCGGCGGTGACGGCGCTCAACCTCGCCAACGGCACGGCCGCCTGGACCGCCTCTGCGGACGCGCCCGGCCGCGTCGGGGACACGGCGGCGCCCGATCTGCTCGCCGTCGCCGGGGACGAGGCCGTCCTCCAGGAGCGGACCGGCTGGCGCGCGGTGCACCTGGCCGACGGGCGCGCCGCCTGGCGCGGTGACGCGGACGCCGGCTGCTCGCCGTTGCAGGTGGCGGGCGGGCCGGCGGAGGTGGTGACGGTCGCGCAGTGCGGCGACGCCGCGCCGGTGCTGCGGTCGCTGGCCCCGGCGGACGGGCGGGAGCGGACCAAGGTCGCCCTGCCGGTCACGGGCGGGCTGAAGGACGTCGCGGTGGTCTCCACCGAGCCCCTCGCGGTCTGGGTCGACGCGCAGGGCGAGCGCGGGACGCACGCTGTCCTCAGCTTCGACGGGGCGGGGCGGCAGCGGGCGTCGATCCCGGTCGCGGGGGACGAGTACGACCTCGACGTCATGCTGGGCGGCGCCCACGCCTACGACGCGTTCGCCGCCCGCCCGCTGTTCGGCGGGGTGGTCGTCGGCGACCAGCTGATCGTCCCCGGCGAGAAGCCGGACGACGTCCGGATCAGCGGGGGGAAGAACCCCAGCCGCATCGCCACCGGGCGCCTGGTCGCCTACTCGCTCGCCGACGGCGGGAAGCGCTGGACGTCCGGGCTGGACGACCAGGTGACGGGGCTGCTGGTGGACGGCGCGTCGGTGTGGGCGCTGACCCGGGACAAGCTGACCCGGGTCGACGCCGCGACCGGGCGGAAGAGCAGTGAACTGGACGTCAACGACTCGAAGTCCGTCCACCCCGTGGACCTGTCGGTCTCCGGGCCCGGCCGGTTCACGGTGGTGGCGGAGGACGGCACGCGGGACGAGCCGCCGGCCCGGGGCATGGGCTGAGCCCGTCCGGGGCCCTCGACCGCCCGCTCTTCGTCACGCTCGGTCACGGCGGCGGCTCGGGGGTGCCGCCCCGAGCGGCTGTGTCAGGCTGGTGGTGGAGCACCGCCGAGATCGGGAGGCTCATGATGGCCGAGATCAGGGTGAACGGGGTGTCGCTGCACTACGAGGCCCGTGGCGAGGGGCCCGGAGTCGTCCTGGTGCACGGCTCGTGGAGCGACGCCGACAGCTGGGCGCGCGTGATGCCGGGCCTGGCCGAGTCGACCACCGTCGTCGCCTACGACCGGCGGGGCCACAGCCGCAGCGAGGACCCGCTCACCCAGGGTTCGGTCTACGAGGACGCGGCCGACCTGGCCGGACTGATCGACGGGCTCGGACTCGCGCCGGCGTTCGTCTGCGGGAACTCGTACGGTTCGCTGATCACGCTGCGGCTCGCCGCCGCCCGGCCCGACCTGCTGCGGGGGATCGCCGTGCACGAGCCGCCCGGCGCCGGTATCCTGCTCGCCGACCCCGAGCTGCGGCCGGTCGCCACCGCGCTCGCCGACCGGATCACCGCCGTCCGGGAGCTGCTGGAGCAGGCCGAGTCGGCCGCGGCGGCGGAGCTGTTCGTGGAGACGGTCACCTTCGGGCCGGGGGCCTGGGCGCAGCTGCCCGCGCCGGTGCGGCACACGTACGTGCGCAACGCGCCGACCTACCTGGACGAGCTGCGGGACCCGGACGCCCTGGACCTCGACCTGAACGCGCTGGCCCGCTTCACGGAACCGGCCCTGCTCACGCAGAGTGACAACAGTCCGCCGATGTACGGCGAGGTGCTGGACATCATCGACCTCACCCTGGCGAAGGCGGAACGGCACCTGTACCCGGGTGCCGGGCACGCGCCGCACCTGTCGCAGCCGGAGGAGTGGGTGCGGGTGGTGCTGCCGCGCGCCCTGGCGTGACCCCACACGCCGGGGGCGCGCCCGGCCCGGTGCGCGCGGGGGCGGAACGGGCCGAGCGCAACGAGCTGAGAGCAACGGGTCGACCGTGTACGTCAGTTGGGCGCAGCGCCCCAGCCGTCGTCCGGGAGGGTGCGGTCCGGCTCGGGGCAGTCGGTGTGGTCGTAGCCCCACAGCAGGGCCTTGTTCAGCAGCCAGTCCTCGGGCGGCGGCGCGTCATGGCCCTCGCGGTCCGCGTGGCCGTCGCGGGCCTGGTGACCGTCGCGGTCGGTGAGGACGAACGCCACCCGGACCTCCTCGGCCACCGCCACCTCCAGGGTGCGCTGGTCGGGGACGTTCTCGTACGTCACGGTCTCCCAGCGGCAGCCGGCGGCGGTCAGCGCGGCGATCAGCGCCGACTCGGCGACGTGCGTGTCGAGTGTCACCAACCCGCCACCGGCCACCGGGAGTTCGAGTTCGCCGTGCCACACGGGCAGGGACAGCGACTGGAGCCGGCGGCAGTGGCAGAACACCGTCTGCACGTCGCCCCAGCTGAAGCCGTGCGGCCAGCGGGACTCGCGGTGGATCCGCCCGCCGTCCCAGGGATCGCCGTAGTGGGCGGCGAGTTCGGGCAGCGAGGCGTTGTAGCGCAGCCCGTCCGGGCCGTCCAGGCCGCCGGTGGCCGCCAGCGCGGTGAGCCGCGCGAGGAAGTCCGTCACCCCAGGCACCCGCGCACCGCCTCGATCAGCCGGTTGGCGCGGGCGTCGCCGTGACCGATCATCCGGTTGGCGACGTAGCCGAAGCCGACGCCGAACTCGTCGTCGCCGAAGGCGAACTGGCCGCCCGCGCCGTCGTTGCCGAAGCTGCGCGCGCCCAGCAGCGGGCGGAAGGCCGGGGAGTCGAGCAGCAGGCCGGAACCCCAGCGGGCGCCCATGTCGAAGCCCAGGAAGCCCGCGCCGGAGGAGACTTCGCGCACCGCGTCGGTGACGGTCCCGTGCGAGAGCAGGCGCGGGCCGCCGTCCAGGCCGGTGGCGGCCGCCGCGTACAGCCCCGCCAGCCCGGTGGCGGAGGCGACCGCGCCCGCGCCGGGCAGCTCGATCGCGTGCAGGGCCGGGTCGTTCCAGCCGTGCGGCACGTCCAGGCCGGGGAAGACCAGGGCGCCGTTCATCGTCACGATCCGGGTCAGCAGGTGCTCCGGGCCGGGCATCGGGCGGCGGCCCTCCGCCTCCACCAGCCGGGCCAGGCGCGGGAGTTCGCTCTCCGGCAGGCCGATCCAGAGCGGCAGGCCGAGCGGCTCGGCGATCTCCTTGCGGAGGAACCCGCCCGGCGTGAGCCCGGTGATCCGGCGGATCACCTCGCCGACCGCGAAGCCCAGGACGTGGCCGTGGTACTCGTAGGCCGTGCCGGGCTCCCAGAGCGGTGCTTGTTCCTCGATCGCGCGGACGACGGGAGCCCAGGCGGCGATCTCCTCGAAGGGGAGCACCGCGTCCAGGGCCGGGATGCCCGCGCGGTGGCCGAGGATCATGCGGGTGGTGATGTCCTGCTTGCCGTGGCGGGCGAACTCGGGCCAGTAGCGGGCGATCGGCGCGTCGAGGTCGAGGCGGCCCTGCTGGGCGAGCAGGTGGGCACTGATGCTCACCGCGCCCTTGGCGCAGGAGAAGACCGGGACGACGGTGTCCTGCGCCCAGGCCCGGCCGGTGCGTTCGTCGGCCGTCCCGCCCCACAGCTCGACCACCTTGCGGCCGCCGGCGAACACCGTGACGGCGGCGCCGAGTTCGGGGAACTCGTCGAAGTTGCGGGCGAACACGTCCGCCACGGCGCCGAACCGTTCGTCGGCCCAGCCCTGGTACTGCTGCATGGTGTCCAGCCCCGTCCTCTGGTCCTCGTGGAGTCGCTGCCCCAAGATCGTCGACCGGACCACGGTACGGCGTCGGGCCGCTCGGCACGACCGGTTTCCCACCCGGGCGGCGGTCGGGAGCCGGCGCCCGGGCGGTGGTCCGTCACCCGCCGTCAGCTGCGGCCGGTGACGTAGAGGGGCTTCATGTCGACGGCCGTCGCGGTGACGGTGTGCCCCAGGCCCTCGCGGGCGGCGTTGGTGAGCACGCCGGGGTCGGCCTCGGCGTGCTCGGCGAACAGGCCGCCGAGGCCCCGGGCGCGGGCGTACTCGGCCTTGGCACGGACGGAGCGGGGGGTGTCGAGGGAGAGGAAGACGCCGGTGCTCGGGTTGTGGAGGTAGTCGGCGTCGGCGACGGCGTCCGTGTACAGCTCGAAGCCGTTGCGGCCCTTGCCCTGCTCCAGGTCCAGGTAGTTGCGCAGCACGTCGGCCCAGGTGCTCGTGCCGGGAGCGAAGGAGCCGACCGTCTGGCCCGAGCCGTTGTCGTACCTGCCGCGCAGCGGCGAAATGCCGGTGATGCTCGCGTGCTTGGCGTTGCGGGTGGTGGTGGCGTAGCCGAGGTGGATGCGGTGAGGAGCCACGCCGGCGTGCTCGACGAGGTGGGTGACGGCGTTGTCGACGCAGTCCGTCTGGCTGCTGCGCGAGTCGCGGCGCAGCGAGGTGTGGTGCCCGAGCCCTTCGGACCAGGGGCTGCCGAAGAAGTCGAAGGACATCAGGTCCAGCCGGTCGGCGCCGGCCTCGATGAGGAGCGGGACGTTCATCGCGTCCAGTTGGGCGGCGGAGGCCGGCACCGCGACGGCGACCGTCGCGCTCAGGTCGGCGGCGGACAGCGCGGCCCTGGTCTCACGGATGAGCTCGGCGAAGTTCCCGGCGTCCTCCGGGCCGTACCCGGCCTCCGGGGCGCCGGCCGAACCGGGCCAGCGCCAGTCCAGGTGGAGGGTCGAGAACATCGGGAAGGCACGGAAGATCCGTACGACGGACTGGGCGAACCGCCGCCGGGAGGCGGGCTCCTGGGCGATCGCGTGGAAGGCCTCGCTCAGGTCCCAGCCGCCGATGTGCAGGCCGACCGAGAGGTCCGGGTTGTGCTCCTTGAGGCGCCGCGCGGCGCCCAGCAGGCCCTGGGCCTTCGGCTGGGTGAACAGGTCCTGGTAGTCGTTGGAGACCCAGCCGTCGAACCCGTAGCCGAGGTAGGCGGCCGCCGCGCTCCAGGCGTCGATGAAGGTCACGGCGCCGCGCTCGGAGGCGGCGATGCCGAAGTCCTGGGCGGCCTGGGAGGTGGCGGCCGCCAGGCTGCCCTGGCCGCCGACGAGGCCGACCAGGCCGAGGACGATCTCGTCGAAGGCGCCGTTCGCGGCCTCCAACCGGGTCAGGTCCGCGCCAGGCCCGCCGGTGGGGCCGCCGCTGTCGTCGGTCAGGCGGCTGTCGTAGGCCCAGGTGGTGTCCAGGAAGCCGGACACGGTCTGCTCGCCGCTGCGCCGGTAGGTGTTGAAGGCGGGCTTGGCGACCCGGCAGGGGGTGTAGGAGAGCTTCGAGTCCTCCCGCGCCGGGTCGAAGCCGTTCATCTCGTACGTGCGCTCGGCCGCGTCCACGGCTTGGCCGTTGAGGCCGGGGTCGGACGGGTACACCAGCTCGCTCATGGCATGCGCTCCCTGTGGTGGTGATGACGGAATGCGCCCGGATCGACGCCGGGCGTGATCACGCTTGGGAGCGTAATGGCGGGAGCTGTGCGTGTGGGGCAGTTCGGATGAACTGGTTGACGGTCGATCAGATGAGCGGTAATGCCGGCGCCGCTCACCGCAGGGGAGGCGGTGAGCGGCGCCGGGTGGTGCGGGGCGGGGCGGGGTGGTGGGTGGTCAGGCGGTGAAGCGGGGGTCGCGGGCTTCGATGGCCTGGATGAAGGCGGTCCATTCGGCCTGGTCGAAGGCGAGGTGGGGGCGGTTCGGGTTCTTGTCGTCACCGAGCCAGACATCGCCGTTGGGGAAGCGGGCGATGATCACGCAGTCGCCGTTGCTTTCTGCGGAATAGGGGGACTTGACCCAGGTGGCAGAGGCGGGATCGTGGTCGTAGGGGTCGTGCCGGTCGGGCATGTGGGCCTCCCGGTGAGTGGTCAGGCGGTGAAGCGGGGGTCGCGGGCTTCGATGGCTTGGACGAAGGCGGTCCATTCGGCCTGGTCGAAGGCGAGGTGGGGGCGGTTCGGGTTCTTGTCGTCACCGAGCCAGACGTCGCCGTTGTCGAAGCGCGCGAT